>DATAUL010000542.1:0-39963 GCA_036268255.1 Solirubrobacteraceae bacterium | reverse complement strand
GACGCCGACCAGCTGAGGCGGCTGGATCGCCGCGAGCGCAACTACGCGCGTCGTGACGTATCAGATCGGATCGACGCCGGCGGGGCTCGCGTGTGGGTCTATGTGGGGACCCCGGCCGCCCGTAGGCGCCTGCGCGGCGCTCGGCACGACGGGCTGGCCGTGATCGACGCCTCCTACCGACGGGCCGTGGAGGCGGCGTTCGCCGCGCTTGGCGCCGACGAGCTGACGCGCTGCCGCCCGTCGCTTGAGCCCGGTGATCTACCGGTCGTCGAGCTCGTCCGTCACGAGCTGGCCTAGCCGCCTTTGCACCCAGACTCGAGCTACTCCGGGTCGTCGCTGAGGTCGGTCGCGGAGACGTCATGAACCCCCGGCAGATCGCTGAGCGACGCTGTGAGTCCCTCGGGGCGCGGCTGCCCCTGAACCTCGAGGCTCACCGCCACCGCCGGCACCCCACCGAGCTCCCGCTCCAGCTTGTGCGTGGCCACGCGGGCGATCGTGAACCCCTGTTGCGTGCATTGGGTCAGGACGTCGCGCAGGATTCCCCGGCCGTCCTCGTAGACGACCCGGACTCCGAAGCCGGCATAGCGCGAGCGCGGCAGCTTGGTCGCCACCCAGCGATATCCGAACACCGCGACGAAGTGCGCCGCGGTGGCGAAGACGGCGAGGATCGCCAGCCCGGCTCCGCACGCCATGCCGATCGCCGCCGTGATCCAGACGATCGCTGCGGTCGTCAGCCCGCGGACGGCGTCGCCGCGTACGAAGATCAGCCCCCCGCCGATGAAACCGACGCCGGTGACGATCTGGGCGGCGACCCGCGACGGGTCCAAGGTGACGTGCGAGCCGAGCACGTCGCTGAAGCCGTACTTGCTGACGATCAGAAACAGTGCTGCCCCGAAGCCCACGAGCGTGTGGGTCCGCAGGCCGGCCGACTTCTGACGCCATTCCCGCTCCAGCCCGATCAGCGACGAGAGCCCGAACGCCAGCGCCAGCTCGCCGATCTGCTTGAGGCCCTGTCCTCCGGGTACCGAGACGGCGGCCAGTGAGCCGTGCAGGAGCGCGTGCATCGGGGTTATTTTCGCCACGGGGGAAGTGGGGACCTGCCGGTGTCAGTTGTCGATCGAGTCGATCGACTGAGTAGCCTCCAACGGGGCCGATCGCAGCATCAGAAAGGAATCCGGACCGATGGATCGCAAGTGGTGGACCCTGATCGCGGTGTGCGTGGGCACGTTCATGCTGCTTCTGGACGTGACGATCGTCAACGTCGCGCTCCCGGCGATCCAGTCGTCGCTCAAGGCGAACTTCTCCGACCTGCAGTGGGTCGTCGACGCCTACTCGCTGCTGCTCGCCGCGCTGCTGTTGACCACCGGATCGCTGGCCGACCTGTACGGGCGCAAGCGCGTGTTCGTCATCGGACTGATCATCTTCAGTCTCAGCTCGCTGGCGTCGGGACTCGCCCAGTCACCGCTCTGGCTCAACCTTGCCCGCGGCGCCCAGGGCGTCGGCGGCGCGGCGATGTTCTCCACCTCGCTGGCCCTGCTGGGCTCGGCGTTCCAGGGGCGCGAGCGGGGGACCGCCTTCGGCGTGTGGGGGGCTATCACCGGGCTGGCGGTGGCCATCGGCCCGGTGGTCGGCGGCGCGCTGACCACGGCCATCTCCTGGCGCTGGATCTTCCTCGTCAACGTCCCGATCGGCGTCGTCGCCGTCGTCCTGACGCTGATGCGCGTCGAGGAGTCACGCCAGCCCGGAAAACACCGGATCGATCCGATCGGCGTCCTCACGTTCACCGGCTCCCTCGGGGCGCTCGTCTACGCCCTGATCAAGGCCAACGAGAAGGGGTGGGGCTCGCCGCTCATCATCGGACTGCTCATCGGCTCGGCGGTGGGCCTGATCCTGTTCGTGATCGCCGAGCTCGTGCAGAAGGATCGCGCCATGTTCGACCTCGCCCTGTTTCGCAAGCCGACGTTCACCGGCGGTTCGATCGCGGCCTTCTCGCTGTCGGCCGGGTTCTTCGCGCTCTTTCTGTACCTGACGCTGTACCTGCAGGATGTCCTCGGCTATTCGGCGATGCAGACCGGCCTGCGGTTCCTCGTCCTCTCCGGCGGGATTCTGCTGACGTCGACCCTGGCCGGCCGCCTGACCGCCTTCGTGCCGATCCGCTTCCTCATCGCGCCCGGGCTGCTCCTCGTCGGTATCGGATTGCTGCTGATGCGCGGCGTCCATGCCGGCACGCACTGGGAGCACCTCATCCCCGGCTTCATCGTCTCCGGAGCCGGAGTCGGCCTGATCAACCCGCCGCTGGCCTCGACGGCGATCGGCGTCGTCACCCCCGACCGCGCCGGCATGGCCAGTGGCATCAACTCCACGTTCCGCCAGGTCGGCATCGCGACCGGCATCGCCGGCCTCGGGACGCTGTTCGCCCATACCGTGAGCACGCACATCGAAACCGCGCTGCGAGGCACCGCGGGCGTCACCACCCGGGCCGCGCACGCCCTCGCGCAAACGGTCTCGCAGGGCAGTGGCGCCGCCAGCGGGCTCGGGGCGCTCCCCGCCCGGGCACGACCGGTTGCCGCCCACGCGGTTCGCGCCAGCTTCACTGCCGGCCTCAACGATGTGTTCCTCGTCGGCGCCCTGCTGGCGCTCGTGTCCGCGGTGCTGACGCTGCTGCTGATCCGCAGTAAGGATTTCGAGTCCGGGGCGGCGCGTGGTGCGGGTCGTCCTGAGCCCGCCGGCGAGGGGCCGCAGCCCGTAGCAGAGCACCCGCAGCCGGCCGCAGAGCACCCGCAGCCGGCCGCACAGCACCCACGGCCCACGGACGGTTCCGGCAACGGCCGGCGTCCCAACGGTGACGGGTCGGACGCCGAGGCCCCGTCGAGCCCTGGCTCCACCCCCGAGGCCTGAGCCCGGGGCCGGGCGCGCCGCCGGCGACGATGACCGACGACGCCGCCGAGGCCAGCCGTGCGCTCGGCAAGCGAGGCGACATGGTCGTGCACACCGTCGATCCCTACAACGCCGAGCCACCGCGGGCAGCGCTGGCCGCGGCGCCGCTCACGCCGCTGGACGCCTTCTACGTGCGAAACCACGGGCCGGTACCAGCGACGCGGACGGCGAGCTACCGGCTGTGCATCGACGGCCTGGTCGTTCGGCCGCAGGAGCTTTCGGTGGCCGAGCTGCGCGACCGGTTCGAGGAGCGCCGGATGGTGGCCACGCTGCAATGTGCGGGCAACCGCCGGTCGGGCCTGCAGGAGGTGTCGCCGATTCCCGGCGAGGCCTCGTGGGGCCCGGGGGCGACCGGGACGGCGGAGTGGAGCGGGGTGGCGCTGGCGGACGTGCTGCGTGACACCGGCCTGGCGGCGGAGGCCCGCTATGTCGAGCTGATCGGCGCCGACATCTCGGCTGAGGCCCGGCCCTCGCAGCCGTTCGGCGCATCGGTCTCCCGGCGCAAGGCGCTCGACGGCGAGGTGATGCTCGCCTGGGCGATGAACGGCGAGCCGCTGCCGGCGGTCCATGGGGCGCCGCTGCGCGTCGTCGTACCCGGCTACATCGGCGCTCGGAGCGTCAAGTGGCTGGCGCGGATCAGTGCCCGTGAGACGCCTTCCGAGAACTTCTTCCAGGCTCAGACCTACCGGCTGCTGGGGGCCGACGACGACGCCGACGCCGGCCTGCGCGGCGCGGGGTTTCCGCTCGGAGCAGTCGCCGTCAACGCCGACTTCCTCGCGCCCGCCGACGGGTCTCGCGTCGCGGCCGGTGAGCTTAAGGTGGATGGCTACGCATTCGCCGGCGATGACCGTCACATCGTGCGCGTCGACGTCTCAACCGACGGGGGCCGCCACTGGCACCAGGCAGAGCTGCTAGACGCCGCCAGCAGCTGGGCGTGGCGGCGCTGGCGGGCGACGGTGACCGTCGACTCGGGGGCGGCCGAGGTCGTCGCTCGGGCGTGGGACAGCGCCGCGGCCACCCAACCGGAGGACCCGGCGCAGCTGTGGAATCCCAAGGGATACGCCAACAACTCGTGGGCGCGGCTCCGATTGCGCGTGCGCTGAGCCGGGTCGGGGGATCGCCGCCAGACGGCTCACTCGTCGTCGGGGTGGGTCTCCTCGTAGCGAAGAGCCGCTGCCGCAGCGCTGGCCGACACGCGCGGGCGTTGCCAGTCCCAACCGGCGTCGTGCGCGCGCTGGCGCTCCACGTGCAGGTCCTCGGGTACGTCGATCTCGATCCGCTCCTCCTCGATCGGACCGAGCACCTCACGGACGTAGCGCTCGCGCGTGGGGTGGTGCAGATAGTCGCTCAGCGCATCGTCGTCGGAAAGCTTGACGATCAGCGCGTGGGTGAAGCCGTGGTCGTCCTCGGCGCGGTTGCGACCTAACGAGACGCGCTCGACGCTCTCCATCGCGTCGACGAGCTGCTGAGCCTCCCCGAACGCGGCATCGATCTGGGCATCTGTGGTACCGGCCTTCCATTTCAACAACACGATGTGCTGAATCACCGTCGCAGCTCCTCTCCTGTGGCGAACGAGCCCACATGCTATTTCGCGAAGAACGCGTCGAGGAACTCGGCGGCGACGGCTTGATCGACACCGTGATGCTGGCCATCGACGATCTGCGTCCGCCCGTCGCCTACGGCAGCGGCGATCGCCGCGGCCCCATCGGTGGCCCACGTCGCGCTCAGGCTCCCGGCCAGCGCCAGCGTCCGGCAGTCGATCGCGGCCAGCCGATCCACCGGCACCGACCCGCGGTTGCCCAGACGAACGTCATAGGCCAGCTGCGGCGCCAGCGACACCATGCCCGACCAGAAGGGCATCCCGTGCATCCCCTGAACCTGCTCGTCGGACATCCCGGTGTTGTGCAGGAAGAGCACGGCCGCCTCGTCGGGTTGCCCGGCGGCGCACAGTGCCGCCATTCGGTCGGCCGTTTCGGGAGCCGTGCCCTCGCCGGGGACGTACGGGGGCTCGTACACCGCCAGCTTGCGGGTCGGCACGCCGGCGGCGGCGGCCTCCAGCGCGAGCGCGGCCCCGGACGAGTGGCCGTAGACGTAGGGCGTCTCGCCGGTCGCCGCGCCCACCGCGGCCAAGTCCTCGACCTCGCGCCTGACAGCCCACGGATGCGTGTCACCGCTGTCGCCGCGGCCGCGCCGGTCGAACCGGTACACGGTGTAGCGGTCGCCGAGGTGCTCGGCCAGCCGCACGCTCGAGGCGCGGTTGCAGAACGCTCCCGTCGCCACCACCAGCGCCGGTCCGTTGCCCGAGCGCTCGAAGGCGATCGGCGTGCCGTCGGCAGAGGTCAATATCTCCATCGTCGTCTCCAGTCCATGGTTGCCGGTTGCCTCAAGACTCGGCGATCGCGCGAGACTGAGCGGTCACATCCGAAAGACGCCGTACCGCACGTCGGCGAGCGGCGCATTGCCGGCCGCCGACAGCGCCAGGCCCAGCACGTCGCGCGTGTCCCGGGGGTCGATGACCCCGTCGTCCCACAGGCGGGCGGTGGCGTAGTACGGCCGCCCCTGGTGCTCGTACTGCTCGCGCAGGCGAGCGCCGGCCTCGGGCTGACCGACCTCGGTCATCACCATGGCCGCCTGCTCGCCGCCCATCACCGAGATCCGCGCGCCCGGCCACATCCACAAAAGCCGCGGCGAGTAAGCGCGGCCGCACATGCCGTAGTTGCCCGCGCCGAACGAGCCGCCGACGATCACGGTCAGCTTCGGCACGCGAGCAGTGGAGACGGCGGTGACGAGCTTGGCGCCGTGCTTGGCGATCCCGCCCGCCTCGTAGTCGCGCCCGACCATGAAGCCGGTGATGTTCTGCAGGAACAGCAGGGGGATGGAACGCTGGTCGCAGAGCTCGATGAAGTGCGCGCCCTTGAGCGCCGACTCGGAGAACAGGATCCCGTTGTTGGCGAGGATGCCGACGGGGTGTCCGTGGATGTGGGCAAACCCGGTGACGAGCGTCGCGCCGTAGAGCTCCTTGAACTCATCCAGGCGCGAGCCGTCGACGATCCGGGCGATCACCTCCCGCGCGTCGTAGGGCTTGCGCACGTCGGCCGAGACCACGCCGAGCAGCTGCCCGGGATCCACCGCCGGGGGTGCGACTGGCCGCCGCGGCCACGGCAGCGCAGTCCGTGGGCCCAGGCGACCGACGATCTGACGCACGATCTCCAGCGCGTGGACGTCGTTGTCGGCCAGGTGATCGGTGACGCCCGAGGTGCGGCAGTGAAGCTCAGCGCCACCCAGCTCCTCGGCTGTCACGTCCTCACCGGTTGCCGCCTTGACGAGCGGCGGGCCCCCCAGAAAGATGGTTCCCTGGTCGCGCACGATCACGGTCTCGTCCGACATCGCCGGGACGTAGGCACCGCCCGCCGTGCAGGAGCCCATCACGCACGCGATCTGGGCGATCCCCTGCGCGGACATCGTGGCCTGGTTGAAGAAGATCCGGCCGAAGTGTTCCCTGTCGGGGAACACCTCGTCCTGGCGGGGCAGAAATGCGCCGCCGGAATCGACCAGATAGAGGCAGGGCAGCCGGTTCTGGAGCGCGACCTCCTGGGCACGGAGGTGCTTCTTGACCGTCACCGGGTAGTACGTGCCGCCCTTGACCGTGGCGTCGTTGGCGACGATCACGCACTCGCGTCCGGACACGCGGCCGATCCCGGTGATGATCCCCGCCCCTGGGGCCTCGTCGTCGTACAGGCCGTGGGCGGCCAGCGCCGACAGCTCCAGGAACGGGGCGCCGGGGTCCAGCAGGCTGTCGACCCGCTCGCGGGGAAGCAGCTTGCCGCGAGCCGTGTGGCGCTCGCGTGCGCGCTCACCGCCGCCGGCGGCCACGCGGTCGAGCTGCGCGCCCAGGTCCTCGACGAGCGCCTCGTTGGCCTCCTGGTTGGCGCGGAACTCCTCGGATCCCGGATTGGCGGACGAGCGCAGCACGGTCATCGCGACGGCTCCGGCTCCACCCGGGCGAGCGGCTGATCGACGGTCACCCGGTCGCCGACGGCCACGTTGATGGCCGCGACCGAGCCGTCGATCGGAGCCGACATCACCAGTTCCATCTTCATCGATTCCAACACGACCACGGGATCCCCGGTCCGCACGTCGTCGCCGACGGCGGCCGGGACGAGCAGCACCTGGCCGGGCATCGGGGCGCGCAGCTCCCCGTCGGAGAGTCCCGCACGAGCTTCCGCGGCAGAGACGTGTCGGACCGGCCACGCGTAACCGCCGTGGCCGATCCACGTGACGTCCCCATCGCGTGCCAGCGACCACTCGCCGCGATCGACGATCGCGAACCGGCCGTCGCCCAGCCACGTCGTCGCGGCGACGTAGTCGGGGCGCACCTCCACATCGACCGGCTCTCCCGTCCCAACCGCCATTCGCCAATACGACGGCGCCCGGATACCCCCGAGCCGCCAGCCGTCGACGCGCGCGAAGGGATCGTCGCCACCGCGGCGGCGCAGGTCGGCGAGCGTCAGCATGGCCGCGGCAACGCCGATGCCGTCGTCCGGGATGGGCGCCGGCGGCACGGCGCGCCGCTCGATCAGCCCCGTGTCAAGGATGCCGTCGCGGACCCCGGGATCGGCCATCAGCCCGCGCAGAAATCCCGTCGTGGTGACGACTCCGAGGATGGTGAGCCCACTGAGCGCTCGCTCGAGTCGCGCGAGCGCCTGGGGCCGATCGTCGCCGTGCACGATCACCTTGGCAAGCAACGAGTCATAGCCGGCGTCGACCACGCTTCCGGTCTCGATCCCGTCGTCGATGCGGACCCCGGGCGGACGCTGATAGGCGAGGATCCGCCCGGCGGCGGGGAGGAAGTCCCGCGCCGCGTCCTCGGCGCACACGCGGGCCTCGATCGCGTGCCCGCGAAACGTCACCTCGTCCTGGCCGAACGGCAGCGTTTCGCCGGCCGCGACCTGCAGTTGGAGCTTCACGAGGTCCAAGCCGCACACGAGCTCGGTCACCGGATGCTCGACCTGCAGGCGGGCATTGCATTCCAGGAAGTAGTGCTCGGAGGGGTTGTCGGCGTCGGCCACGAACTCCACCGTCCCGGCGTTGACATAACCCCCAGCGCGCATCAGCGCCACCGCCTCGGCGCCGAGCGTGGCCCGCAGCTCGTCGCCGACGGCAGGCGAGGGGCTCTCCTCGATCATCTTCTGGTGGCGGCGCTGCAGCGAGCACTCGCGCTCACCGAGATGAACAACGTGGCCGTGAGCGTCGGCGATCACCTGCACCTCGAGGTGACGCGCCCGCGGAAGGAAGCGCTCGATGAACACGCGGTCGTCGCCGAACCCGGTCAGCGCCTCGCGCCGCGCGGCCGCCAGAGCAGCGTCGAGATCCTCCACGCGCTCGACGACGCGCATCCCGCGCCCGCCGCCGCCGGCGGCGGCCTTGACGAGCAGCGGGTAATCCGCCGCGCGAGCCTCCTCCTCGCTGAAGCCGGGCACGATCGGCACTCCCGCCTCCCGCGCGACCTGCTTCGCGCGCAACTTGTCGCCCATCAGCTCGGAGGCCTCGGCGGGGGGGCCGACGAACGTGACCCCGGCGCGCACGCACGCGCGGGCCAGGGCCGGGTTCTCGGAGAGGAAGCCATAGCCGGGATGCAGCGCGTCGGCCCCGGTGCTGGTGCAGGCTGCGATCACCGCCTCGATGTTCAGGTAGGAGTCGATCGCCACGGTCACGTCGGCCTCGCGGACGTGGGGGGCGTCGCGATCGCCTGCGGCGTAGACGGCCACCGAGCGGATCCCGAGCCGGGCGAGCGTCCGGACCACGCGGCGGGCGATCTCACCCCGGTTGGCGATCAGGACCGTGTCGAACATCAGCGATGCCAGTCCACGGGGCCCGCGAGCAGCGTGTGGCTCCCCAGCGGGCGCCCGAGCTGCTCCCGGACCGCGCGTGAGCACCACAACAGCGCCGGCAGGTCGACGCCGGTCTGCACGCCGGACTCGTGCAGCATCGAGACCAGATCCTCGGTCGCGACGTTGCCGGTGGCGCCCGGTGGGAATGGACAGCCGCCCAGCTCGCCGAAGCTCGACTCGAATGAGTCGATCCCCGCCTGCAGTGCCGCGAAGACGTTGGCCAGGCCCTGGCCGCGGGTGTTGTGGAAGTGGGCGGTCAGCTCGATGCCCGGCAGCCGCTGCGCCGCGGCGGCGAAGAATTCGCCGACCTGCACGGGGTTGGCCATCCCCGTCGTGTCGCCGAAGCCGATCTCCCGGGCACCCGCGGCGACCAGCCGATCGGCGATCTCGAAGACCCGCGCGGGCGCCACGCGGCCCTCGTATGGGCAGCCGAAGGCAACGCTGATCACGGCCTCGCAGCGCAGCCCCGCTGCCCGCGCCCTCGGCAGAACGCGCTCCAGACCGGCCAGTGACTCCTCGACGCTGCGATTGACGTTGTGGCGGTTGTGGGCCTCCGAGGCCGACAGGAACACGTTGATCTCGTCGAAGTGCCCGCGCAGTGCCAGCGCGTGACCGAGCCCGCGCTCGTTGGGGATCAGCACCGAGCGGCTGACGCCGTCGGGGATGTCGACCGCCTGCAGCACCTCGGCGGCATCGGCCAGCTGCGGAATCACGTCGGCGCGGACGAAGCTGGTCAGCTCCAGGCGGCGCAGGCCGGTCCGGGCCAGCGCGTTGATCAGCTCCACCTTGACCGCGGTCGGGATCACCTCGGGCTCGTTCTGAAAGCCGTCCCGGGGGCCGACCTCGCGGATGCGAACGGCCCGGGGCAGGGCGGCGGTCATGCCCCCAGAGCGCGCGCGATCACCATCTGCTGGACCTCGTCGGTGCCCTCGCCGATCGTGAGGATCTTGGCATCGCGGTAGAAGCGACAGACCGGGTACTCCTCGATGAAGCCGTAGCCGCCATGGATCTGCACAGCCTCCTCGGTGGCCCGCACGGCCAGCCGGCCCGTCTTCAGCTTGGCCTGCGCGGCGACCAACCCGAACGGCTGGTTCTGGTCCTTGAGCCACGCGGCGTGGTAGGTGAGCAGGCGCGCGGCGGCGATCTCGGTGGCGAGGTCGGCGAGCTTGGTCTGGATCGCCTGGAACTTGGAGATCGGCCGGCCGAACGCGCGGCGCTCCTTCGCGTAGGCGAGCGCCTCGTCGAGCGCGCCCTGGGCGAGGCCGACGCCCATCGCGGCCACGCCGATGCGCCCGATGTCGAGCACGTGGAGGAACTGCCTGAAGCCGGCTCCGCGTTCGCCGAGCAGGTTCTCCTGCGGCACGCGACAGTCGGTGAACGTCAGGGGGCGGGTGTCGGAGGCGTTCCAGCCCATCTTGCGATACGGCTCGGCCTGCTCATAGCCGGGGGTCCCGTTGGCGACGATCAGGTTGGAGATCTCATCGTCGCCCGTGCGGGCGGTGATGCAGACCACGCCAGAGATGTCGGTCCCGGCGTTGGTGATGAACTGCTTGGCGCCGTCGATCACCCACTCGCCGTCGTCCACGCGCGCCCGTGTGCGGACGTTGCCGGCGTCCGAGCCGGCCTCGGGCTCTGTCAGCCCGAAGGCTCCCAGCGCCGAGCCGGAGCACAGACGGGGAAGCCATTCGGACTTCTGCTGCTCGGAGCCGAACAGGTAGATCGGTTGGGTGCCGAGCGAGGTGTGCGCGCAGAGTGTGATCGCCACGCTCGAGTCGGCCCGGGTCAGCTCCTCGACGGCGATCGCGTATTGCAACGACGAGCCGCCGGCGCCGCCGACCTCCTCGGGAAACGGAATCCCCATCCATCCGAGCTCGGCCATCTGGGCGACGATCTCGTACGGGAAGGACTTGGTGCGGTCGAGCTCACCGGCGGCGGGGGCGACCACCTGGCGCGCGAAGTCGCGCACCGTGCGCTGCAGCAGTTGGGTTTCGTCGTCGAGCGCGAAGTCCATGCCGCCGCGACTATACAGAATCTCTGTTCGAATTCCGAATGGGCATTCGGTACAGTGGAGCGCCCGTGGCCACCGCTCCCACTCGTCCGGCGCTGCGCGAGCGCTATGACCGCCGCCGCCAGCGCGCCGTCTACCAGGCGGCCAAGCTGTTCGCGCGCAACGGCTATGACCAGACGACGATGCAGGAGCTGGCGTCGACGATGGGATTGGCCACCGGTGCCCTGTATCACTACTTCGGGGCCAAGGAGCAGCTGTTGCGCGCCATCTGCGATCAGCTGATGGAGCCGCTGCTGGAGCGCGCACGGGCCCTGACCGCCGCCGGCGCCCCGCCACGCGAGCAGCTGCGGGCGCTCGTGCGGATGTGGGTGGCCCACGTCATCGAGCACCGCGACCACATGCTCGTCTTCCAGCAGGAGCGCCACGTGATCGAGTCCGGTCAGTCCTGGCGCGGGGTGCGCGCCAGCCGCAAGGCGTTCGAGCGGCTCGTCGCCGAGCTGCTACAGGAGGCGCTGGCCGCCGACGGCCAGGACAACCACCTGGCGCTCCTGGCGCTCCTCGGCATGGTCAACCACACCGCGCAGTGGTACCGCCCACGCGGCCCGCTCTCCCCGGAGCAGATCGCCGACGGCTATGTCGATCTGGTGCTCGGCACGGCGCCGGCCGGGTAACTGCAGGTCGATGGCCCAGGAGATCGAGAACCCCATCTTCGCGCGCTTCTTTCACCGCTTCTGCGGGCGCGACAATGGAACCGGGGAGCGGGAGCTGCGACGCGAACTGCTGGCGGGAGCCCGTGGACGGGTCGTGGAGGTCGGCGCCGGCAACGGCATCAACTTCGAGCACTATCCGGAGAGCGTCACCGAGGTGATCGCCATCGAGCCCGAGCCGTTCCTCCGCCGGCAGGCCGAGCGGGCGGCCGCCGACGCCCCGGTCCGCGTCCGAGTGCAGGCAGGGGTCGCCGCTTCGCTCGAGCTGGCCGCCGAATCGGCCGACGTCGTTGTCGTCTGCGGGGTGCTCTGCTCGGTGCCCGACCAGCGGGAGGCGCTGATCGAGGCTCGCCGGGTGCTGCGCCCCGGCGGCGAGCTTCGTTTCTACGAGCACGTGCGCTCACGTCGACCGGGCTTTGCCCGCTGGCAGCGGCGGGTCGACCGGTTCTGGGCGCGAGCGATGGGCGGCTGCCACACCGACCGCGACACGCTGGCGGCGATCGCCGACGCCGGCTTTCGCGTCGAACGCTGCCGCGGCTTCGGGTTTCCGGCGCAGGCGCGCGCCTACCCGGTGGCGCCGCGGATTCTCGGACTCGCCCGCGCCGGCTGACCTGGCACGGGCTAGGCGGGCTCTCGGTCGGCGCGCGGGTCCCCCTCGAACAGAGCGGCGGTGGGTCCGGTTCGGAGTTCGTCGAGATCGATGGAGGAAACGTGTGTCATCACGGCACACGATAAGACCGCGACGGGACGCATTCTCATCGAACGACGCGCCCCGCGATGAGTTCGGGCGACGGTCCCGGTCTGATCACGTATGCCGAACAACATCACCCACGCCACGACGAGCATCAGCGAGATCGGCGCGATCTTCGTCGCGGTCGCCGACCAGGAGCGAGCGCTGGACTTCTACCGCGACACGCTCGGCTTCGAACTGCGCGCCGACTTCACCTACGGCGGCGGGATCCGCTGGATCGAGGTTGCCCCGGCCGGCGCGGCGAACTCGATCGCCCTCGTCGGGCCGGGCGAGGGCGGACCCGCCGGCGGGGACCGCACCTACTGCGCGTTCGCGACTACGGACATCGAAGCCGATCACGCCAGCCTCCGCGCCCGCGGCGTCGACGTCGACGAAATCGCCGCCGCCGGCAGCAGCCGCGCCGGACTCCTGTCCACCGACGCGACCGTCCCGGACCCCGTGCCGGCGCAGTTCCTCTTCCGCGACCCCGACGGCAACCGCTTCCTTGTCGTCCAGCCCAGCTGATCGTGCCGCCGCCATTAAGGTTGCGCAGAACGAAGTGGATGGCGGCATGAGACATCTTCCGCCATATGCGCGGTTTTTCTCTCACTCTCGCACTCGGAGGCAGCCGCCGCTTCTGGGAGACTGCGCGCGTGCCCGAGCCCGAGCTGACGACCCGCAGCGCCACGCCGGCCGACGTCGACGCGGTGCTGGCGTTCTGGGAGCGGGCGGCGGAGAACGCAGACCGGCCCGCTGACTCGGCCGAGGCGGTGACGCGGCTGATCGCCCGCGATCCCGAATCGCTCCTCCTGGTCTTCGACGGGGAGCGGATCGTCGGTTCGCTGATCGTCGGCTGGGACGGTTGGCGCTCTCACCTGTACCGGCTGGCGGTCGACCCGGATCGCCGCCGCCGGGGAATCGGCCGGACGCTGCTCGATGCCGCCGAACAGCGTCTCACGGCCGCCGGGGCGCGCCGGATCGACGCCATGGTCCTGGACTCGAATCGGCCTGCCCACGAGCTTTGGTCGCGCGCCGGCTACACCCGGCAGTCGACCTGGGCGCGCTGGATCAAGCCGATCGCTCGCCGCGCAACGAGCGCATGAGCCGCGTCGTCCTCATCGACGAGGTCGGTGACCTCGACGCCGCCCGTGCGGCTCTGGCCGGCCACCCGGAGGTGACGGTGGAGCGCTCCAACGCGATGCCGACGGGCGAAGACGTCGTCGGGCTGCTCGTCGGCACCGAGGTGGAGGTTGGTACCGCCCAGCTGACGGCGCTGCCGGCCGTGCGCGTCGTCGCCGCCACCGCCACCGGCTATGACCATCTCGCGCTCGCGGAGATCGCGGCCGCCGGCGCGTGGGCCACGCACTGCCCCGGCTACTGCGACCTGGAGGTCGCCGAGCACGCGATCGCCTTTGCCCTCGACCTGCTGCGCGGGGTGACGCTGCTCGACCGCGCTGTGCACGCGGGGCGCTATGACTACCTCGAGGCCCCGGGCCGGCGAGTGACCGGAGCCGTGCTGGGAATCGTTGGGCTGGGGCGGATCGGCCACGAAGTGGCCTGGCGCGCGGCCGCGCTCGGCATGCGGGTGCTGGCCGCCGACCCCGTGGTGGATCCCAGGCAAGCGGGCCCCGCCGAATTGGTGGAGCTTGATGACCTGTTGCGCGCCGCTGACGTGATCACGCTGCACGCGCCGCTCAACGAGCACACCCGCCAGCTGATCGGCGCCGGCCAGCTGGCGCAGATGCGCCCCGACGCCTACCTGGTCAACTGCGCCCGCACCGGGCTCGTCGACCACGACGCCTTGGGGGAGGCCCTGAACGCCGGAAGGCTCGGCGGCTGCGCGCTCGACGTGCTGCCGCAGGAGCCGCCGCGCGACGACGAGCCCGCCCTCCGATGGCCCCGGACGATCATCAACCCCCACTCCGCCTGGTACTCACCGCAGTCGGGTCCGGGTCCGTACCGGATCGCCGCCGAGGCGGTCGCCGCCGTGCTCGAGGGACGCGAGCCCGCGGCGACGCTGGCCCGGCCTGTCAGTCACTGAACGCCGGGACAAGCCTGCGGCGACGCCGGCCCGCCGGTCAGTCACTGAACGCGCGGGCCGCGCGCTGCAGCGCCCCCAGGTCACATCCGAGCTCGAGCGCCGCCGCGGCCAGCGACATCGCCACGTAGCTCTCGGCGGTGTGCTCGGAGTCGCCCAGCACCATGTGCACGGCCAGCCCGTCGGTGAGCGCCGAGAGCCGCAGCGCGATCTCATCCGGTGCGGCGACGGTCCACTCACCGTGCGCGGAGCCGTGGCGCACGACATCGGCGATCGTCTCGCGCCAGCGGTCGTGGAAGCGGCGCTGGGCGGCCGCCGTCTCCGGGTGCCGGCGCGAGTACACCCATAGGTCCATCCACAGCGGCCAGTCGCTCGTGCTCGAGCCGACGAACAGGCACGCGATTCGCTCCACGCCTGACTCCAGCGCCTGAAGCTCATACAGCAGCGGCTCGTAGAACGCGTCGTCGGCGTGGGTGATCGCCTCGGCGAACAGCTGGTCCTTGGAGCCGAAGTAGTAGACGACGCTGGTGGCGCTCAGGCCGGCCCGTTCGGCGACGTCGGACAGTCGCACATCCCAGAGCCCGCGCTCGCGGATCAGGTCAACGGTCGTGGCCAAAATCTGGGGTCCCCGGACGTCGTCCAGACGCCGGCGCGGGCGTTCGGTCACCTTGCTCATCGCCGTGGTACGGTGCCGCGTGAAATCACCATTTCAAATCAGTATTTCAGATGTCCGCCGATCCCCTCGCCAGCTCTTCGCTTCGCCCCGACGCCACCGCCGGCCACGTCGCGCTGATCACCGGCGGGGGAACGGGCATCGGGCGGGCGACCGCTTTCGAGCTGGCCGCCACCGGTTCCCGGGTGATCGTCTGCGGCCGGCGCGCTGAACCGCTGCGCGAGACCGCCGAGCGGATCGAGACGGCCGGCGGCGAGTGCCTGGCGATCTCCGCCGACATCCGCGAGCCCGAGCAGGTGGAGCGGGTCGTCGACGCCGGCCTCGAGCGCTTTGGGGCCATCGACGTCCTCGTCAACAACGCCGGTGGGCAGTTCACGGCGCCCGCGGAGGAGATCTCCGACAACGGCTGGCGAGCGGTGCACCGGCTGGCGGTCGACGCCGCCTGGAGCGTGACCCGCATGGTGGCCACACGCTCGATGATCCCCCGGCGCGGCGGCCTCGTGGTGTTCATCGGCTTCAGCCCGCAGCGCGGCAATCCGGGGTTCGCGCACGCCGGAGCTGCCCGCGCGGCCGTCGCCAACCTGGCGTCGGGTCTGGCCCTGGAGTGGGGCCGCCACGGGATCCGCAGCGTCTGCCTGGCGGTTGGCACGATCCTCACCGAGGGCCTGGAGCAGTACGGCGAGGCCGAGGCCGAGCGCTGGCGGCGGGCGATCCCGCTTGGGCGCTTGGGCACACCGGCCGAGGTGGCCGGCCTGATCGCGTTCTTGGCCAGCCCCGCCGGCGCCTACATCACGGCGACGACGATCGCCGTCGACGGTGGTGCCGACGCCTGGGGAATGGGCGAGCCGGTGCCGGAATGACGGTGGCCGGATGACGCTGACCGCGAGGCGGCTCGACGCGCTCTTCGATCCGTCCTCGGTGGCCGTCGTCGGAGCCTCCGACGACCCGCGCAAGTGGGGCAACTGGCTGGCCCGCGGCGCGCTGCGTGGTGAGGGCCACCGGCCCGCGTACCTGATCAACCACCGCGCCGACGGCGTGCTCGGCCGTAGCGCGTATTCGTCGCTCGCCGACCTGCCCGACGGCGCCGATCTGGTGGTGATCGCCGTGCCGGCCCCCGCGGTGGCGTCCGCCGTCGACGGAGCGCTCGCGTGCGGCGCCCGCGCGATCGTCGTCATCAGCGCCGGATCCTCCGAGCCGGACGCCGCGCTCGCCGAGCGCACCCGCGCCGCGGGGGCCGTGCTCGTGGGTCCCAACTGCCTGGGGGTGCTCGACTCCGGCGCCGAGCTCGAGCTCGTCCCCAACCCGCTGCCGGCCGGCTCGATCGGGCTCATCTCCCAGAGCGGCAACCTCGCGCTCGAGCTGGCATTGCTCGCCGCGCCCGAGGGCCTTGGGTTCTCACGCTTCGTCTCGCTGGGCAACCAGGCCGACGTCGGCGCCGCCGAGCTGATCGCGGAGCTCGCCGGCCACGACGAGACCCGGCTGCTCGCGCTGTACGTCGAGGACTTCCGCGACGGGCGGCAGTTCGCCCGCGCGGCCATGCTGGCTGCCGAGGCCGGCAAGCCGGTGCTCGCCCTGGCGATTGAGCATGGCGACGCCACGACCCGCGCCGTGCGCTCGCACACGGGAGCGCTGGCCTCTGACGGCGCGGTGATCGACGCCGCCTGCCGGGCGGCGGGCGTCCAGCGCGTGCGCACGCCCCGGGAGATGATCGACGCCGCGTCGGCGCTGCTGCGCTGCACGCCGGCGCGAGGGCGGCGGGTCGGGGTGCTCGCCGACGGTGGCGGGCACGGCAGCATCGCCGCCGGCGTGGCCGCGGACGCGGGTCTGGAGGTCCCGCATCTCTCCGACGCCGTCAACGCGTCGTTGCGCGATCAGCTTCCCGCCGGCGCCGCCGTCACCAACCCCGTCGACCTCGCCGGCGGGGCCGAGCGCGACGTGCATGCCTTCGATCGCCTGACGCGTGAGCTCCTGCGCAGCGACGAGCTCGACGCGCTGCTGATCACCGGGTACTTCGGCGGCTACGGGGAGTACGGCGAGGCGGTCGCCGCCGAGGAGCTGCGCACGGCCGCGCTGATCGGCGACGCGGCCGCCGCCAGTGCTCGCCCGGTCGTCGTCCACACGATGTACCCCCACGGGCCCGCCGCCGCCGCGCTGCGGGAGGCCGGCGTGCCCGTGTACGAGTCGGTCGAGCGCAGCGCCGACGCCCTGCGGCGACTCGTCGTCGCCGGCGGACAAACGCCGACAGCCGTGCCCGACCTCCCGCCGCCGGCGCCCGCCGCGACGACCGTCGACTACGAGTCGGCCCGCGCCCTGCTGGCCGACGGTGGCATCTCGTTCGTCGCCCAACGCACCGTGACGAGCGCCGCGCAGGCGCTGGAGGCGGCCGGCGAACTCGGTTATCCGCTCGTCCTCAAGGCACTCGGCCGGCTGCACAAGTCAGACGGCGGTGGGGTGAAGCTGGCGATCGCCGACGACGAGCGGCTGGCCCGCATCTACGACGACTTCGCCGGCCGCCTGGCCGCCACGAGGTGCTCGCTCGAGCGCATGGCGCCGCTCGCCGACGGCCTGGAGCTGCTGATCGGCACGCGCTGGGATCCCCGCTTCGGGCCGGTCGTACTGGCCGGCAGCGGCGGCATCTACGCCGAGGTGCTGCACGACACGACCGTCGCGCTGGCGCCGGTGACCGAGATGCATGCCCGGACGATGCTGGAGGAATTGCGGTGCGCGCCGCTGCTGAGCGGCGCCCGGAGGCGCTCGCCGCTCGACATTGACGCGGCCGCCGCCGCGCTGGCATCGCTCTCCCGCGTCGCCGCCAGCCATCCCGAGCTCGTCGAGCTGGAGATCAACCCGTTGCTGGTCCTGCCCGCCGGAGCGCTCGCACTCGACGCCCGCGCCGTTCATACCTAGGAGGAGAGACGTGGAGTTCACCTACACCCCCGAGCAGCTGGGGCTGCGCGACCGAGCGAGCCGGCTGACCGACGCGATCATCCCGTTCGAAGATCCCTGCGAGGCCGGCCGGGGGCTCGACGACGAGTCGCTGGCCGAGATCCGGCGGCTGACGCTCGAGCACCAGCTCAACGCCATCAACATGCCCGTCGAGTGGGGAGGACAGGGCCTGTCGGTGCTCGATCAGGTGATCGTCTCCGAGCGCCTCGGCCAGCTCACAAACGCGTTGTGGGACGCCGTGTGGCGTCCGGCCAACGCGCTGCGCCATTGCACGCCGGAGCAGCGTGACCGGTATCTGATCCCCGCGATCGCGGGCGATCGCCGTGACTGCTTCGCCGTGACCGAGGAGAAGGCGGGCTCGGATCCGTCGCTGATCGAGACGGTGGCGCTCCGCACCCGCGATGGCGGCTTTCGGATCAGCGGCGAGAAGTGGTTCGTGACGGTCGGTGACGTCGCCGACTTCATGATCGTGCAGGCGCTCGTCGGCGACGAGCGGGCGCCCACGCTGTTTCTCGTCGACAAGGATTCGCCGGGAGTCAGCGTCAAGCGCACGCCGGCCTACATGCACACGTTCGTCTTCGAGCACCCCGAGTTCGTCTTCGACGAGGTCGCGGTCGGTCCCGAACAGGTGCTGGGGGAGGTCGGCGGCGGCTATGAGCTGACGCGCGAGTGGTTCGTCGAGGAGCGGCTGATGATCGCCGCCCGCGCCACCGGTGCCGCCGAGCGCGCCCTGACGTTGGCCACCGAGTGGGCGTCCGAGCGCGTCCAGTTCGGGAGACCCATCATCGACAACCAGATGATCGGCGCGATGATCGCCGACAGTGTCTGTGACATCGCGCTGTGTCGGACCCTCACCCACCAAGTCGCCTGGGAGGCCGACGCCGGCATGTCACGCAAGCTGCTGCACGCCAAGGCGGCGATGGTCAAGCTGACGGCGTCGGAGGCCGCCGGGCGGGTCGTCGACCGCGCCGTGCAGATCTTCGGCGGCCGCGGGTACATGCGTGAGAACCCGGTGGAGCGCCTGTACCGCGACATCCGCGTCGACCGCATCTGGGAGGGCACCTCGGAGATCCAGCGCACGATCATCGTCAACGAGGCGAGCAAGCGCGGCCTCGACGCGCTGCTGCAGTACGGAGCGGAGGTGGGTGCGCATGCCTGATCTCGTCGCGCTCCGAACCGACGGGCCGGCGTGCGTCGTCACCCTCACCCGGCCGGCCAAGCTCAACGCGATCTCGAACGCCATGGAGCGCGAGCTCTGTGACGCGCTCGCCTCCGACGAGCTGCGCGCGGCGTCGGTGGTCGTGTTCACCGGCGGACCCGACGTGTTCTCCACCGGCGCCGACGTCACCGAGATGCGCGACCAGGACCCGGCGGCGATCATCGGCTACTACCGCGGCACCGGTGACTTTGCCGAACGGATCGCCGACCTGCCCCAGCCGACGCTGAGCGCGATCTCGGGCTGGTGCCTGGGCGGCGGCCTCGAGCTGGCCCTGGCCACCGACTTCCGGATCGCCCACCCGGGCGCCGTCTTCGGTCTGCCCGAGGTGGAGATCGGAATCGTGCCGAGCTCCGGCGGGACGTATCGCCTGGTCAGTCTGCTCGGATCCGCGCGGGCCAAGGAGCTGATCCTCCTGCGTGACCGGATCGACGCCAGCGAGGCCTTGCGCCTCGGGCTCGTCACCGAGATGACCGACGACCCGCTCGCACGGTCACTGCAGCTGGCGGAGCGGCTCGCGTCGCTGCCGCCGCTCGCGGTGCAGCTCAACAAGGGCGTTGTCGACCGGATGGCCGAGGCCTCCCGCGGCGCCGGTCTGGCGCTGGAGCGCCTCGCCTACGGGTTACTCGCGCAGACGAAGGACGCCGACCAGGCGATGGCGACGAGGCTCGGACGATGATCACGCCGGGAACGGCGACCCTCAGCGACGAGCAGCGGGCAATCCAGCAGACGTGCCGCGAGTTCGCCGCCCGGGAGATCCGGCCGATCTCGCTGGCCGTCGACGAGGCCGACACCGTCTGGCCGCAGGAGGTGTGGCGCAAGGCCGCCGGGGTCGGCCTGTGCGCGTACATGCTGCCCCCGGAGTACGGCGGAGCGGGCATGACCGATTGCCTGACCTCCTGCATCGTCCAGGAGGAGCTGTCCCACGGTTGCTCGGGGATCGGCAACCTGATCACGAGCGGCGGGTTCTTCGCCGAGCCGGTGCTGGAGCTGGGGTCCGAGGAGCAGAAGCGCGAGTGGCTGACTCCGCTCGCCGATGCCGAGCATCCGCCGCTGACCGCGCTGGCGATCACCGAGCCGGCCAGCGGATCGGACGCGGCGTCGATCCGCACCCGGGCACGCGCCGTCGACGGCGGCTATCTGCTCAGCGGCCAGAAGGCGTGGATCTCCAACGGCGGCGTGGCCGAGCTGTACGTGGTGTTCGCCACCGTGCAGCCCGGCAGCGGCCATCGCGGGATCACCGCGTTTCTGGTCCGCGGCGACGACCCGGGATTGCGGTGCGGGCCGCCGATGCGCAAGATGGGCCAGCGGGCGATCCCCAACAGCGAACTGTTCCTCGATGACGTGTTCGTCGCCGCCGAGCGCCGGCTGGGGGAGGAGGGTCAGGGCTTCTCCGGCCTGATGCACACCTTCGACCGCTCCCGCGTGACGCTGGCGGCGTCGGCGACCGGGCTCGCCCGGGCGGCTCTGGAGTACGCCGTCGACTACGCCAAGGAGCGCGAGCAGTTCGGTAAGCCGATCGCCCAGCACCAGGCGGTCGCGTTCCGCCTGGCCGACATGGCACTGCGCGTCGACGCCGCGCGGCTGCTGACGTGGCGCGCGGCCGAGATGCTCGACCGGGGCGAGCGGGCCACCAGCGAGGCGGCGATGGCCAAGCTGCACGCCTCGGAGACAGCGATGTGGTGTACGTGGGCGGCCGTCCAGACGCTCGGCGGCTGGGGCTACTCGCGTGAGTACCCGGTCGAGAAGTGGATGCGCGACGCCAAGCTCGAGGAGATCGAGGAGGGGACCTCGGACATCCAGCGCCTGGTCATCTCCCGCGGCCTGCTGCGGTGATCAGCCGGCGTCGCGCAGGTGGTGGCTGACATCGCCGACCAGGTCGGAGATCACCCGGCGCGCGACGAACACCCACTCGCCGTTGCGGCGTTCGAAGCGGTCGTGATACCGGCCGCTGACGATGATCTGCAACGGCAGGTCCTCCGTGGCCTGGAGCACCGTGAAGTAGCTGCGCGCCGTCGCCGTTCCCGTCGTCTCGTCGACCTCGACGTTCAGGTTGGTCGTCACATGCTTCGTGCGGGGCGTCCCGTCCTCGTAGCGGATCGCGACCTCGGTCAGCATCCGCCCGATCGCGGCCGCGCCCGTCACCGTTCGCGACTGGCTGGTGAAGGTGGCATCGCCCAACAGGCCGCCCACGCCCAGGAAGTCCCCCGTGTCGACGAGTTCGGCGTAGGTCGCGATCAGGTTCTCGATCTCGCGGTGGCTGGAGCTGGTCACAACTGCCCGCCCGCGGCCCGTCAGGCCCCGGCGTCAGCCGGCGGCCGACGCGCTCTTGCCGGGATTGAAGATGCCGTCGGGGTCGAGCGCGTGCTTGATCGCCTGCATCATCTCGACCCCGGCGAGTCCGTGCTCGTCGACCAGGAACTTGGCCTTGCCGTAGCCGACGCCGTGCTCGCCGGTGCACGTCCCGTCGTGGGCGAGCGCGCGGCGCACGAGGCGTGCGTGGAACTCCTCGCCGCGGGCGACGTCGGCGGGATCACTGGCATCGACGAGGATGACGGCGTGGAAGTTGCCGTCGCCGGCGTGGCCGACGATCGCCGAGGCCAGGTCGTGCTCGGCGATGTCGCGCTGCGTGTCGGCGATGCATTCGGCGAGCGCCGAGATCGGCACGCACACGTCGGTGGTGAGCGCGCCGCTGCCGGGCTTCGTCGCCCGCGCGGCCTCCATCGCGCCGTGGCGGGCGTGCCACAGCTTCCGGCGTTCGCGCTCGTCGGTGGCCCAGGAGAACTCCGAGCCGCCGAGCTCGGCGGCGATCTCGGATGTCTCGCGCGCCTGCGCCTCGACCTCGGCGTCCGAGGCACCCTCGAACTCCACGAACAGCGCCGGGGCGACCGCGAAGGTGGTCCCGAAATGCTGGTTGAGCGCCTCGACCTGCCGCTCGTCGACGAGCTCGATCCGGCTCACCGGGATGCCGTACTGCTCCACGCGGACCACGCACTGTACGGCGGCCTGCAGCGAGGGGAACGTGCACTGGGCGGCGGCCGTCGCCTCGGGAATCGGGTGCAGGCGCAGGACCGCCTCGCAGATCAGCCCGAGCGTGCCCTCGGACCCGATCATCAGCCGCGTCAGGTCATAGCCGGCGGAGGACTTACGCGCCCGCGAGTGGGTGCGCACGATCCGGCCGTGAGCGTCGACGAGCGTGATCGAGACCACGTTCTCGCGCATCGCGCCGTAGCGCACCGTCGTCGTGCCCGAGGCGCCCGTGGCGATCATCCCCCCGACGGTCGCGTCGGCTCCGGGGTCCACCGAGAAGAACACACCCTCGGGACGCAGCCGCGCGTCGAGCTGGCGGCGGGTCACGCCGGCCTGAACGTGGACGTCGAGGTCTTCGAGCGACAGGTTGCTGATGGCGTTCATCTCCCGCATGTCGACGCTGATCCCGCCGGCCAACGCCGCGACGTGGCCCTCGAGCGAGGTGCCGGCGCCGAACGGGATCAATGGCAGCCGGTGGGCGGCGGCGATCCGCACGATCGCGGCGGCCTCCTCGGTGCTGCGCGGCCACACGACGGCGTCGGGTCGTGCCTCGGGGTGGAAGGACTCGTCGTGGCCGTGCTGGGAGAGCACGTCGTCGCCGAGCGCAACCCGGTCAGCGCCGAGCAGGTCGCTCAGCGCGCGCTTTCCCTCGGCCACGGTGGCGGCGGCCGGGCGGTCCAGAACGGACATGGACACAGCTTGACAGACCTCAGGTGGGGAGCGACGAAAGCGCCGGGTACAGCGCCCGGTAGCGCTCGCGCTGGGCGGCGTAGGCGTCCACCCATGCCGGATCGGGCGCCACCTCGGCGCTCACCTTGAAGCCCAGCTGTGCCCCGCTGCGCGCATCCGCAAAGACCCCGCCGGCGACCCCGCCGAGCACGGCTGCGCCGTAGGCGGCGCCGGCCTCCGACTCGGTCCGCTCGATCGGCGTGTCCAGCATGCTCGCCAGGATCCGCAGCCACAGCTCCGAGCGGGCACCGCCGCCCGAGGCGCGCGCGCTCTGTGGCCGCGGTCCGGCCGCGTCGATCAGATCCAGGCCGTCGCGCAGGGCGTGGCCGACTCCCTCCAAAGTGGCGCGCACGAGTGCGCCGCGATCGTGGCGCAGCCCGAGGCCCACGAATGCCGCTCGAACGTCGCCGTCAGCGTGCGGCGTGCGCTCGCCTGACAGATACGGCGCGAACGTCAGCCCCTCGACGCCCGGTTCCCAGCGCGCCGCCTCGTCGAGCAGGGCCGGAATGCCGTCGTCGTGGCCGATCGCGTCATCCAACCAGGCCAGCGCGCCGGCGGCCGACAGGATCACGGCCATCACGTGCCAGCGGTCGGGCAACGCGTGGCAGAAGGCATGCAGCCGGCCTTCGGGGTCCGGCGCATAGGCGTCCTGAGCGGCGAAGATGACGCCGCTTGTCCCGAGTACCAGCGACGCCGGACTGCCGGCGTCGGTGACGCCGACCCCGAGCGCCCCGGCCGCTTGATCGCCCGCGCCGGCGGCGACGGGAACGCCGGCGGCCGTGACCCCGCACACCTCATGGGACTCGTGGACCGGTGGCAGCCACGCGGGGTCGACGGCGAACGCCTCGGCCAGCTCAGGGCTCCACGCCCGCCGGCCGACGTCGAGCAGCACCGTGCCCGAGGCGTCGGAGACGTCGGTGCCCGGCTCGCCGGTGAGGCGAAAGCGGACGTAGTCCTTGGGCAGCATCACCCGGGCGATTCGACGATGCAGCTCGGGCTCGTGCTGGGCCATCCACGCGAGCTTGGGCGCGGTGAACCCGGCCAGCACGCGGTTGCCGCTCAGTTCGACGAGCCGCTCGATCCCCAGCCGCTGCTCGATCTCGGTCGCCTGCGGCTGGCTGCGGCCGTCGTTCCAGAGCATCGCCGGGCGCAGCGGGCGATCGTCGGACCCCAGCGCCACGAGGCCGTGCATCTGGCCCGTCAGTCCGATTCCGGCGGCGTCGTCGGCGCCCAGCTCGGAGAGGACGGCCTCGGTGGCGGCGACCCAGTCGCGTGGATCCTGCTCTGACCAGCCCGGGTGGGGCATCTCCACCGGATAGGAGCGGCTCGCCTCCGCCAGCAGCGCGCCGTGCTCGTCGATCGCCACCCCCTTCGTCGACGAGGTCCCCACGTCGACGCCGATCACCCGTGCCGTTGCCGCCATTCTGTCTAATCTTAGACAAAACCCGGATCGAGAGGATGACATGACGACACCGCGCTTCACGTTCGGCCTGTGGACGGTCGGCAACCCGGGTCGCGACCCGTTCGGTGAACCGACGCGTCCGCCGCGCGACCCGGTGGACACCGTCCACAAGCTCGCCGACGCCGGCGCCTGGGGGGTGAGCCTGCACGACAACGACCTGATCCCCTACGGAACGAGCGCCGCCGAGCGCGACCGGATCGTCGCCGCCTTCAAGAACGCGCTGTCCCAGCGTGGTCTCGGCGTCGGGATGGCGACCACCAATCTGTTTCACCATCCGGCGTTCAAAGACGGCGCCTTCACCTCCAACGACCGCGCCGTCCGGCGCGCCGCGATCGGCAAGGCGATGGTGTCGATCGATCTCGGCGCCGAGCTGGGGGCGGAGGTCTATGTCTTCTGGGGCGGGCGCGAGGGCACCGAGGTGGGGGTCGCCAAGGACCCGCGCGATGCGCTGGAGCGCTACCGCGAGGCGATCAACGTGCTCGCCGATTACAGCGTCGGCCAGGGCTACGACCTGCGCTTCGCGATGGAGCCCAAGCCCAACGAACCGCGCGGCGATCTGTTCCTGCCGACGGTCGGCCATGCGCTGCACTTCATCACCACGCTCGAGCGGCCCGAGATGGTCGGCGTCAACCCCGAGGTCGCCCACGAGACCATGGCCGGGCTGTCGTTCATGCACGGAGTCGGACAGGCGCTGTGGGCCGGCAAGCTGTTTCACATCGACCTCAACGGCCAGCGCATCGGCCGCTATGACCAGGACTACCGGTTCGGCGCCGAGGACCTCAAGGAGGCCTTTCACCTCGTCAGGCTGCTGGAACGAGCCGGCTACGAGGGTCCGCGCCACTTCGACGCCCACCCGTATCGCAACGCCGACGAGACGGACGTGTGGGCGTTCGCGCGCGGCTGCATGAGCACCTATGCCGCACTCGCCGAGAAGGCGCGGCACTTCGACTCGCTGCCGGAAGTCCAGGAGGCGATGATGGCCGCTTCGGTCGGCGAGCTGGGGCAGGCCTCGCTCGACGGCGGTGCCGAGACCGAGGCCGCAGCGCTGAAATCCGCGGCGGGCGACCTGGACCGGCTGGCGGCACGCGGCTACGGCAACGAGCACCTCGACCAGCTGGTGATCGACGTGCTGCTCGGGGTGCGATGAGCGCACGCGAGCTCGTCGTCGACTGCCTGTGGCGTGAGGGGCCGCTCGACCGGGCGCAGGTGGTGCGCGACACCCGGTTGTCGCGAGCCACCGTGTCCCGCCTGATCGGCGAGCTCCAAGCTGAGGGGCTCGTCGACGAACGCCCGGCGCCGAGGACATCCGGCCGCTCCGGGCGGCCGACCTCAGTGCTGGCGATCGAGCCGCGGCTCGCCGCTGTCGGTGGGATCGACTTCGGACACGGGTCGGTGCGGGTGGCGCTCGCCGATCTGGCGGGGACGATCGTCGCCGAGGCCCGGCACGAGCTTGACGTCGACAACGAGCCGCGCCGCGCGATCGAGGTGGCGGTGGGCGAGCTCGAGCGGCTGGGACGCGGCGTCAACCGCCTGCTCGGCGTCGGCGCCGCGATCTCGGCCCCCGTGCGGCGCGACAGCGGGATGCTGGTGGCCGACGGGATCCTGCCCGGCTGGAGGTCGGTCTCGCTCGGCGCCGAGCTGCGTGGGCGACTGGGCGTTGCCGTCCACGTCGGCAACGACGCCAACCTGGGGGCGTTGGCCGAGGTCCGGGGCGGCGCGGCCCGGGGCGCGGACAATGTCGTCTACCTGATGCTCTCGAGCGGGATCGGCGCCGGACTGATCCTGGACGGGACGTTGTTCACCGGCCACAGCGGGATGACGGGGGAGCTGGGCCATGTCGTCGTCGATCCCGGCGGCGCGGCGTGTCGCTGCGGGCATCGAGGATGCCTGGAGACGGTGGCCGGCGCGCGTGCCGTCAACGCCCGCGCCGGTGACAGGGGGGCTCTCCACGACGCCGGGCGAGCGGTGGGGCGGGTCGCCGGGGCGGTCTGCAATCTCGTCAACCCGGAGCTGGTGATCGTCGGCGGCGAGCTGATCGTGGCCGGCGATGCGCTCGTCGAGGGCGTGCGTGCCGGAGTCCACGAGACGGCGATCGATCCGGTGTGGCGCGACGTCTCGGTGCTGGCCGCCGAGCTCGGCGATCAGGCTGAGCTGCTCGGCGCGATCGGGCTCGCCCTGGCCGAGGTCGACGCTGACACGCTGTTGAGCGCGGCGGCGTAGCGGAGGCGCGAGTAGGGTCTCGGCGCCCGTGGTGCACTCCACCTTCACCGAGTTCTTCGCCGCCGCGGCAGCGTCCGCCGCCGGCCTGATCGGGCTGCTGTTCGTGGCCCTGACGCTGGCGGCGACACGCCCGGACCTACGCGACGAGTTCGTCCGGCTCGAGACCCGGGCGGGGGCGGCGCTGCTGAGCTTCATCAACGTGCTGGTCGTCTCGCTCCTGGGGCTGATCCCGGGCGACCACATCGGGTGGACGGTGATCGCGGTGGGGCTCGTCGGCGAGCTCTACGCGGCGGGCAGCGTCGTCGCGCTCGAGGAGGATCGCAAACCCGACGCCGATCCGGAAAAGGCGGAGACCTCGCGTCGGCTGATCTTCACCCTGGCGGTGGGGTTCGCGCTGCAGACCGCGTTCGGCGTCCTCCTCGTCATCCATCCGCACGCGCGGGGATGGCTCGGCGGGCTGGCCGCCCTGCAGGTCGGCTCGCTCATGCTCGGGATCGGCCGCACGTGGGAGATCGTCGGTGTGCGCGACCCGGGGATCCGGGCGTCGATGCGGCTGCTCAAGCGCCGGGGGCGCTGACCGCGCGGGCGATCTCGTCGGCCACCATCGCGGCGCCGTGGGATCCCCACGCGATCGTGTAGTGGTTGACGTCGGGTACCTCGATCGCTCGCCGCCGCTGCGGGTCCTGCGCCGCCCAGGCCTGCACGATCGAGAGCGGCTGCATCGGATTCGGGTCATCGACCATCCCGCGGGGTGCGCACAGCAGCACCGCCGGGACCGACAGCGCGACCGCGTCGGTGACCGCGAACAGGTCGACGCCATCGTCGCGGACGACCTTTGGATTGACCGATGAACGCATCTCCGGCTCGTCGCCCACCAGGTCATGGGCGGCGTACTCTCGGAGGTCGGCGCGGTCGATGTCCGCGTTGACCACCGCCGGATGCTCGGCCCACCAGGCGCAGTAGGCGTCGAGGTCGGCAAACGTCATCCGCAGCCGTGCCAGGGTTGGCCCGAGGAACGCCTCCATGAACTTGTCCGGGTCGACGTCCTTGCTCTCGGGGATCGTCAGCCCGCCGTCGACGAGCACGAGGCCGTCGACCCGGTCGGGATGCAGCGTCGCCAGGCGAGCGGCGATGTACGCGCCCAGCGAATGGCCCGCGATCACCCCCCGGTCGAGCCCGAAGTGGTCGAGCACCGCGATCACGTCGCGGACGTGGGCGTCGATCCCAAACGGTGGGGGCAGCGCATTGCTACCCCCGCGCCCGCGCAGGTCAAGGGCGACGAGCGACGCGCGATCCTCCAGCGCCCGCGCGATTGCCAGCCACGTCCGGCTGGTGGAGGTGATCCCGTGGATGGCGATGACGGGCGGCGCGGCCGGATCCGCGCCGAGCCGGAAGGTGGCCAGCCGGCCGCCGGCGACCACGACGTCGACGCGCTCTCCATCGGTGACGGTCACCGCCGGAAGTCTAAATCGCCACGTCCTCCGTAGGGGACTCCTCGTGAGCCGCCGCTTCGCCGGAGACGGCGCGGACCAGCGCCGAGGGCGGCGCGATCGTCGCCTCCCACGGACGCTTCAGCCACAGCCACGCCACGGCGCCGGCCAGCAGGGTCGCGCACAGGATCCAGCCCAGCGCGGTCGTCTGGACGCCGATGTACTTCAGGCCCGAGGCGAAGATGACGAAGGTGATCACCGGGCGGACGTAACGGTCGGGCACCGTCGAGGACAGCAGCGAGCCGATCAGCACCGCCGGGACGCTGCCGATGATCAGCGACCCGGTGACCGAGAACTCCACGTGGCCGAAGGCCAGCGCCCCGAGGGCCGCCGCCAGCGTCAGCGGCACGGCCTGGCTCAGATCAGTGCCGACCAGCTGGTTGGCGCCCAGGCGCGGGTAGATGAAGAGCAGCGCGACGATCATCAACGAGCCCGAGCCGACGGAGGTGAGCCCGACGATCAGCCCGCCGACGATGCCGACGGCCAGCGTCAGGGCAGGTCGCGGCTCCACCTCGGTGATGTAGGCGTCGCGGGGGCCGCCGGCGCGGCGGTCGAGCACGAAGCGCAGCACCATCGCCCCGGCGCCGATCAGCAACGCACCGCCGAGGAACACCTCGATGTTGTCCTCGGCGGACTTGGCGTCGCCCATCAGATGCAGCAGGTAGGCGCCGAAAAAGGCCGCCGGTACCGATCCGAGCACCATCCAGCGCACGACCTTGAAGTTCACCGTCCCCGCACGCATGTGCACGGCGGCGCCGATCGGCCGCATCACCACCGCGGCCACCAGGTCAGAGGAGATCGCCGTCGAGGGCTTGACCGCGAAGAGCAGGATCAGCATCGGCGTCATCAGCGCGCCTCCGCCCGCGCCGGTCATGCCGACCAGCAGGCCGATGATCGCCGACCCGAGAACGATGAAGGGATCGATGTGCACGCCTAGGTCCCTGCGGCGGCGCCTTCGTCACCCTCCTCGCCGCCGAGGCCCGAGATCTCG
This sequence comes from Solirubrobacteraceae bacterium, assembly GCA_036268255.1. Classification (GTDB taxonomy): domain Bacteria; phylum Actinomycetota; class Thermoleophilia; order Solirubrobacterales; family Solirubrobacteraceae; genus Palsa-465. The sequence continues at coordinate 10,895 of DATAUL010000542.1, read as the reverse complement.
CTCGGCGGCTGCCCCGACAGCAGCCAGCCGTGGTCGATCGGCCGCAGCACGCCGCGGCGCGCCAGATCGGTGAGCGCGCTGGTGACCGTCGGACGGCGCGCCGCCACCAGCTCGGCAAGGGTGGTGTGGGTCAGGCGCAGCGGAATGGCGACGCCGTCGGCGCGCACGCGCCCCCAACGCCCGGCCAGATGCCAGAACAGCATGTGCAGGCGGGTGTCGACGCGCGCCTGGTGGACGATCGCCATGTTGACGGCAAACTGGCGGGTGCGCAGCACCGACCGCCCGAACAGACGCCCGGCCAGCTGCGGAAATGCCGCCAGTTGCCGCACGAAGCGTTCGTCGAGCACAGCCAGCCGTGTGCGCTCGAGGATCATCCAGGTGATCGTCAGCGCCAGCGTCGAGGTCGGCGGCTCGCCGCGCAGCGACCGCAGCACGTCTCCCTCGCCGAGCAGCTCGGCGCTGTAGCGCTCGTGGATCCCGACACGGTGCACCAGCACCCCTTCGAGTACGAGCAGCCCGATCCCGCCGCCCAGCGGAGTGGGGCGCCCCTGCCATGCGCCGGCCGGGATCGTGATCTGCCGCGCGACCAGGGCATCGACCGCCGCGTCACGCCGGGAGGGCTCGATCGCTTCGGCGAGCTCGGGGTCCTCCTGCAGCGGATAGCAGACGTTTGCATTTGCTCCACCGAGTCGCGTCACCGGGCTCACTCTGTCAGAGCCGGTGGCTCGATCACCGCGATCAGGTCCCGGGCCGTCGCGCGCAGGATCGAAGCGACCACCTGGTCCGGATCGACGTTGCGTGCGGTCACCGCTTCGATCGCCGTGGTCGCCCGGTGCTCGACAGCGGCCACGAGCCCCGGCGGCCAGGGGCGCTGAGCGTCCGCGAGGCCCGTGAGCGCCTCGGCCAGGGATGCCACCTCGTCCTGTAGCTCGGGCGGCGGGGGAGGGCGTTTGTCGGTCCGCAGCGTGGCGGCCCGGACCAGGCTGAGCACGGCGTTGGCGAGCAGGTCGACCCGGCCGGTGCGCTGCACCTCGGAGTCAACGACCGCCCGGAGAGCGAATCGGCGAGGCGCGACCCGCACGTTGACGCGCGCCGTGGCCCGGGCACGGGCGAGAGCGCCCAGCTGTCTGTGAATGGCATGGCCGGTTGCCAGCGTCCATTCGTCGGAGGCGTCCCGGCCGGCGCGCAGGATCTCGACCACCTCGCCGAGCTTGGCCGCCAGCGTGCGCAGCACGTCGGACTCGGCATCGGCGAGCAACGTCATGGGATTGGCGGGGAACAGCCCGACGCCGAGGACCAGCGCGACGGCGCCGCCGACAAGCACGTCGACGGCCCGCTCGGCGCCGGTGCCGTGCCGGTGCACGGTGACGACGAGGACCGCCGAGGCGGCCGCCTGGTTGGGGAACATCATCCCGTCGCCGAAGAAGCCGACGCCGACCGCCAGCGCGATCACCATCGTGGCCAGCACGATCAGCCCAAGCGCCGCCGTGCTGTCGCCCAGCAGCGCGTGCAATAGCTCGGCTACGACGATCCCCAGCAGCACGCCGGCGACCATCTGGGCGATCCTGCGGCTGCGCTGGATGTAGCTCGTGCTCAGCGAGATCGCTGCCGCGATCGGGGCGAAGAACGGCTGCGAATGGCCGAGCACGCGATGGGCGATCAGCCACGCCAGAGCGGCCGCGACGGCCGCCTGCAGCACCGCCTCGAAGGAGTCGAGCACCCGCCGCCGGGCGCGCTGTCCGGTGCGCGCAACGTCGATACGGCCGGTCAGCGGTCCCGTCGCCATCAGGGCTGCGCGGCGGCGGCGTCGGCGGTCGACGCCGCGCCATCGATCAGCTCGTCGAGCGCCTCGGCGAGCTCTCCCGGGCGCTCGAGCGGGCTCATGTGTCCGGTCTGCTCGAGCACGATCAGGCCGGCGGGATGGGGCAGCGCCTCGGCGATCCGGCGTCCGTGCTCGGGCGGCGTCAGGCGGTCACGGTCGCCGGCGACGACGAGCGTGGGGACGGTCAGGCCGGCCACCGCCGACCACAGATCCAGATCGGAGAGGGCAACCCCGCAGGCCGCGCGCACGTCGGCCGGACAGTCGATCAGCATCCGCTCGTAGAAGGCGACGTCGCCGTCGGTGGCGCTCGGGCCGAACGCGGCGTAGCGGATCAGCGCCTGGGAGACCGGCGAGGAGAACGGGACGAGCGGCGCCCCGAACCCGAGCACGGCGCGGCTGAGGCGCGGGTGGTTCATCCACCGCGCGAGCTCGCCGAACAGCAGGCTGCCGGCGACAAGGTCGCCGAGCCCGGTGTTGACCAGCGCCGCCGCGTCGGCGTGGACCGCGACGTCGTGCGCGCCCGCCCACGCGACGATCGACATCGCGCCGAGGGAGTGACCGACGACGGTTGCCCGCTCGCCCTGAGGAACCGCTGCATTAAGGACGGCGGCGACGTCCTCCGCGAAGCGGTCCAGCGAGTAGTCGCTGTCCACAGCCGGACCGCTGCTCCCGTGGCCGCGCAGGTCGTAGGCGACCACCCGCTGGCCTCGGTCTATCAGCCGCTCGATGAGCGGCCCCCAGAAGGTCAGCCGCTCCGTCCACCCGTGGGCGAGGAGGACGGTGTGCGCACGCGCTGGGCCGAACGCCTCGGCGTGCAGTTCGGTGCCGTCGGCCGACACGACGGCCAGCGGGTCGCCGTCCAGCGGCTTGCTCAACCGCGTGTAGTCGGGGTCCTTCGCCAGCGTGTGCAGATGACGACGCTGCAGAGCGACGCCCGCGGCGGCGACGCCGGTCGCCGCGGCCACCGCCGACATCGTGCGCGCGGTGAGGCGGGGACGAGCCGGCATCGCGCGAAACCCTACCGGCGCGCTTGTGCGTAGGATTTCCCCCGTGCGCATCGGCATGCTCACCGGTGGGGGCGATTGTCCCGGCCTCAACGCGGTCATCCGGGCGGTCGTGCGCAAGGGAATCGACGAGTACGGCGACCAGCTGGTCGGATTTCGCGACGGCTGGCGCGGTGTGCTCGAGGACGTCCAGGATGAGCTCACGATCGAGTCCACGCGCGGGATCCTGCCCCGCGGCGGGACCATCCTCGGAAGCTCCAGGACCAATCCGTCAAAGCGCGAGGACGGCGTCGAGCTGGTCGCGCAGAACCTTAAGCGCCACCGTCTCGACGGGCTGATCGCGATCGGTGGCGAGGATACGCTCGGCGCCGCCAACCGCCTCAGCGAGGCCGGGATCAACGTGATCGGCGTCCCCAAGACGATTGACAACGATCTCGGCTCGACCGATCAGACCTTCGGGTTCGACACCGCGTTGCACGTCGCCACCGAGGCCATCGACCGCCTGCACACGACGGCCGAGAGCCACCACCGGATCCTGGTCGTCGAGGTGATGGGACGCAACGCCGGGTGGATTGCCCTGCACTCGGGCGTGGCCGGCGGTGCCGACGTGATCCTGATCCCCGAGATCCCGTTCGATATCGAGGAGGTGTGCCGGCTGATCGGCCGCCGGCACGGCCGCGGACGCTACTTCTCGATCGTCGTGGCGGCGGAGGGAGCGACGCCCAAGGAGGGCACGATGAGCGTGGCCACGGGCGAGCTCGACGAATTCGGCCACCCCCGTCTCGGCGGAATCGGTCAGGCGCTGGAGCGAGAAATTGAGAAGCGAACCGGCTTTGAGACGCGCGCCACGGTGCTCGGGCACGTGCAGCGTGGCGGCACCCCGACCGCGTTTGACCGCGTGCTGGCCACCCGCCTCGGCCTGGCGGCGATCGAGGCCGCCCATGCGGGGCGGTGGGGCACGATGACCGCCCTGCACGCCACCGAGATCGAGCTCGTGCAGCTGGCCGATGCCGTCGCCGTGGTGCGCCGGGTCCCGGTGGAGGAATACGAGCGCTACGGCGTGCTCTTCGGTTAGGAGGAAAATTCACGAGAAAGCTCAGCATTTGCGGCTGAGCATCTGTCTATGCTGAGTTTCAGGGGCCCCGCCAGCCCGCCGCGGCCCCAGACGTCAACCCACCGGAGCTAAAGCATGAGCACGACCAAAGCCACCAACGTCAATCCCAACCTTCGTTCGCTGGCCGAGGCCGGCACGAGCCCCTGGCTCGACTTCCTGAGTCGCTCGCTGGTCGCCGACGGCGAGCTGGCCCGATTGATCGCCGAGGACTCGCTGAAGGGCATGACCTCGAACCCCTCGATCTTCGAGAAGGCGATGCTCGACCCCAAGTCCGACGCCTATGACGAGCAGCTGGAGGCCCTTGCCGGCGAAGGCCTCGACGCCCAGGCCATCTACGAGGCGCTCGCCGTCGCCGACGTTCAGCACGCGTGCGACGTCCTGCGCGACCTCTACGAGTCCTCGAACCACCAGGACGGCTTCGTCTCGCTGGAGGTGGGGGCCGATCTGGCCCACGACGAGCATCGCTCAATCGAGGCCGCCCGCACCTTCTGGCAGCGCGTCAAGCGCCCGAACGTGATGATCAAGATCCCGGGCACGCCCGAGGGCGTGGGCGCGATCGAGCAGGGGATCTACGAGGGCATCAACATCAACGTGACGCTTCTGTTCTCGGTCGAGGCCTATGAGAAGGTTCACGACGCCTACCTCAACGGACTGGAGCGCCGCCAGCGTGAGGGCAAGTCCCTGGACGTCGCCTCGGTGGCCAGCTTCTTCGTCTCCCGCGTCGACACCGCCGTCGACAAGCGCCTGGAGGCCAGCGGCCACGAGGAGCTGTACGGGAAGGCGGCGATCGCCAACGCACGCGTCGCCTACCGCAACTTCGAGGCCGTCATGGCCAGCCCGCGCTGGGAGGGCCTCCATCACGGCGGCGCCCATCCGCAGCGGCCGCTCTGGGCCTCCACCGGCGTCAAGAACGAGCGGTACCCGGACACGATGTACGTCGATGAGCTGGTCGGGGCACACACCGTCAACACGATGCCGCTGGCCACGCTCGAGGCGGTCGCAGACCACGGGCGCATCTCGGGTCCGACGGCCCAGCGCGATCCCTCCGAGGATCTCGAGGCGCTCGAGAAGGCCGGCATCGATCTGCCCGAGGTGACCGACGAGCTGTTGGTCGACGGCGTCAAGCAGTTTGAGGACGCGATGACCCGGCTACTCGATGGGATCGACGAGCGTCGACAGGCCGCGGTGGACGGCAAGTCCTAGGTCCCGTTGATTTCCACCAGCACCCCGCGGAGGTAACGCGTGCAGATCGGCTGTGTCGGACTGGGCAAGGCGTGAGCACCGCCTCCCCGATCAACCTCACCGACACCGACAACCCGCTCGTCGAGGGACTCGAGCGGCTGCCGGTGCATCCGACGTCGCTGGTCATCTTCGGTGCCACCGGAGACCTCGCGCACCGCAAATTGCTGCCGGCGCTCTACAACCTCGCCCACGAGGGCCAGCTGCCCGAGCGCTTCGAGATGATCGGCGTCGGCCGGCGCGATCAGGAGCACGAGGACTTCCGCGACGCGGTGATCGCCTCGATCCAGCGCTACTCGCGGCGCAAGCCCGACGAGAACGTGCTCCAGGGACTCCTCGAGGACACCCGTTACGTCCAGGGCAACTTCGACGATGACGAGATCTACGCCGAGCTGGACCGCACCCTGCAGGAGTTCGACGAGCAGGCCGGACGCCACCTCGACCGCGTCTTCTACCTGTCGACCGCCCCGGAGTTCTTCCCGCTGATCGCCTCCAAGCTCGGCGCTGCGGGACTGAATCACGTCGACAACGCCCACACGCGGATCGTCATCGAGAAGCCGTTCGGCTACAACCTCGCGTCGGCGCGCCGGCTCAACGCCGAACTGCTCGAGGTCTTCGAGGAGCCCCAGATCTTCCGGATCGACCACTACCTGGGCAAGGAGACGGTCCAGAACCTGATGGCGATGCGTTTCGCCAACGCGCTGTTCGAGCCGGTCTGGAACCGCAACTACGTCGACCACGTGCAGATCACGGCGGCCGAGGACATCGGGATCGGCGGCCGGGCGGGCTATTACGACCACGCGGGCGCGCTGCGCGACCTCGTCCAGAATCACATGCTGCAGCTGCTCGCGCTGCTCACGATGGAGCCGCCGACCGCCTTCACTGCCGACCGGTTGCGCGACGAGAAGCTCAAGGTGCTGGAGGCGATCGTGCCCCCCTCGGTCGAGGAGGTGGCGACCATGGCGGTGCGCGCCCAGTACGGGCCGGGAGTCGTCGGCGGCGCGAAGGTCCCCGGCTACCGCGAGGAGGACGGGGTCCCCGCCGACTCGCGGACCGAGACCTACGCCGCCCTGCGCCTACACGTTTCCAACTGGCGCTGGGCCGGAGTGCCGTTCTACCTGCGTACCGGCAAGCGCCTGTCGCGCAAGCTCACCGAGATTGCCGTGATCCTCAAGCCGATCCCCCATCTCGCCCTGAAGAGCTCCGGGTCTGTGGGGATCCAGGCCAACCAGCTCGTGTTCACGCTGCAGCCCGACGAGGGCGTATCGGTGTCCCTCGGCGCCAAGATCCCGGGCACGCGCATGCGGATCCGTCCCGTCAACATGGAGTTTCGCTACGGCACGTCGTTCCTGTCGGAGTCGCCCGAGGCCTATGAGCGGCTGATTCTCGACGCAATGCGGGGCGACGCGACGCTGTTCACCCGTAACGATGAGGTCGAGGCGCTGTGGGGAATCGTCGATCCAATCCTCGAGGCGTGGGCGCAGGACACCGAATCGGAGATCTCCACCTATCCGGCGGGAACCCCCGGCCCCAAGGAGGCCGAGGCGCTCCTCGACGGCCGGATCTGGCGGCGACTTTGAGCGGCCCACGTGTCAGGGGTGTGTCCGCCGACGAGTCACTCATGTGGGCAGCCCGAGCCGGGTACGAGCCATGAGCGAGGACGTCTGGGCCGAACAGGACACGACCCCCGATCGGATCGAGGCCGCCCTTCGCGAGCTGCTGCGCCAGCGCCACGCTGCCAACGAGCAGTTGGCTCCGGCGCGGGTGCTCAACCTGGTGGTGATCGTCGATCGGGAGTGGAAGGGCGAAATCGCCAATCGCCTCGAGCGCGTCGGGCGCTATCACGCCTCGCGGACCGTGCTGTGCGCTGTCGAGAACGCCCGCACCACGCTTGACGCGGTGGCGACGGTCAGCTACGACGAGCCGAAGAACGGCCTCGGCGTGATCCACGAGACCGTCGAGATCGACTGCGGGCCCGAGCACCTGCTGGGGCTCCAGACGATCGTCGACCCGGTCCTCGTCGGCGAGATCCCGACCGTGGTGTGGTCCCCACACGGTCACGACGAGGCGGTCAACGCACTCCTGGGCTTGATGGACGTGATGCTCGTCGACTCCGACGACCTGCTCGAACCCGCTGACGCCTTTGACCGCGTCCACGATCTGCGCGAGTATGCCTACGTGGTCGATCTCGCGTGGTTGCGCACGACGCCGTGGCGCGAGCGGCTGGCCGCGAGCTTTGATCTGCCCTCGCGCCTGGCCGCGCTTCACCACATCTCCGAACTTGAGATCCGCCACCAGGAGCGCTCCACCGCCAGTGGCCTGCTGCTGGCCGGGTGGATGGCCTCGCGGCTGAATTGGCAACGCACCCGGTTGCGCGGCGGCCTCGGCATGTTCACCGGCTCTCTGGGCCGCGAGGAGGGAGAGACAACCGTGGCGCTGCGCGCGCTCGAGCAGGAGTCGCCGGGGCTCGTGGGGGTGACGGTCTCCTCCGAGGAGGGGACCTCGCTGTCGCTGCAGCGCGGTTTCGGCGGACTGGATGCCGCCGAGCGCAACCCGGACGGCGAGCTGCGTGAATGGAAGATCCTCGGAGCCTCCCGGGGCGAGGGCGGAATCCTCGGCGAGGGAGTACGCCAGGCGCTACTGCGCGACCCGACCTACGTGGGCGCGCTCGACGCCGCCCGGGAGCTCTGCCCTGTATGACTGTCACGTTCGAGGTTGTCGAGGATCCGGCGCGCGCCTGCGCGGCCCTGCTGGTGGGCGCGGCGATCGGCGGCGGGGAGATCGTTCTCGCCGGCGGTTCCACGCCCAAGGCGTCCTACGAGCACTTTGTCGATGCGGTCAAGGCCGTCGGATTGAACCTGGCCGGCAGCCGGTTCTGGATGGGGGACGAGCGCTGCGTCGACCCCGACGACGAGCGCTCCAACTATCGCATGATCAAGGAGACCCTGATCGATCCGCTGAACGGGATCACGACCGTCGACGTCGAGCGCATGCGGGGCGAGCTCGGCCCCGACCCGGCGGCCGACGACTACGAGCAGAGGCTGAGGGCGGCCGCTCCGCCGAGCTTCGATCTGGTGCTGCTGGGCATCGGGCCCGACGGCCACACGGCGTCGCTGTTCCCCGGTCAGCCCTCACTGTCCGAGCGCACGCGGCTGGTGCTCGGGGTCCCCGAGGCGGGCCTCGAGCCGTTCGTGCCGCGCATCACGCTCACGATTCCGGCGCTGACCTCCAGCCGGCGGATCGTGTTCCTCGCCTCCGGAGAATCCAAGGCTGACGCGATCGCCGAGGCATTCGGCCCGGACGCCGATCCCGACCCGGCCGTGCCTGCGTCATTGCTCGTCCCCGACGCCAAGCAGATCACCGTGTTGCTCGATCGCGCTGCCGCCAAGCGGCTCGGTCCCGAGGTCTGAGCGCGTCATGACCGACGTGATCGGCGTCGATCTCGGCGGGACGAAGATCGCCGTCGCCCGCCTCGCTGGACGCGACCTGGCCGACTCCACGCTCGCCCCAACCAATCTGAGCAGCGCGGACGCCCTGATCGACCAGCTGGTGGGGCTCGTGCAGGACTGCCGCGGCGCCGAGCTCGATGGCGTCGGCATCGGCGTGCCATCGGTGGTGAACTTCGAGAAGGGACGGGTCGTCTCGTCGGTCAACATCCCGCTCGTCGACGTCCCCCTGCGCGAGGTTCTCGGCGACCGGCTGGGGGTGCCCGTCTTCGTCGATAACGACGCCACCGTGGCCGCGCTGGCCGAGGCGCACGACGAGGACCTGAACATGGTCGCGCGCGACCTGGTGATGCTGACGATCGGGACCGGCGTGGGGGCCGGACTCGTGCTCGACGGGCGGATCTACCGCGGGGCCACCGGCGGCGCGGGCGAGCTCGGGCACACGCTCGTCGGGATGGACCTGAGCGGGCCGGTTCCGCCGGCGGGCAAGTTCCCGCAGCCCGGCTCGCTGGAGGCCGTCGCCGCGGGCCATGCCCTCGATGGTCTGGTGTGCCGGTTCGCGGGCGAGCATCCTGAGTCGGCGCTCGGCCGGCGGTACGCCGCCGGCGAGAAGCTCACCGGCGTCGAGGCCGTGGAGGCCGCCAAGGACGGCGACCCCGACGCCGCGCGGCTGATCGAGCTGTGGGGCGAGCGCGTGGGAATCGGGGTGGCCAACGCGATCAACACGTTCGATCCCAAGGAGGTGGTGATCGGCGGCGGCGCCGCGCGCGCCGGTGACCTCCTGCTCGAGCCCGCCCGGCGGACGGCGTCCGCGTACGTCCTGCCCGGCCTGGGCACCCGGACGACGATCCGCCTCGCCCGCCACGGGGTGCAGGCCGGCGTCCTCGGCGCGGCGCTGCTGGCCGTGCACGAGCTCTCACGGGTCGAGGCGCCGTCGCCCACCGAGGTGGCGACGTGATCGTAGCCTGCGGATTCGACCACGCCGGATATGTGCTGCGCGAGCGTCTGCTCGGGGTGATCGCCGCCGCCGGACACGAGGTCCTGGACTTCGGGACCGATCGTCCGGACCCGATCGACTACCCGGATAAGGCGCTCGAGGTGGGACACGCCGTCGCCTCGGGACGGGCCGAGCGCGGCATCATCGTGTGCGGGTCGGGGGCGGGAGTGTCGGTGGCGGCCTGCAAGATCCGCGGGGTCCACGCGGCGACGATCCATGACACCTACACCGCACGTCAGGGCGTCGAGCACGACGATGTCAACGTGCTGTGCCTGGGCGGCCGCGTGATCGGCGTCGAGGTGGCGGCGCAGATCGTCGTCGCCTTCCTGTCCGCTCGCGTCTCCGACGAAGAGCGCCACGTGCGCCGCCGCGCCAAAGTCGACGAGATCGAGCGGACGGGCGGCAACCTGTCGTCGCTCGTGGGCTGAGGGTCGCGGATGGCCGACCGCATCTTCATCGTGCGCCACGGCGAGACCGAGTGGAGCGCAAACGGCAGGCACACGAGCGTCACCGATCTGCCGCTGACGACGAACGGACGCACGCAGGCCGAGATCGCCGCCGAGAAGGTCATGGGCGAGCAGTTCGCGCTCGTCCTCTGCAGCCCGCGGCTGCGCGCTCGTCAGACCGCTGAGATCGCCGGTTTCGGCGAGACGGCTGAGCGGTGCGACGACATCGTCGAATGGGACTACGGGAAGTACGAAGGACTCACGTCTACCGAGATCTGGGAGCGCCACGATCCCGACTGGAACCTGTGGCGCGACGGCTGTCCGGGTGGCGAGTCGCCGGCGGAGGTCGGCGCCCGCGTCGACCGGGTGCTCCAGCGGTTTGCGACTGTGGACGGCGACGGGCTGGTGTTCGCTCACGGCCACATCCTGCGAGTGCTGACCGCGCGCTGGTGCGAGATGGAGGTGGCCGCCGGGGCGCACTTCAAGCTGGCGACAGCGGCGATCGGCGTCCTTGGTCACGAGCGCGCGACGACGACGATCGACCGGTGGAGCGCATGACACTTGTCATGGTTGATTTCGGCCGCACGCCACTTACCGGCGAGTCGGGCCGAACGTACGCTGCCTGGCATGAGTTCACGTTCGACACACATTCACGATCACGGCCCCGCCATCGAGGTGCGCGATCTCCGGCGCTCGTATGGCGAGACGCAGGCGGTGCGCGGGGTGAGCTTCGACGTCGCGCGCGGCGAGGTGTTCTGCCTGCTCGGCCCCAACGGCGCCGGCAAGACGACGATCGTCGAGATCCTGGAGGGGTATCGCTCCCGCTC
>DATAUL010000541.1:0-15205 GCA_036268255.1 Solirubrobacteraceae bacterium | reverse complement strand
GCAGGCCGAGGTCTCGCACGTGTACCTGGGCAGCCGGCGCCACATGATGGAGCAGATCTTCAACGACGAGCACGAGCCGTTCTGGCGCAGCGCCAAGCAGATGGAGCTGGGGGTGATCGCGCCCGGGCTGTTCGCCGACTTTTTGACGACGCGGTTTGCGTCAAGCGGCAAGGGGATCGATCGTTCCGTCGTCGATGCCCTGCTGGCGATCACCCACGCCCACCCCTACGGGACCCAGGAGCTGGCCTATGCCCTGTGGGAGGTGACCCCCGACGGACACAGCGCCACCGATACGGACCTGACGATCGCCCTGCGGCGCGTGCTGCGCGCCGAGAACGCCCACTTCGCGCGGATCTGGGAGCGCGCCCCCAAGGCCCAACGCGTGCTGCTCGAGGCGCTCGCCGCCGAGCCGGGAAGCCAGGCGATGAGCGTCGGCTACCGGCGGGCTCACAACCTGCCGGCCGCCTCCACGGTGCAGCGCGCGCTGGAGGCGCTCACCGACGACGAGCTCGTGACGCGGTTCGCCGAGGGCTACCGGATCGCCGAGCCGTTCCTCGCCGAGTGGATCGTCACCGGCGACTTCTGACAGGGTTCGCGCCGTGTCACCCCAGCTCACGCTCTCGCAGGCCGCCGACGTGCTGAAGCGGAACTGGGCGCTGACGGGCCGGCTGACCGAGCTCGGGAGCTTCGAGGATCAGAACTTCGCCGTCACGCCGGATGGCGAACACGACACGCTCTACGTGCTCAAGGTCAACGGCCCGGAACGGTCCGTCTCGCTCGAGCTCGAGCACGAGATCCTCCATCGGCTGGCCGAGGCCGGCCCTGCGTGCGACCTGCCGCTGCCCGTCCCGGCCACCTCCGGCACCGAGATCGTCGAGCACGGGCCGGACCGCATGCGACTGCTGCGCTGGGTGCCGGGCATCCCGCTGGCCGATCTGGAACAGTCGCCGAAACGGTTGTACGAGCTGGGCGCCCTGGCGGGTCGCATCGGTATCGCGATCGCCGCCGTCGCACCCGCAGCGCCCCCCGCCGACTGCAAATGGGACCCGCGGTTGGCCGTCCGGACGGTGGACGACGTGCTCGCCGACGACCCCGGTCCCGACGAGGAGCAGCAGGCCGTCCTCAAGGAGGCGGTTGCGCCACTGCGTGACCTCGACGGCGCCGGGCTGCCCAGGCAGCTCATCCATTGCGACATCACCGACGTCAACACGCTCGTCACGGGCGGCGGTCTCACGGGGTTGATCGATTTCGGCGACGTCACCGACACGTGGCGGATCTGCGACCTGGCCGTCGCCTGCCACGCCGTCGTCGCCGGCCACGCCGACGACGCGCTGCAGGCGATCATCGACGTCGTCGGCGGCTACCACGGGGCCGCCACGCTCTCCGAGCCTGAGACCGACGACCTGTGGCCGCTGATCCTCGCGCGGGCCGCGGCATGCGCGGCACTCAGCACCCGCCACCGCCGGCTGACTCCCGACAGCGACTACGTGCGCGAGACCTACGACGGCGACTGGCTGGCGATCACGACGCTGCTGGCGCTGCCCGCCGACCTGCCGACCGCGGCGATCCGGACCCGCTGCGGACTGACGGCGGTCCCCGACGACGGCCTGACCGCGCTGCTGCGCGACGCCGACCCGTTCCCGGTCGTCGCCGACCTCCATGCCCGTCATGTCGACCTGAGCGTGGAATCCGACACGCTGCACGACGGCGCCTGGGAGCACCCGCGCCGAGTGGCGGAGGCGGTGAGCGCCGCTCGGGCGACGATCGGGCGCTGGGGCGAGGTGCGGCTGACCGCCGCCGGCGACCCCGGCCCCGTTCCGCCGTCCACCCTGCACCTCGGCGCCGATGTGTTCGCGCCCGCCGGGACGCACGTGCGTGCGCCTTTGGAGGGCACCGTCGCCGCCGTCGCCGAGGCCGAGATCACGGTGGCGCTCGCCGGCGCAGAGCCACGGCGATACATGCGGCTGGCGGGGATCGAGCCGATCGTCGACTCCGGCACCCTGATCCCCGCGGGGACGATCGTCGGCCACGTCGCCGAGCGGACCGACGGCGGGCCGACCCGCGTCCACGTGCAGCTGGCGACGGCGCCCGGTCAGCCCGGGCTCGGCGACCCCCGCCGGCGGGCGGAGTGGCTTGCCCTCTGCCCGGATCCCGCGCGGCTGATCGGCACCGACGTCGCCGCTCCGCCGCCACCTGACGCCCGCAGCGACCGCGCGCGCCGCGACGCGGTCGTCGCCGGCGCCCAGGAGCTGTACTACGCCGAGCCGATGGAGATGGTGCGCGGCTGGCGCCAGTACCTCTATGACTCCGACGGGCGGCCGTACCTCGACATGGTCAACAACGTCGCCTCCGTCGGGCACTCGCACCCGCGGGTGGCGGCCGCCGCGGCGCGCCAGTTGCGGCTGCTGAACACCAACTCGCGGTTCCTCAACGGCTCGATGGTCGCCTACGCCGAGCGCCTGAGCGCGCTGTTGCCCGACAGCCTGGACCGCGTGCTGTTCGTCAACTCCGGCAGCGAGGCGTGCGACCTCGCGCTTCAACTCGCCCGGGTCTACACCGGACGGCGAGACGTCGTGGCACTGGCGGGCGCCTACCACGGGTGGACGGCGGCCGTCTACGAGCTGTGTACCGCGCCGGGCGACAACCCCGGATGGCGGGAGACCAAGCCTCAGTACGTCCACGTCGCCGAGCAGCCCGACCCCTACCGGGGACGCTTCGGCGACGACGCCGCGGCGTACGCGCGGTCGGTGGCCGATGCGTGTTCCGAGGCGGTGAAGCGCAGCGAGGGCGTGGCCGCCTTCATCTCCGAGCCGATGCTCGGCAACCAGGGAGCGGTCGAGCCCCCCGCCGGCTATCTGCAGCAGGCATATGGCATCGTCCGGGCCGCCGGCGGCGTCTGCATCGCCGACGAGATCCAGGTCGGTCTGGCCCGCACCGGCGAGACGTTCTGGGCCTTCGAGCACGAGGGCGCCGTGCCGGACATCGTCACCGTCGCCAAGGCCGCCGGCAACGGCCACCCGCTCGGCGCGGTCATCTGCCGGCGCGAGATCGCCGAGGCGCTCGGGCGACGGGGGTCGTTCTTCTCCTCGCCGGGCGGCGGGCCGGTGTCCTGCGAGGTCGGTCTCGCCGTCCTAGACGCGATCGCCGTCGACTGCCTGCAGGAGAACGCTGCCGTCGTCGGCGGCCAGCTCAAACGAGACCTCGGGGCGCTGGCCGAGCGCCACCTCGCGATCGGCGCCGTTCACGGCCGCGGGCTGTACCTCGGCGTGGATCTGGTGATCGACCGCGAATCCAAGGCCCCGGACCGACCACTGGCAGACGCCGTGTGCGAGCGCATGCGCCGGCTGGGCGTCGTCGTGCAGCCGACCGGAGATGGGGGCAACGTGCTGAAGGTCAAGCCGCCGTTGTGCCTGAGCGCCACGGACGCCGCCATGTTCGTGGCGGCGCTCGACCGGGCGCTCACCGCGCTGTAGCCGCGTACGCGCGCGGACGTTGGCGGCCGGACGCGCTCGGGTTGCCACGGCCGATCGGGGGTAATGGCGATGTAACCCCTACGAAGGAGGCACGCATGCTTCTCATTCTTGCCATCGTCCTTTTGGTGATCGCGATCGCCGGCGGCGTCATCATCCATCCGATTCTGTTCGCCCTTGCGCTGGTCGCGCTTGCGCTGTTTTTCAGCGGCCGGCGGACGACTGTCTGAACGTGACGGTGGCCGGCCCGCGCTCGCGAGACCGGTCACGCGGCAGGCCGCCGCGCGGCACTGGACCCGTCAGGTCAGCGCGGCGGCCAGCTTGTGATGGCGCAGCTCCTCCGGCGGTGAGCCGTGCAGCACCCAGGTGCGATCTCCGCGCCGGCTGATCTCACCCGCGCGCGTCAGCTCTCCCATCGCGCTCGTCACCGCCGGACGGTGAGCGCCGACGAGGTCGGCGAGCCGCTGATGGGACAGCGGCAGGGGCAGGGCGATCCCCTCGGGTAGCACGCGACCCCAGCGCTCGGCGAGGTGCCACAGGGTCAGACGCAGCCGGTCGTCGACGCGCTGGTGGTGGGCGATCGCGAGCGAGACTGCCAGGGCATGAGCTCGCCGCATGCCGCGGCTGAACAGCTCCAGCCCCAGCTGTGGCCACGGGTTGATGCGCGTGATCAGCCGGTGGTCGAGCACCGCCATTCGGCTGGGCTCGAGCACCATCCAGCCGACTTCGGCCTTGACGTGCGACCCCTCGTCGTCCCAGGTCCAGGGCCGGATCACGTCGGCGGCGCCGAGCAGCTCGACGCAGCGACGCCCCAGCACCTCCACCTCGCGGCTGATCAGCCCGTCGACGATGAGAAAACCGCGGTGGTGGGAGTCGGGCACGACCGACTCGGCGACGTTCCAGGCCCCCGGCGAGAGCCGCCGCAGCCGCGTGCGCGTCTCTCGCCGGGCGCGCTCGTGCTCGCCGGCGGGCAGCAGGTCGCCGAGCTCCGGGTCGGCGTCGATGAGGCTGATCGCCTCGACGGTGTCACCCATCAGTAGTCGTCCTGGACCTGCATCGACCAACGGGTCTCGTCGCCGCCGGGTGTGACCTTTACCTGATAGGCGCCGGGCTTGGTGGAGAACGTCTGGACCTGGGGGCCGCCGTCGTTGAGGTCAAAGCCGGCGACCGACGAGCCGTTCGCGGTCGAGATCCTGGCGTGCGGGCCCGAGCAGAAGACGATCCAGGTGCAGGTGCCGTGATAGGCCATCGTGTAGACGACCCGCCAGCGGGTGCCGCGGATCCGCACCGTCACCGGACGCGTGTCCGTGATCGTGGTCAGCGGCCGCCACCGGGGGGTCTCGGCCACGAACAGCGACACGGTCGAGCCCTTGGCGAGATGGCGCCCGGCGCCCGGGCTCGTCCGGATCACCGTGCCGGGAGTGACGCCCGGCGCGGCGATCTGGGTGACGGTCGTGTGCAGGCCCAGGCGCGAGAAGGTGGCACGTGCCGCGGCGCTGCTCGCGTCGCCGACGACCGGCACCTCGACCGGAGCCGGGCCGCGGCTCACGGTGAGGCGCACCCGCGTGCCGACGGGGACCCGCGCGCCGGCGCGGGGACGCTGGGCGATCACCGTGCCCTTCGCGGCCGGGTCATAGCGGCCGCTGAACACCGCGTCGAGCTGGCGCGCCTTGGCGCGGGCGGCGGACCGGCTCAGGCCCGTCAGCCGGGGCACCCGGGTGTGCCGGTGACCGAGCATTACCGCGGCGCCGGCCATCCCGGCCAGCAGAAGCACGACGACGAGGAAGGCGCCGATCGCCCGGCGACGCGCCGGTGGGTTGACGTTGCGCCGCGGGGACGGCCCGGGCGGGGCGAGGCGTGTCTCGTCGGCCGGGCGGCGGGGTGGAAGCGAGCTCGTGCGGGAGGGTGCCCAACGAGGCTCCAGGAGCGCGGTCGCGGTCGACCGCGCCGGGACCGAGTCCGCCGCGGCCGGAACATGGGTGCGCGTGCGCGCCCGCGTGATCGCCGGCCGGCGGGACCGATCGGCCGCCTCCCGGCGGGCCTGCAGGAGCGCGTCGGCCATCTCGCCCCCGTCGGCGAAGCGCTTCGCCGGATCCTTGGCCATCGCGCGGTCGACGATCGCGACCAGCGCGGCCGGCAGGCCGGCCGACAGCGGCGGCGGTTGTTCCTGCATGTGGCTGAGCGCCAGCTCGACGACCGTTGCGCCGCTGAACGGTGGACTCCCGGCGAGCATCTCGTAGAGCACGACCCCGACGCTGTAGACGTCGGTGGCCGGGGTCGTCGAGCGTCCCCGGCCCTGCTCGGGAGCCATGTATCTGGGCGTGCCGACGATCGTCGCCGCGGGTGGGTGGGATCCGAGTCCTTCGGAGCCCTCGGCCAGCCTCGCGACGCCGAAATCGCCGACCTTGACCCGTCCCTCGCGGGAGAGCAGGATGTTGGCCGGCTTGACGTCGCGGTGCACGATGCGCTGCCGGTGCGCGCGGGCGAGGGCCCGGCACAGCTGGCCGGCGATCGCGCATGCCTGCCAGGCGGGGACCGGGCCGCGCAGCAGGCGCCGGGACAGGTCCTCGCCGTCGACGAGCTCGGAGACGTAATACAGGCCCTCGGGGGCATGCCCGACGTCATAGATCTGCACGATGCCCGGATCGGAGACCCGAGCCAGCATCCGGGCCTCGCGCGCAAAGGTCTCCACCCATTCGGGGTCCTCCGCCCACCACGGCTTGATCACCTTGACGGCCACGGATCGGTCCAGCCGCCGGTCTCGACCCTGATAGACGCGGCCGAACGCGCCCTCGCCGATCGCGGCGTGGAGCTCGTAGCGGCCGTCCAGGGCGCGGCCGGAGAGGTCGGGGGCGTAGGGCATGTGGTCCTCGAATGCGGCGCGGCGACACGCCGCGCTCGTCATATGATCGCCGATCCGCGGCCCAGGTCCGCGGGATCTTCGGCGATCTGCCTACACGGACGGCGTATCCGGCAGCTGGACGATCCCTGACCAGTAGTGGGCGATCGACTGCATCACCTCGATGAGCTGACTGTGGGTGACCGGCTTGGTGATGTACGAGCTGGCGCCGAGGTCATACGCGTTGCGTACGTCGAGCTCGTCGTTGGAGGTGGTGAGGATCACGACCGGGATCTGGCGCAGCGACTCGTCCGCCTTCAGCTCGGCCAGTGCCTCGCGTCCATCCTTGCGCGGCATATTGAGGTCGAGCAGGATGATCGAGGGGCGGGGCGCCACGGCCCCGACATACGCACCGTCGTGGCGCAGGTAGTCGATCAGATCCTGTCCGTCGATCACGAACTCCATCCGGTCGGCCAGCCGCGTACCCTCCAGGGCGTCGCGAGCCAGGTCGCGGTCGTCTTCGTCATCGTCCGCCATCAGGATCGTGATCGCCCGGCCTGACCCGCTTTCGGATCGCATTGCTGCCTCCTCTGGATTCCGGCCCATCGGCGGCAAGTCAAGAGATGCATGACCAGACGATCCCCTGCGGATCTCGTCACTGCCTGGTCGGTTCCGGAGACTCCCGCTTCCGTAGCCGGCGCTGTTATTCGAACTTACCCGGTCAGCGCCATGACCAAGCCTCTTTCATCCTGTGCAATGACAGCACCGTGTTAGCCGGTGTTGCGCAGGCCGCTGGCGATTCCGTTGATCGTCAGTTGACTGACACGACGCAGTTGCTCGGGCGCGTCGTCGCCGGCCTCGCGCAGGCGGCGCATCAGTTCGACCTGGACGAACGACAGCGGGTCAACTGCCGGGTTGCGACGATCGATCGACGCCTGCAGCACGGGCTCTGAGTCGAGCAGGCGCTCGCCGCCACTAATCAGCACCAGTTCCTGAATCGTGAGCGTCATCTCATCCTCGAGGCGCCCCCAGATTCGCTCGCGCGCCTCGTCGGAATCGCCGCCCCACAGGCTCACGTAGCGGCGCGCGATCGCCAGGTCCGCCTTCGCACACCCCATCTCGGCATTGGAGAGAACGCTCGTGAAGAACGGCCATTCGGCGGCCATCTGGCGCAGCAGCCCGACGCCGTGGCGCTCCCGCGCGCCGCGCAGCGCTGTGCCCAGCCCCAACCAGGCGGGCAGCACGATTCTGGACTGCGTCCACGAGAACACCCACGGGATCGCGCGGAGATCGCCGATGCCCGCCCGCTGCGAGCGCTTCGCCGGCCGCGACCCCAGCCGCAGACGCGAGATCTCCTCCACCGGGGTGACTGCCTCGAAGAAGCGCACGAAGTCCGGGTCGTCATGGACGATCGAGGAGTAGACGGCCGCCGACTCGGCCGCCATCTCCTCCATCAGCTCGTCGAAGCGCTCCCGCTCGGCGTGGGCCCGGGCGCGTCCCGTCGCCAGGGTGGCGCTCGTCGCCAGCTCGAGCTCGCGGTGGGCGATCTCGGCCACCGAGTACTTGGCCGTCAGCACCTCGCCCTGCTCCGTCATCTTCAACCGCGCCCGCACGGTCCCGGGAGGCAGCGCGAGGATCGCGCCGTTGGTCGGTCCGCCGCCCCGGCCGACGGCGCCGCCGCGGCCGTGGAAGAAGAACCAGTCGATCTCATGGCGGCGTAGCACCTCCGCCAGCTGCACCTGGGCGGTGTAGGCAGCCCACGCCGAGGCCAGGTAGCCGACGTCCTTGTTGGAGTCCGAATAGCCGATCATGATCTCCTGGACGTCGCCGACCGATCGCAGCGCCGCTCGGTAGACGGGCATCGTCAGCAGCGCCTGCATCGTCGCCGGCGCTGCGCGCAGGGTCGCTCCGGCCTCGAACAGCGGGACGATCCGCAGCCGGACGCCGCGGCCGCCCGCCTCGGAGAGGCTTGACTCCTTCATCAGCAGCAGCACCTCGAGCAGATCGGCCGGCCCCTGGGTGCCCGACACGATGTAGGTGTGGACCGCTCCGCGGTTGGCCTCGCTGAGCGTCTCGCGCAACGTGCGAAACGTCTGGATCGTCTCCCGGGTGGAGTCCGAGAAGCGCCCGATATCGGCCGGCACGAGCGGGCGGCGGTCGGCGATCTGCTCCTGCAGAAGCGCGAGGCGCTCGTCGTCGGCCAGGTTCTCGTAGTCGGCGCACACCCCGAGCGAGCGGTAGATCTCGGCCAGCGAGCGGCGGTGGACGCTGGCGTGCTCGCGGATGTCGACGCGCGCGTAGTGAAAGCCGAAGACCTCCACCTGGCGGATGAAGTCGCGCAGGTCGGTGCTCGCCGTCAACGTCCCGGGACCCCGCAGCAGCGAGCGCTCAACCCGGCGCAGGTCCTCGAGCAGCTCCGCGGACTGGACATATCCGCCGGGGCCGCGGGTCTGGGTCGCGCGCACGCGCTCGCGCACGAACGTCAGTGCCCGGCGATAAGGCTCCTCGGGGTTCAGCGCGGCCAGCGTGCCGGCCAGCCCGGGGAACGCCCGCTCGCCGGCGGCGAGGATCGGCTCCAGGTCCGGCGCGTGGCCGGTCAGGCGCTCGGATAGCGACAGCCT
Source organism: Solirubrobacteraceae bacterium (assembly GCA_036268255.1). Lineage (GTDB taxonomy): Bacteria > Actinomycetota > Thermoleophilia > Solirubrobacterales > Solirubrobacteraceae > Palsa-465. Next base: position 6,275 of record DATAUL010000541.1, on the reverse strand, counting down.
CCCGGCAAGCTGCTCCAGGCGCGACTCCAGCAGCCGCAGGCACTGCTCGCGCATCAGCTCCAGCGCGTCGACGGTCATCTCCGGGGTCACGAACGGGTTGCCGTCGCGGTCGCCGCCGATCCATGAGCCGAAGCCGAGCAGCGGCGGGACCCGGACGGCCGGGGGTTCTCCGTCCGGCGGGGGATAGTGCTCGGCAATCGCCAGCTCCAGGTCGCGGTAGATCCGCGGCACGGTGTCGGCGAGCGTGGAGGCGAAGTGGATCAGCCCGCCGCGAACCTCGTCGAGCACGGTCAGCTCGGCGGCGCGGATGTCGTCCGACCCCCACAGCTCCTGGATCGTGGCCAGCAGCCGCCGCCGCGCATCGTCGCGGTCGGGATGCTTGCGCTCGTCGAGCCCGTGCAGCACGTCGAACACGCGCGCCAGCTTGTCGATCGTCGTCCGCCGCCGGGCCTCGGTCGGATGCGCGGTCATGACGAGCCGCAGCTCGGCACGGTCGAGCACCGCCTGGAGCTCACCGGCCGTCGTGCCGGCCGCGTGCAGGTCGGCCACCGCCTGGCGTAGCGAGCCGGCCCGGGGCCGCTCGGGATGGGCGACGTCGCGGTCACGCAGCCGCCGCACGCGCTCATTGTCCTCGGCGAGGTTGATCAGCTGAAACCAGCGCGTCAACGCCCGCACGAGCACCTCGGCCTGGTCGAGATCGAGCGCGCCGACGAGCGTCGCGAGCTCGTCGGCGGCCGTCTCGTCACCCAGCCGGGCGCGGCGGCCCAGGGCGATCGTGTCGTCGAGCAGCGCCACCGCCTCAGGCCCCTCGCCGAGTGCGATCACCTCCCGCAGGACGTCGGTCAACAGCTCCTCGTCCTGCGCGAACGCGCTGGGGCTCAGGTCGGTCTCGGCCACGCGGGGTCACGTTAGCTCGTGCCCGGCGGATGGTCCGGCGGCCCGGCCCCAGCGCGCCGGCCGCTCAGGCCGCCGACCACTCCACGATCGGGCGCACCTCGATCGCGCCGCCCATGCGGGCGGCCGGCACGCGGGCGGCGACCTCGATCGCATCCTCAAGGCTCTCGCCCTCGTAGGTGAAGTAGCCGTCGAGGGCGTCGTCGGTGGCGACCAGCGGCCCCTCGGTGGTCTGCGTCACACCGTCGGCGACGCGGACGGTGACCGCCGCCTCGGGCGGCTGCAACTGCACGCCGGCCGGGGTGACGCCCGGCGTCTGGTTGATCAGCTGATAGCCGGCGGCGATCGCCTTCTGCTCGTCGTCCGAGAGGGAGCGCCAGTCGCGCGCCTTGGGCCCGAGGTTGATCTGAATGAAGTACTTCATGGAGTGCCTCCCGTGTGGTCGTTTGTCTCAGACGACGCACGGGGAGACCCGGAATCGACACCCGCGTTTGTCAGCGTGACGACAGCGATTGCTCCGGCCACGGCCTGGATGCCAAGTGAGACGAAGCGGTAGAGGACGATGGCGGCAGCCGCGAGTGCGGAGTCGACTCCCGAGGCGGTGAGCACCCCGAGCATCAGCGGCTCCACGCCCCCGACGCCGCCCGGGAGCGGCAGCGTGTTGCCGAGCTGGCCGAGCATGTAGGCGAGCACGATCACGCCGAGTGGCGCCGACCCATGGGCGGCGTGAAAGGCGACCACGAGCACGCCGCAGTCACCGGCCCAGTAGCCGAGGGCGGCGAGGACCAGGCCAGGTCTGCGCAGGCTGGCGGGGAGCTCGCGCATCCCGACGGGAATGGCCACCAGGACATCGCGGCCGATCCTGTGCCACCGGTCGGCCGGCTCGTCGCGCTGCCGGCGCGCCACACCGGTTGCACCGAAGGCAAAGGCGACGGCGACGGCCACGACGCCGAGCGGGGCGAGCGCGACCGCCAACGGCGCGTGGCCGGGACCCAGGCCGAGCGCGACGCCCAATCCCAGGAGAATCGCGGCCCCGATGTAGGGGAGGTTGAAGATCACCGCGTGAACGACGCTGCGGACCATCACGGTCGCAAACGGCATCCCGCCGCGCATCAGCGCCCAGATCCGCAAGGCCGGCCCGCCCGCGCCCGTGGGAACGACCACGAACGCGCCCAGCTCGCCGACGCCGATCTGCGCAGCGCGGGTGAAGCCGACCCGGTACTGCCCGCGGGAGAAGACGCCATGGAACAGCAGCGCGTAGGCGACGCAGGCGCCAAGCTCGATCACCACCTCCACCGCGATCCACCCCACCGCGGCGTGCCGCAGACGTCCGCTCGAGCCGGGGACGATACCGGCGATCACGAACGCGACGGCGCCGAGCAGCACGGCGACGATGACGCCCTGCACGACTGAGGAGCGTCGACGCCGGCCCATCAAGCGTTCATAGCGCGTGTACGAGTCCGGTTCTCTGACAAACGCCGGGATCGCCTGGCGCGGGCGCGCAACCTCATGGTTGTGTGGGCGATCAGCGCCACAGAGCGGCGCTGATCGCCCACACGGGCGGACCTGGTCCTTGCAGGGGTCCGGCACGTCGCGGCCGGCCATCGCCACCCGCAGCGGGCGTAGCGTGTGGGTGACGCGGACGGAGCCGGCGGTGATCGTCATCGTTGACCGCCTCCTGCGGCCGTGTGCTCGGCTATGTAGTGAAGCGCCCTCGGGAGGAGTCGAACCTCCGCACGCGAGTTCGTAACCCGCTGCTCTTCCTCTGAGCTACGAGGGCGGCCGCTCAGCGGCGGAGGTGCCGGCGTTCGTCATCGACGGAGAACTCCATCCGCAGGTACTGATGGGTGTCCAGCGCCGGGCGAGGAGCCCGTCGGCTGCGCAGCCGACGGGCCAACCTCACCAGACGTCCGGGGCCGGCGCGTTCGGACCGCACCGGTACCGGCAGGGGCCGCGGGCCAGGATGCATGGCGCGCGGGACGCGACCCCCGCGGCTGAGAATCATCAACTCATGACGGTCGAAATCCACGACCGCCTCCTTTCAATTGGTGTGGGTGATGGGTGGTGGCTTGGCGTATGAAGGCGTGGGCGACCGGCGCCGCCGCCAAGGACCGTCGCGGCGGCGGCGCGTCTTCTTTCCCGCCCGCCGCTCGGCGGCAGGCAGGCTCGGTGTTCGTTCGAGGGAGCCCCCCGTTAGTGTCACTTCCTCGCAGGGGCCAGTGACACCTGACACTCAGGCGTGTGACATGCGAGGTGACAACCGTCGGGAAGGGCCTGTCGAGCGGTTAGGTCGTGTTGAAGGCGATCATGATGGTCTCTTCAGTCGTTGGATGGATGTCGGATAGGCACAAAAAAAGGGCGACCCGTGTGGGTCGCCCTCGCGTTCGAGTCAAATGTGCGCGCTCGTCTAATGAAGAGCGCACCTCGTCGCGAGGGCATTGGCGTTTGCATCGGTCCCACGGTCCGCGCCGGTCGACTGGTCACCGACGATGAACGCGCGCGCAGGCGTCTTCGCCGGACTGATCGTCCGGACGGAGGCGGTTGCGGGGAAGGTGTGAAGAGCGCGGGTCATAGTGGTAACTCCTACTTGACGTTCGTCAGAGTAACCGAGTCCTTCACCGATTGCAAGCGATTGACACAAAGTTGTTGCACACGATCTCGCCGCGCTTCGTTGCGGTCCGCCAGGCGGTGCTGACCAGGCCCAGAGGTACCCTCAGAGGCATGCTTCAGGTCCATCGCGCCACCCGTGCCGACCGCCTCGCGGACGCGCTCGCGCAGCTGCTCGCGCAGCCGCCCGACGACGCGTTCGCGCCCGACGTCGTCGCCGTCCCCACCCGGGGCATGGAGCGCTGGCTGATCCAGCACATGTCCGCAACCCTCGGCGCGCGGCCCGGCGAGCGCGACGGCGTCTGCGCCAACGTCCTGTTCCCCTCCCCGCATCGCCTGATCGCCGACGCCGTGGCCACCGCGTCAGGCGTCGATCCCGAGCAGGACCCGTGGCTGCCCGAGCGGTCCGTGTGGCCTCTGCTCGACGTCGTGCAGGAGTGCCTGGACGAGCCGTGGCTCTCGGGGCTGGCCACCTACCTGGGCACGGACGTTGATCCTCCGGCCCCGGCCAAGCGTTCCCGGCGCCTCAGCGTCGTGCGTCACGTCGCCGGCCTCTACGACCGCTATGCCCTGCACCGCCCGGCGATGCTCGAGGCCTGGGCCGACGGACGCGACGCCGACGAGCTGGGACACCAGCTGCCCGCCACCGCGGCCTGGCAAGCCGAGCTGTGGCGCCGGCTGCGCGCCCGGATCGGGCGACCGGGGCCGGCCGAGCGTCGCGAGCGCGCCGAGCAGCGCCTGCGCGGGGATCCCGCTCTGCTGGAGCTCCCGGAGCGGCTGTCGCTGTTCGGGCTCACCCGCCTGCCCGCCGGCCACCTCCAGGTCCTCAGCGCGCTCGCCCATCGACGCGACGTCCACCTCTTCCTCCTGCACCCCTCGCCGGAGCTGTGGCGCGCGGTGGCGCAACGGGCCGACCCCCAGCGTGTCGCCATCCGCTCTGAGGACCCGACCGCGCGGCTGGCCGCCAACCGGCTGCTCGCCTCCTGGGGCCGCGACGCGCGTGAGATGCAGCTCGTGCTCGAAGGCGCCCCCGCCGCCGGCGGGCACTCCGACCACGACCACGACTCCGATCACGAGGACCCCGGCCACGATCCCAACCCCGACCCGCCACCGGGCGGGCTGCTGACGCGCGTCCAGGCCGACATCCGCGCCGATCGTCCGGTTCTCGGCGCGCCGTTGCCCGGCGAGACCGACCACCGCTCGATCCTGGACAGCGCCGACCACAGCCTCCAGGTGCACTCCTGCCATGGCCGCGTTCGTCAGGTCGAGGTGATGCGCGACGCGATCCTGGACGCGCTCGCCCGCGACCCCACGCTTGAGCCACGTGACGTGATCGTCATGTGCCCGGACATCGAGACGTTCGCCCCGCTCATCCAGGCGACCTTCGGGGCAGGCGAGCGGCTGCCCGACGAGGAGGGCGACGACGAGGCGACCGCGGCAGCGCCGGCCGCGGCGACCGAGCCCCGCGCAATCGATCTGCGCGTGCGCCTGGCCGACCGCTCGCTGCGCCAGACCAACCCACTGCTCGGCACGCTCGCGCGGCTGCTGGAGCTGGCGAGCGGCCGCGTGGCCGTCTCCGAGGTCTTGGACCTGCTCGACAGCGATCCGGTCCGGTATCGATTTGAATGCGACGACGACGACCTCGACCGCATCCGCGCCTGGGTGGCAGACGCAGGCGTACATTGGGGCGTGGACGCCGCGCACCGCGCTCGCTACCGGCTTGGCGAGATCACCACCGGGACATGGAAGGCCGGCCTGCGCCGGTTGCTGCTCGGGGTCGCCCAGACCGGCGACGGCGGGCACATGTACGCAGGAGTGCTCCCGGTCGATGACGTGCAGAGCGGCGCCGTCGCGCTGGCCGGGCGCTTCGCCGAGTTCATCGACCGCCTGGAGACGACGCTCGACGACCTCGCCCGCCCCCACACCGTCGCCGGCTGGGCCGACGTGCTGGCGGCGGCCGCGGCGCGGCTGACGGACGTGTCGGAGGCCGACGCATGGCAGCAGCGTGAGCTCGACCGGATTCTCGCGGGGCTCGCGGAAGAGGCGGCGGGCAGTGACGCGGAGCCGGTACCCCAGATCACGCCGGGCGCCGGGCCTGCCACTGTGCAGGCAGGCCCGGCAGGGAGCGCGTTGTCGCTGGCGGAAGCACGTTTCCTCCTGGCCGACCGGCTCGCGGGCAGGCCGACGCGCGCCAACTTCCGCACCGGCGACCTCACCGTCTGCACGCTCCAACCGATGCGCTCGGTGCCGCACCGCGTCGTCTGCCTGCTCGGGCTCGACGACGGCGCCTTCCCGCGTAGGGCCTGGCATGAGGGCGATGACCTGCTGCTCGCCGACCCGCGGGTCGGCGACCGTGACACGCGCGCCGAGGACCGGCAGCTGCTGCTGGACGCCCTGCTCGCGGCCGGCGACGCGCTCATCGTCACCTACACCGGCAACGACGAGCGCACCAACGCGCGGCGACCACCGGCCGTGCCCGTCGGCGAGCTGCTCGACGTGATCGCGGCGACCGCGGTCCGCGTGCATGGCGGCGATCCCCGTGGCCAGGTGGTCGTGCGCCACCCGCTGCAGCCGTTCGATCCGCGTAACTTCAGCCCGGGACGTCTCGCAGGCGCCCAGCCCTGGAGCTTCGATGCGGCCGCGCTGGCGGGCGCGATTGCGTTCGACGGCCCGCGCGACGGAGCGGCGCCGTTCCTGCCGATCCCGCTGCCACCGCTGGACGAGGGCGGCGTGCTCGGGCTTGATGAGCTGGTCTCGTTCTTCCGCCACCCAGT
>DATAUL010000540.1:0-2828 GCA_036268255.1 Solirubrobacteraceae bacterium | reverse complement strand
CCGGTGTTGATCCTCTCGGCGCGCAGCGATCTGGCCACGAAGCTGCGCGGCTTCGAGCTCGGCGCCGTCGATTACGTGGCCAAGCCGTTCTCGCTCGATGAGCTGTTCGCTCGCACACGGGTGCAGATGCGCATCGGCCATGCCGGTGACGACGGCACGACGCTGCGGGTGGGACGGCTGGCGCTCGACATCACCCGGCGAGAGGCCAGGGTGGGGATCACGGTGGCCAGCCTGCCCGACCGTGAGTTCCGGCTGCTGCATTTCCTGATGCTCCACCCGGGTGAGGTCATCAGCCGCCAGCGGTTGCTGTCCGAGGTGTGGGGCTTTGACTTTGACCCGCGATCGAACGTCGTCGACGTGTGCGTGCGACGGCTGCGGCGCCAGCTCGGACCCGACGCGCCGATCGAGACCGTTCGCAATGCTGGATATCGCGCAGCCTAAGTCCGTCGGGTGGCTGCGACGCTACCGCGTCGAGCTGTTGTGGGTGGCGTTCGCCCTCGCCAACTACGCGGCGATGATCGCCTCGCCGAGCTGGGAGACGATTCCGTTTCACTTCGTCTGGATCAGCCTCACGCTGCTGTACGGCTTTCGCGTCTGGCCGGTACGGGGGACGCTGATCGGCCTCGCGTGCGTGATGTCGGCGACGGGAGCCTCGATCGCGTTCGACGCGTTCCGCGGCATCCAGCTGTGGGGAGAGCTGACCGAGGTACCGCTGATGGCGGCGATGTTCCTGGCCATGGTCTGGCACGCCCGTCGTCGCGTGGACGCACAACACATCGCCGAGCAGGAGGCGCACGAGCGACGGTCGATGCTCGCCCGCCAGGAGCGCTTCATCCACGATGCGTCGCACGAGCTGCGGACCCCGGTGACGATCGCCCGCGGCCACCTCGAGCTCCTGCGCGGCCAGCTGGGGGAGACGGACGAGATCGAGGTCGCGCTCGACGAGCTGTCGCGGATCGACGCGATCACCGGGCGTCTGCTGCTGTTGGCCACCGTCGACCAGCCCGATTTCGTCCAGCCCGCCGAGGTCGAGCTCGAGCCGCTCCTGGAGGATGTGTTCATGCGCTGGTCGGACGTCGCGCCTCGTCTGTGGCGGCTGGGAACGCTCGCCCAGGGCTGCCTGCGCGTCGACGCCGGGCGGTTGCGCGTGGCCCTCGACGCGCTCCTCGAGAACGCGGTCAAGTACACCGAGCCGTCAGCCGCAATCGAGTTGCGAGCCGGCCGTGACGGCGCCGCCGGGGTGTCGATCGAGGTGGAGGACGAGGGTTCCGGGGTGCCGGCCCAGGCGCTCGCGCGCATCTTCGAGCGCTTTGCGCGCGCCGATCCGGCCCGCACCCGGTCGGCGGGCGGGGTCGGCCTGGGATTGGCGATCGCCGATGCGATCGTCAAGGCCCACGGGGGCAGCTGCACGGTAACGAGCACGGCCCAGGGCTCGATCTTCGCGCTGCACCTGCCGAACTTCTCGGCGGTGGACCCAGACCTTCCGCTCCCGCCGGCGGTTGGTCCTCCGCCCCTGGTCCTCGGCCTGATCTCGGGAGAAGCCTCGGGCGAGTGAGCGCATTCTCATCGTTCTAACGTTTTTCTGAGCTTGAGCTGCGACGTTGTGGGAAGCCTTATCCCAATCCAGGAAAAGGAGTCCCCATGACAGCTTTCCTCGCCCTTAATATCGTCCTCGCCATCGTGCTGGTTGCGGCGCTGTTGGGCCTGCTCAGCTGGGCAATCATCAGCTCACGCGGTGACCAGCTCGGTGTGCATACCGATGCCCGGCAACCGGCCCGGCGCCCTTACGGCCCCCGGCCGCATGCGCAGCATCCGTACCGGCGCGAAGGGCACCGGGCGCAGCAGGGCGCTCGCGCGCCGGTCACCGACTGAGACGTCCCTCCCGGTCGGTCTTGCAGAGCAGCCCGGCCTCGTCAGCCAGCACCCGCCTCACCCAGGATCGATCAGGAATCGAGAAGCGCGGACCCGGGGCCGCGGTTAGCGTGACGGTCATGGACATCACCACGACGTCAGGAGTGACCATGACCGGCTCGTTGACCCAGGGAATCAAGACCGTGCTGCATCCCGTCTCCGACCTGGCGAGGGCCAAGCCGGTGTACGCCGCCCTGCTCGGCGTAGAGCCGCAGGCCGACGCGCCCTACTACGTCGGCTTCGAGGCCGCCGGTCAGCACATCGGGCTGGTGCCGGGCGGCGGATCGCAGGGTATGACCTCGCCCGTGGCCTACTGGCACGTGTCGGACATCGAGGCGAAGCTGGCCGAGCTGACCGCCGCGGGTGCCACCGTGAAGGAGTCCGCGCACGACGTCGGTGGTGGTCGCCTGGTCGCCACCGTCACCGACCCCGACGGCAACGTGCTCGGGCTGCTCCAGGACCCATGAGCAGTACGGCCACGAGGACGGACGCGCCGTCGTGGTGGCGCGATGTGGCACGATCTCGCAGGTGACCAGTGGGCCTGTCGCGGCGCAGCGCCTGAGCGACCTCGCCCGGCTGCGGCGCGTTCGCGATCGGATCGACCGGGAGTACGCGCAGCCGCTGGACGTCGAGGCGCTCGCCCGCGGCGCGTACATGTCGGCCGGGCACTTCAGCCGTGCGTTCCGGCTTGCCTACGGCGAGTCGCCCTATGGCTACGTGATGACGCGGCGCATCGAGCGCGCGATGGCGCTGCTTCGTCGTGGCGATCTCAACGTCACCGAGGTCTGTTTCGCGGTCGGTTGCTCGTCGCTGGGCACCTTCAGCACCCGCTTCACCGAACTGGTCGGTGTGCCGCCCAGCGTCTACCGGCGCGATGCGGCGCGCGCGACGGCGGGGATGCCGTCGTGTGTCGCAAG
>DATAUL010000539.1:0-7338 GCA_036268255.1 Solirubrobacteraceae bacterium | reverse complement strand
CGGCACGCGCGAGTTCTTCACCCACGTCCGCTTTCACAAGCACGACGAGGACCAGATCGTCGTGCACCTGCTCGTCGAGCTCTACTCGAGATCGGCCGAGGAGGCCACCGACGTGCTCGAGGAGGCCGCCCGCGGCAAGCTTGCGATCACGTCGCTGGCCGAGGAATCGCGCCCGCCGGCCTCCACCGGCGACGACCAGCACTGAGCTTCGGCCCCGCCGCCCCGGTCGCGGGCCGGTGCACGGGCGCGGTGCCACACGTATGCCTCGGCGATGATCAGGGCCGCCGCCACGGGAACGGTCGCCGGCAACTCGGAGAGCACGAAGAACAGCAGGTCGAACAGGCCGGCGAGGACGAGCGTGAGCAGCCCGATCGGCCACTGACGGCGCCCCTCGCGCGCGAGCACGCCCCCCAGCACGCCCGCGACGAACAGGTCGCCGTAGCCCAGCGAGATGCTCCCGAAGGACTCCGACTGCAGCCGGGGCAGGCCGCTGCCGGGCGCGGGGGCGGCCGTCACGAGCGCGTCGTTGGGCGTCTGCAGCAGGTCTGAGAGCACGAGCCACACGTCGGCCGCGGCCATCGCCAGGACCCCGAGCTTCAGCCAGCCCGGCGGGGCCACCGCCGCCAGGAGCCACCCGAGGCTGACGCAGCTCAGTGCACACAGCAGCGTCGCCGCGCCCTCGCCGACGAGCGTCGTGCGGTCCAGCCAGGCGAGCAGGAACAGCGGCACGAACAGCGGCGCCAGCCACCACCGCCCTCCATGGGCGGCCCAGCCGAGCGCGAGCGCGGCCAGGAGCGGAACGGCTATGAGCGCCAGCCACGTGAGCCCGGTCGCCGTGCTCGAGACGTAGCGGATGGCGAAGATCACCCCGACGATCGAGACAATCGGGATCGCTGCCCACGCAGGACCGGACATCCGCTCGATCCAGGGCACGCGCGGCGGGCGCCGCGGAGCCACGACGACAGCCGCCTGGACGATCAGGACGGCGGCGTCTGACGGGATGAAGCCGAGGGCCACCCCGTCAGGGTACGCCGCGCGTCCTATGAGCCCGGTAAGAGTCCGGTAGGTCGCACGGGAGGCTCGCGCCCGACCTGGCGCGACGTCCGATGTGACCCGCTACGAGGCTTTGAGGCGCTGCTCGAGCCCGTCGAGCTGGGCAGTGAGCTCGGGCGGGAGCTTGTCGCCGAACCTCGCCAGGTGTTCTCGCATCTGCGGCAGTTGCGTCAGCCAGCCGTCGGTCTCGACCTCGAGCAGTTTGGCCATCGTCTCCGGCGAGACGTCGAGGCCGTCCGTATCGATCCCGCCCTCGCCGGCCGCCGGCACGAGCCCGATAGGGGTCTCCTCGGCCTGCGCGTCCCCGGTCAGCCGGCCGAAGATCCAGGCCAGCACCCGGGAATTCTCGCCGAAGCCCGGCCACATGAACTTGCCGTCGTCGTCCTTGCGGAACCAGTTGACGTAGAAGACCTTCGGCATCCGGACGTCCTCGCGCCTGCCGATGGTCAGCCAGTGGTTGAAGTAGTCACCCATGTGATACCCGCAGAACGGGAGCATCGCCATCGGATCGAAGCGCAGCTTGCCAACCTCGCCCGCCTGGGCGACGGTCGTCTCCGAGGACATGATCGAGCCGATGAACGTGCCGTGCTCCCAGTCGCGGGCCTCGTGGACGAGCGGCACGACCGTGGCCCGGCGCCCCCCGAACATGATCGCTGAGATCGGCACCCCCTCGGGGTCCTCCCACTCGTCGGCCATCGACGGACACTGGGCGGCGGGCACGGTGAAGCGGGCGTTGGGATGGGCGGCCGGCGACTCCGAACCCGGAGTCCAATCATTGCCGTGCCAGTCGATCGCGTGCGCCGGCGGCTCGCCCGTCATGCCCTCCCACCAGATGTCGCCGTCATCGGTCCTGGCCACGTTCGTGAACACGGTGTCGCGGCTGATCATGTCGATGGCATTGGGGTTCGTTCGCGCTCCCGTGCCGGGCGCCACGCCGAAGAACCCGGCCTCGGGGTTGACGGCGTACAGCTGACCGTCGGAGCCGAACTTCATCCAGGCGATGTCGTCGCCGATCGTCTCGACCTTCCAGTCAGGCAGCGTCGGGATGACCATCGCGAGGTTCGTCTTGCCGCAGGCGCTCGGAAAGGCTCCGGCGATGTACTTGACCTCACCCTGAGGCGAGGTCACCTTGAGGATCAGCATGTGCTCGGCCAGCCAGCCCTCGTCGTGCGCCATCGCCGAGGCGATCCGCAGGGCGAAGCACTTCTTGCCCAGCAGCGCGTTGCCGCCGTAGCCCGAGCCGAACGACCAGATCTCGCGCGCCTCGGGGTAATGGACGATGTACTTGTTGTCGGCGTTGCACGGCCACGGTACGTCGGAAGCGCCAGCGGCCAAGTCCAACGGCATGCCGACCGAGTGCACGCAGGGCACGTAGTCGCCGTCGGTGCCGAGCACGTCGAGCGCCGGCTGGCCCATGCGCGTCATGATCCGCATCGAGACGGCCACGTAGGCGGAGTCGGTCAGCTGCACGCCGATGTAGGAGATCGGCGACCCGAGCGGCCCCATCGAGAACGGGACGACGTACATCGTGCGCCCGTGCATCGAGCCCTTGAACAGTCCATGCAGTGTCGAGCGCATCTCGGCGGGCTCGCGCCAGTTGTTGTTGGGACCGGCGTCGGCCTCGTGTCGCGAGCAGATGAAGGTCCGGTCCTCGACGCGCGCCACGTCGGCGGGGTCCGACAATGCCCGGTAGGAGCCCGGTCGCTTGGAGTCCGAAAGGCGCTCGAACGTGCCGGCGTCGATCAGCGCCTGCGCGAGCTGGTCATATTCCTCAGCCGATCCGTCACACCAGTAGATGTCGTCGGGCTGGGTCAGCGCCGCGATCTCCTCTACCCACGCTCGCAGCCCGGGGTGCTCGGTGGTTGCTTGGTGCGTCGGGGCTGTGTTTGCCATTAAGAGGGCACTCCTTGGGTGAAGGAAAAGGTCCGGGAAGCCTACTCGGCAGGCTCACAAACTGCTCACAAAGTGCGCTTCCGTTTTTGTTAGCGCGCACATGAAACCGGCTCGGCGGCCCGACCACCGGTGGCTCAGGCGGGCTGACCGGGATGCTTACGCGGGACGAGCACGAGGCGCTTGAACTCGGCCACGAGCACGCCGTCCTGGTTGAGCACGCGCGTGTGCACCCGGACGGTGCCGCGGTCGGGCTTGGAACGCGACTCCCGGACGTCGAGCACCTCGGACTCCGCGTACAGCGTGTCGCCATGGAACACCGGAGCGGGATGGCTGAGCTCCTCGGTGGCCAAGTTGGCGATCGCCTTGCCGCTCACGTCGGAAACGCTCATCCCGAGCGCCAGTGAGTACACGTAGGGCCCGACGACCACGTTGCGTCCCTGTTGGGATTGCTTGGCGTACACGTCGTTGAGGTGCAGCGGGTGATGGTTCATCGTGATCAGGCAGAACAGGTGGTCGTCTGACTCGGTCACGGTCTTGGCCGGCCAGTGCTTGTAGACGGCCCCGACCTCGAACTCCTCGAGGTAGCGGCCGTACGGGTGCGCGCCGCTGGCCTCGCGGACCGCCTGGTCGGTATCGACTGTTGGCATGGATCAAAACTCCTGATCGGGGACTCGAAAGAGGGCAGAGGATGCCAGGGATGCGCGCAATCGGTAGCGTCAATGGCTCACCGAACAGGAGATATCCCTTTGCGAAACCCCCGCGATTTCGGCAAGGCGCTGGCCATCGGCGCCCCCGACCCGATCCTCGAGATTCCCTTCAAGCCGTCGCGGATGATCCACTTTCTGGACTTCTCCAACGAGAAGATGGTCGCCAAGGCGCCTGAGATCGCGCCGACCGTCGACATCCTGCTGGGCAACCTCGAAGACGCGGTGCCCGTTGATCGCAAGGAGGCCGCGCGCGCCGGCCTGGTCAGGGTGGGCCGCGAGATCGAGCTCGGCGACACCCAGCTGTGGACCCGCGTCAACAGCCTGGAATCGCCGTGGATCCTCGAGGATCTGACGACGCTCGTCGCCGAGATCGGCCACAAGCTCGACGTGATCATGATCCCCAAGGTCGAGGGGCCGTGGGACATCCACTACGTCGACCGCCTCCTCGCCCAGCTCGAGGCCAAGGCCGGCCTGGAGCGGCCGATCCTCGTCCACGCCCTGCTCGAGACCGGCCTCGGCGTGGTCAACGTCGAGGAGATCGCCGCCGCCAGCCCTCGCATGCAGGGGATGAGCCTCGGGCCCGCCGACCTGGCGGCCAGCCGGCGGATGAAGACCACGCGGGTCGGTGGAGGCCATCCCGGCTACCGGGTGATCAACGATCCCGACCCCGCCGGGGGGCCGGGATCCGATTCTCCGCGCGCCGGCGCCCAGCAGGATCCGTGGCATTACACGCTCGCCCGCATGGTCGACGCCTGCACGAGCGCGGGGATCCTCCCCTTCTACGGCCCATACGGCGACATCAAGGACGTCGAGGGCTGCGAGGCCCAGTTCCGGGCGGCGTTCCTGCTCGGCTGCGTGGGCGCATGGTCGCTGCACCCGGTGCAGATCGCCATCGCCAAGAAGGTGTTCAGCCCCGACCCCGAGGAGGTTCTGTTCGCCAAGAAGGTGCTTAAGGCGATCCCCGACGGCCGCGGCGTGCACATGATCGACGGCAAGATGCAGGACGACGCCACCTGGAAGCAGTGCAAAGTGATGGTCGAGCTCGCCGAGATGCTGGCCGACAAGGACCCCGAACTGGCCGAGGCGTACGGATTCGCCCGCGCCGCAGCGTAGGATCGCAGCCCAATGCGCATCTCCGCCAAAGCTGACTACGCCGTCCGAGCGGTGGCCGAACTCGCCGCCGCCGACGGCGAGAAGCCGGTCAAGGCAGAGCGGATCGCCACCGCTCAGGGCATTCCCCTCAACTTCCTGGAGAACATCCTCGGCGAGTTGCGCCACGCCGGCGTCGTCCGCAGCCACCGCGGAGCCGAGGGCGGCTTCCGCTTGGCCAAGCCGGCCGAGCAGGTCACCGTCGCCGACGTGATCCGCGCCGTCGAGGGCCCGCTCGCCAGCGTCCGCGGCGGGCCGCCGGAGGACGCCAGCTACAACGGCGCCGCCACCGTCCTGCCGCAGGTGTGGATCGCGGTACGCGTCAACCTGCGCCGCGTGATGGAGCGGGTGACGATCGCCGACATCGCCAACGGCCACTTGCCCGCGGCGGTGACGAAGCTGACCCAGGACGAAGGCGCCTGGGTCACGCGCTGAGGCGGTCAGGCCGCGGCGGCCGGCCGGGCGAGCACCGGCTGCGCGAAGCTCAGCCGGCCACGGACCCACTCGGCGCTGATCTCGCGCAGTATGGCGAGCATCGCCGCGGCGGCGGGCGAGCGATATCCGGCCGGCAGGACCGCCCCGATCGGCCGAGGCGGCGGTGAGGGCTCGAGCGGCCGGATGACGATGTCCTCGCGTACCCCGCGGGCGACCATGTCGGGGATCAGCGCCACCCCCACGCCGGCGGCCACGAAGCCCATGATCGCCCCGTAGTCGTCGTTCTGGAAGGCGATCCGGGGCTCGAAGCCGGCGTCATGGCAGGCGCGCAGGAACAGCCGTGAGTCCGGGCAGGTATCGCTCGTGGCCAGCATCCAGGAGTCGTCGGCGAAGTCCGCCAGCGAGAGCGGCCCTGCCTCGGACAGCCGGTGCGCGAAGGCCATCGCCACGTACATGGGGTCCTCGAACAGCGGCTCGATCTCGATGTCGTGCGTGCGCTGGACCATCCCCGACGGGCGTTCGGATCCGGCCTCGACATCGGTCATCGCGTCGTGGGCCAGCGCCAGGTCGAGCTCGCCGGCGCGCAGCCGGGGGATCGAGTCGACGGGATCCCCCATCACGATCTCCAGCTCGACTGCCGGGTAGCGGTCGCGAAAGCGCGCCACCGCCAGTGGCAGCACGGACGCCGCCCCGGACGCGAACGAGGCGAGCTTCAGCGTGCCGCCCTCGAGTCCGCGCAGCGCCCGCAGCTCGGCCTCGGCATCGGCCAACCGCGCGAATACCACCTCGCCGCGGGCCACGAGCAGCCGTCCGGCGTCGGTGAGGACCGCGCCGGCCGGCACGCGGCGGACGAGGACCGACCCCACCTCCGCCTCCAGAGTGGCGATCTGACGGGAGACGGCCGGCTGGGTATAGCCCAGCGCGCTCGCCGCAGCCGAGAACGACCCATGCCGGGCGACCTCGCAGAGCACTCGCAGGCGGCGCACGTCAAGCATTACCGCAAGTTATACCCGATCCAGCGAACCCCTATTTGCGTTTATGTCGTTGCATGCGCAGAATCGCTGACCATGCTCTCCCTCACGACCGCCCAGATCCTCCTACGGCCCGCCTACGCCGACGACGAGCGTTCCCTGGAGCGCTTGGCGGCGCTCGACTCGACCCCGGTGACTCCCGCGCCCCCGCTCGTCGTCGCCGAGGTCGAGGGGGAGCTCAAGGCCGCCGTCTCGCTGAGCGACGGCAGCGCGATCGCCGATCCGTTCTACCCGAGCGCCGAGCTCGTCGCCCTGCTCCGGTCCCACGCCGACCAGGCCGGCGCGCGGGGCATCAGCCCTCGGGCGCCTCGAAGACGGCGCCGGCCGGCACCGAGCTTGGCTCGCGGCTGACGTCACCACGCAGCGCCGACTCGACCCGCACCCCGGCCGGCGGGCGGACGTAGACGATGTCACCGTCGGCGAGCTCGAGCTCCTCCGCATGGGCGCGCGTGAGCTGCGCCGAGGCCTCGGAGCCGTCGGGCAGCACGAGCTGGACGCGCACCTCGAAGCCGAGGTGCACCACGCGGCGGGCCAGCGCCTCGATCGTCCCCTCGTCGCGCGTCAGCGAGATCTTGAAGTCGTGCGGGCGTACGAGCTGCCCGCCGACGCGGCTGACCGGCCCGACGAAGCTCATTACGAAGTCGCTCGCCGGACGGTCGTAGATATCCCGCGGCGAGCCGATCTGCTCGATCGCGCCTGCGCTCATCACCGCGATCCGGTCCGAGACCTCCATCGCCTCCTCCTGATCGTGGGTGACGAGCACGGTCGTCGTGCCCTGCTCATCGTGCAGCCGCCGCAACCAGGCGCGCAGCTCGGCGCGCACGACCGCGTCCAGGGCGCCGAACGGCTCATCGAGCAGCAGCACCTTGGGGGCGACGGCAAGCGCCCGGGCGAGCGCCATGCGCTGGCGCTGCCCGCCCGACAACTGCGACGGGCGCTGGTCGGCCCACTTCGCCAGGCCGACGAGCTCGAGCAGCTCGTCGACCCGCTCACGGATCTCGGTCTTCGGGCGCTTGCGGATCTGCAGCCCGAAGGCGACGTTGTCGCGCACGCTCATGTGCGTGAACGCC
>DATAUL010000538.1:0-4543 GCA_036268255.1 Solirubrobacteraceae bacterium | reverse complement strand
CCCTTCTGGACATCCTCGGGTGTCATCACCGGAAGCAACTCGATGGCGGCGCCCACGGAATGGAAGAACGGTTCCGCGATCGCGGGGATCTGAGACGGCTCCTTGAGATCGAAGAAGATCAACCCGGTTCGCTTGC
The DNA here is from genome assembly GCA_036268255.1 of Solirubrobacteraceae bacterium. GTDB lineage: Bacteria > Actinomycetota > Thermoleophilia > Solirubrobacterales > Solirubrobacteraceae > Palsa-465. Next base: position 4,407 of record DATAUL010000538.1, on the reverse strand, counting down.
CATCGATCGCGGTGAAGTACGCGGCTTCAGGCTTGATCTCTGCCATCACCCGGTCGAGGGTCTCTCCGAAGGATCCGTCCTTGATCGCCCGGTTTCCGGCGTCCACGTCCATCTGCATCTTCAGCAACATGCGCACGGTGTCTCTCCTCATTCTGCGGCTGCCTGGTCAGCCGACCGTAACCCACCGCCGGTCCGCCGGCATAAAGATCTGATCTGGCGGCCCCCGCGGGCTACGGCGTCGGCGGCTCGGCGAGCGCGAACCGGTTCCAATGGATCCGGATCGTGTCGCGAAACTCGGTCACCACGAGCACGACGCTCTCACAATGGCGGCAGCGACCGACCGAACCGGGGGCCCGCGCGTAGACGACGAGCTCGGCGAGCACGAACGTCTTCCCGCAATGCCCGCAGGTGGCCCGGGCTGCAGTCATCTCGCGCCCGAGATGCTGGTGCAGCGGTCCGGCGATCGCGTTTCCGTCGAGAGTGTGTTCGTCCATTGGGACTCCTCATCCGCTCGTGGGCCCGAAACGCTCTGTCTTGATGCGATCGGGAGGATGCCCGCGCTGCACCATCCGCTGGCTGATCGACTCCACGAACCCGGTCGGCCCGCAGATGTAGATCCACGGTTGATCGCCGGCCGGCCACGCCTCGGCATCGAGCAGGCGCTCGTCGACCCTCCCCCGGTGCCCCGTCCACTCCTCCGGCCAGGACCGGGTGAGCGCGACCGCGACGTCCACACCCGAATCGCCGGGGGACTCCAGCAGTTCGCGGCGGTAGATGACGTCCTGGAGCGAGCGCGCCGAGTACAGCAGCCGGGCCGGCGTCGTGCTGCCGGTGGCCGCCCGATGGCGCAGCATCGCCCGCAACGGGACGATGCCCGATCCGCCCGCGAACAGCTGCAGAGGCCCCGGCTGGACGCTATCCCAAACGAAGTAACCACCGATCGGGCCGCGCAGCTCCAGGTCGTCGCCGGCGCGCAGCTCCTCGGTCAGATAGGGCGATATCTCCCCATCGTCGATCTCCTCGACGGTGAGCATGAGGTGAGCGTCCTCGGGAGCGGAGGCGATCGAGTAGCTGCGCTGCGCCTGATAGCCGTCCGGGGCAGTGAGCCGGACGTCGACGTGCTGGCCGGCCTGGTGCCGAGCCCACGCGGGCGCGTCGAGGACGATGCTCTTTGTCCGGTCCGTCTCAGCCACCAGCTCGACGACGCGGGCGAGCTGCCAGGTCAGTCGCCCTGGTATCGCTGCTCGCGCCATGGATCGCCGTGGTTGTGATATCCGTAGCCCTCCCAGAAGCCGGGCTCGTCGCTGAGGGTGAGCGTCAGGCCGCGCACCCACTTGGCGCTCTTCCAGAAGTACAGCGCGGGCACGAGCAGCCGCGCCGGCCCGCCGTGCTCGGACTCCAGCGCCTGCCCGTCGTACTCGTAAGCCACCCACGCCTTGCCGCCGGTGACGTCCTCGAGCGCCAGGTTGGTGGTGTATCCGCCATCACTCCATGCGGTCACATACGTCGCCTCGGAGTGCACGCCGTCGAGCAGCGCTTCCACGGGGACGCCCTTCCACTTGGTGTCCAGCTTTGACCACTTGGTGACGCAGTGGATGTCCCGGGTGATCGTGTCCGCGGGCATGCTGGTCAACTCAGACCAGGACCAGGACATGCTGGTGTCGACCGCACCGTCGATCGTGAACGTCCAGTCGTCCAGGTCGGTGTGCGGCGTGGGCCCGGCGGAGAGCACCGGGAAGTCGTGGGTCACGTACTGGCCGGGAGGTACCCGCGAGGGGTCGACGTTCTCACGTCGCCGGCCCATGAATCCGCGTGAGATCGGTGACATCTGACGGCGTGGTCCCTTCGGTCGAGAAGTGCGCTCTGCAGTCTGCTCGCAACCGTAATCGATGCCGTCCGCCGCGACTAGATCCACGCTGGCGGGATTGAGCTGATCTGGCGGCCCTCGCTCGTACGCCTCCGCGCATCTGTGGGCGGCCAAGCGGGACCGACCGCGTGACTAGCCGCTGACCTGGGCGGGCTCACCCAGGCGATCCTCAGGGCTGAGCGGGATGCCGGGCGCGTCGCCCACGGCCTGGGCCGCCAGCGCGCGCCCGAGTGCCGGCCCATGCTTGAACAGGTTGTGCCCGACGAGGAACGAGGCCCCACCGTTCGCCCACACGGCGAACGCGTCATGTCCCCACGGCAGCTCGGTGATCCAGCAGTGGCGCGCCTGAACGGGCTCGGGCGCGAGACCGGGCAGCGCGCGGGCGACATACTGGGTGGTCCGCTCCGCGATCTGCGCCAGTCCGTCGGGATCGACGAGGCCGCCGTCGGCACCGACCGGCGTCTCGTCCACCCCGACGGCGTAGAGGTGATTGCCGGGCAGCGGGTCGGCATACGCGCCGGCCTCACCAAAGGCACCGCTGCCCTCGAGCAGGCAGGCCAACCGCTGCGGGGGGGCGCCGCGAACTGGAAAGGCGAGGCGGACGTGTGCGGATTGGCGAACCGGCACCACGAGACCGGCGCTGCGGGCGAGGGACGCCGTCTCTCGGCCCGCGCAGACGATGACGCGCGCGTGCTCGACCGTGCTGCCGCCGGCACGCACCTGCACGGTCCCCGCCGCCGTGGGGCGAACCGATAGGACCTCGTCGTAAACCACGCCGTCGGCCAGCGCGCCGGCGAGCATCTCGATCGCGGCCCGCGTCCGGATGACCCCGCCGTCCTCGTCGAGGAGCGCGTCGCCCTCCCACCGGGCGAGCAGCGGAAGCCGTTCGGAGAGCTCGGCCGGGCCGATCAGGCGCGCCGCAGCGCCGGCCTGTCGCATGAGCTCGGCGCGCCGCCGCACGTGCGGGCCGATCGAGACCACCCCGTCACCGCTCACGAGCTCACGGCCGGCGTGCGCCTCCCACTCGCGCCACAGCGCCCGGGACTCGAGCGCCAAGGACACCAACCGGGAATCCTCGTGGGTGTGGCGGAAGATCCTCGAGTCGCCGCCGGACTGCCCGTTGCCCGCGACGCCGCGCTCATAGATCGCCACCCCGACGCCCCGCCGGCTGAGCGCGTACGCGGTCGACAGGCCGACGATCCCGGCCCCCACGACGGCGACATCAGGCGTGCCGACCACCCGTACAACCTAACGGCTGCCAATCGGCAACAATGCCGATCTGATGAGCTCCCCACGTCCGTCACGACCTTCCGGCAGGGCCGAGCGATAGGGCGTCTGGATCGCAAGGCTGCGCTGATCACCGGCGGCTCGGGGAGCATCGGGCTGGCCACCGCCCGCGCCTTCCTCGCCGAGGGAGCCGACGTCATGATCGTCGACCGCGACGCCGGCGCTCTGGCCCGCGCCGAGGCGGCGCTCGGCTCCGAGAAGCTCGCCGTCAAGACCATCGATGTGACCGACGAAGAGCAGGTGCGCACGGCCGTCGCCGACACCGTGCAGCGATTCGGAAAGCTCGACATCGCGTTCGCCAACGCCGGCGTGTTCGGAGAGGTCGCGCCGGTGACCGAATACCCTGTCGACGTCTTCACCCAGGTGATGATGGTCAACGTCGTCGGCAGCTTCCTCGTGGCCAAGCACGCGCTGGCGGCGATGGGAGCCGGCGGCAGCCTTGTCATCAACTCGAGCGTCGTCGGCCTCACCTCGGATCGGGGCATCGCCGCGTACGCGACCTCCAAGCACGCCGTCGTCGGGCTGATGCGCACGGCGGCCAAGGAGGTCGCCGCCGACGGGATCCGCGTCAACACGATCCATCCCGGGCCGACCGACAACGAGTTCCAGCACGCGATCGAGGTCGAGGCGATCGGCGCCTCCCGCGAGGAGTCGGCCAAGGTCTTCGACCAGATGATCCCGCTGGACCGGCACGCCTCCCCGGACGAGATCGCGAGGGCCGTGCTGTTTTTGGCCAGCGACGAGAGCAGCTTCATGACCGGCGCCACCCTGGCGGTGGACGGCGGGCTCAGCATCTGATGACCGTCGCGGCGATGGAGAACGCGCAGGTCATCAGCCCGGTCATCGTGTTCGACTGATCCGTCACCGGCCGGCGATAACGTCGACCGTCACATGCTCATATTCGAGACGGCGATCGGAATCTGCGGATTGACGTGGAGCGAGCTGGGCCTCACCGAGGTCCTGCTCCCGCGGACCCGGTCGCTGACGGGCGAGCGCCACATCGACGGCGTCGGCGTGCCGGGCGCCGTTCGCGACGCAACCGAGGCCATCGTGGCGCTGCTCGACGGGGAGCGACGTGATCTCCGCGACGTCGCGCTCGATGAGCGCCCATTGGACGATTTCCGCCGCCGCGTATACGCCGCCACGCGTGCGGTCGGACCCGGTCAGACCGCCACCTACGGCGAGATCGCGCGGGCGATCGGCGCGCCCGGCGCGGCTCGCGCAGTCGGCGCGGCGCTCGGACAGAACCCGTA
>DATAUL010000537.1:0-27361 GCA_036268255.1 Solirubrobacteraceae bacterium | reverse complement strand
GGCCAGCTCGCCGAGTACGCCGTCGGCGATGCCCGGCTCCAGCCACTGCAGCTTGGCCATCTCGAGCGACAGCGCCTCGATCTCCTCCTCGCGCAGCCGCGTGAAGACCTGGGCGGCGCGCTCGGTGCCGAGCGAGACGAGGAGCACGGCCGCCTTGCGCCGGCCCTTGATCGACGGGGGCAGCGGCTTGATCACGGCCTGCCCGGTGCCGTCACCCACCTTGTACAGCTCTGCCGGCATGAGGTGACTCCGCCCGCCGCGCCTAGTCCTCGGCCATCCAGGCGCGCACCTGGGCGGCGACCCGCTCGGGATCGCGCTGGACGAGGTCTTCGACCTGGCGCCGGGCCACGTTGACCGCAGGCTGCAGCGCGGCCACCTCGGTCACGTGCGCCTGCTCCAGGGAGGCCAGCGTGCGCGGCGCCTCCAGCTCGCGCAGCCAGGTGGGCTGGCCGGCGAACGGCTCGCGCTCCCGCCGGCGCAACATCCGCCCGGCGAACGCAAGGAACAGCAGCGAGGCGAGGCCGATCACGCCGTACTTGGCGTACTTCATCATCGAGCTCGGCGCGGCGGCGACGGGCGTCGCCTTCGCCGGCGCGAACGCCAGCTGGGCGACCGAGATGGCATCTCCGCGCTTGGGCTGCAGGCCGACGGCGTTGGCCACGGCCGACTTGATCGCCGGAATCGCCGAGGGAGGGACGGACTTGTCGATCAGCACCGACACCGCCTGACGCTTCACCGCCCCGGGCGCGATCACCGAGTGCGTGATCGTCTTGTTGACGCCGAACTGGGTGTTGGTCGTCTGGTTCTTGTAGTTGGAGTTGGCGCCGCTCGCGCCGGCGGCGGCCGCGTAGGAGGGGATGTTGCCCGACGTTCCCGATTTGCCGCCGGCGCCCGCGCCCGCGCCTGCGCCCTTGAGTGTCTCGACGGTCTTCTGCTGGGTCAGCGGCACGCCCTTCTTGGCGTAGACCAGCGACTGGGCGGTCGCCTGGTTGGCGTTGACGTCGCCGTTGACGGTCACCTGGGCCTTGCCGGCGCCAAGCGTCTGGGCGAGCATCGCGTTGACTGACGCGGCCGTCGCGGTGTCGTAGCGCTGGTCGGCGGCCTGCTGGGCGGGCAGTCCGCCCGAGTCTCCGGACCCGTTGCCCGTCGGCCACAGCAGCGAGCCGTCGGAGCCGGTGATCGTCACCTTCCCGGGCTGTAGGCCGGGAACGCTCGAGGAGACCAGCTGGGCGATCCCGCGCACCGAGCTGGACTGCAGCGTGCTCGATCCGGAGAGCAGCACCGAGGCGGTCGACGGCTGCTGCTGATCGGCGAACAGCTGGTCCTGGGCATTGGGCAGCACCAGGTTGACCTGCGCCGAGGAGACCCCGTCGATCGTCTCGATCGTCGACGCGAGCTGGCCCTCGAGGGCGCGCTCGTAGGTGACCTGCTGCTGGAAGTTCGACTGCCCGAGCTGCTGCTTGTCCATCAGCGAGAAGCCGGGCTGCGAGGTGCCGAGCAGACCGGCGGTCGCCAGCGCGACGCGGGCCTGGGCGGTCTTATCGGACTGGACGGCGAGGGCGGTGCCGTTGTTCTGCAGCTGGTAGGCGATGCCCTGGGTGCTGAGTGTGCTGGTGATCTTGCCCGTCTGCGAGGGGTCCAGCCCGGTCTCGAGCGTCGCGTAGCTCGGGGCCGAGGCCATCTGCATGAGTACGACGAGGAACACCAGCCCGGCGGCGACCGAGCCGCCGACGATCGCCCAGCCCTTCGGCGACAACCGCTTGATTGTCTGGGAGAACGAAGCCATGACGCCGGCCTAGACCTGGGTCTGAAAGATCGTGCTCTCGGCGGTTGTCAGCTTGTCGCGGATCTGCGCGGCCAGGTCCATCGACAGCGAGGCGTTCTCGACCGCCGTGACCGCCTGCGTGGGGTCGGTCAGCGTGCCGGTGGCCAGCCCTTCGGCGGCCTGGGTGGCGGCAGCCTGCGTCTTGTCCAGCGAGTCGATCGCGTTGGTCAGCGCGCCGCCGAACGAGCCGCCGCTCGATGTGGCGCCGCTGGGGGCATCGATCGCGCCCGTGCCGGCGGTGCCCGCGCCGGCGCCCAGCGACCCGACGTTCCACTCCCCGGTTCCGAGGGGGCCGATCGCTCCTGAGATCGCCGGGATCACTTGAGCAGGTCCAGGGTCTTGGAGTACATGGTCTTCGCGGTGTTCATGGCGGTCACGTCGGCTTGGTAGGAGTCGGATTCGGAGATCAGGTCCGTCATCTCGGTCACCGAGTTGACGTTGGGCATGCGCACGTAGCCCTGCGCGTTGGCCCCGGGATGGCCGGGGTCGTAGACGAGCTGGTCGGGGCTGGGGTCGTCGACGATCCCGGCGACCTGCACGCCGCCCGGCGTTTGGGCCTGCCCGGTGCCCATCGCGGTCTGCAGAGTCGATCCGAAGCCGCCGCCGACCTGGTCCAGGACGACCTGCTGGCGGCGGTAGGGCTGCCCGCCGGCGCCGTTCGTGGTCTGCGCGTTCGCCAGGTTCTCGGCCGTGACGTCCATCCGAACGCGCTCGGCGGTGAGTCCGCTGGCGGCCAGGTCGATCGAGTCGAAGAAGCTCATTACTGCTGCTGTCCGATCGCGGTGACCATGATCTGGTTGCGCGCCGCGGCGACCGAGGTCAGGTTCTCGTAGAGCAGGCCGTTCTCGGCCAGGTTGGCCGACTCCTGCTCGCCGCTGACGCCGTTGCCGTCGGCCGAGACGGTGCCCGGATCCGTCGCCGGGCTGAAGCTCACGTCGGCGGGTGACTGGCCCGATGCGATGGCGGACTGCAGCGTTCCCTGGAAGTTGACGTCCTCGCGCTGATAGCCCGGGGTGTCGACGTTGGCCAGGTTGTTGGTCAGCAGGGACTGCCGGAGCATCGAGCCGCGCATGGCGGACTCGAGGGCGAGTTGGGTCGTGTCAAGGAGGGACATGTGTGTCGCTGTACCTAGCCCTCCTTGGGCTTCGATGTGTGACCACTCCATGTGGTCACTCACGTTGTCGGCACCGGCCTGCAACTCTTGAGGCTTAATTGGGTGAGCTGTCAGGCGCTGGCGTCGACGCGCAGGACGCGCCGGCGGGCGGGGGCATAGCCGGCAGCGGCGCGCTGGCCGTGGCGAACGTGGCCGAGCTCGATCAGGACCGCCTCGCGCACGCGCGTGAGCTCGATCCAGACCCGCTGTTGCAGGGCCAGGCAGCGCTCCAACGTCGGCCGTGCAGAGGGAGGCGGCGTCGCCGGCAGCGTGCGCTCCAGGGCGGCGCGCTCGCCCTTGAGCTCGGCCAGGCCCTCGAAATCGCGTTCGGCGACCAACGCGAGCTGGCGCTCGATGATGCCGGCGAGCGCCTCATAGGGATCGACCGCGGCGCTCATTCGGCGGCGATCGAGTTCCACGAGTCGCGCAGCTGGCCCAGCAGGCGGTCGACCGCGGTCAGCTTCGCCGGGTCCTGGGCGAGGCGCGCCTCGGACATCTGGCGCAGGCAGAAGCTGTAGATCGCCTTCAGGCGCACGCTGACCTCTCCTTGCTCCATGTCGAGCGTGTTGCGCAGGTGGCGCACGATGTCCTCGGCGCTCGAGAGCTTGCGATGGGCGAGCTCTCGTTGGCGGTCGCCCATCGCGACCGACGCCTGATGCAGGAAGCGCCGGGCGCCGTCGTAGAGCATGACCACGAGCTGACCGGGTGACGCTGTCATCACGGCGTTGGCTCGATAGGCGCTGTGGGAAGGGGCGTAGGGGGAGGGGGTGCGCATGCTCATGTTTGTCGATCTCTCTCTGTGTCCGGCTAGGCCAAGGTGAATTGTCGGACGACGCCCTGCAGACTCTCGGCCGTGTGCGCCAACTCGCCCGCTGACGCGGCCATCTGTTGCGCCGAAGCGCTCGTCTGCTCGGTGGTCGCGGAGACCTGCTCGGCTGACGCCGAGGATTGCTCGGCGACGCTCAGCACCTGCTCGATGCTCTCCTTCATGTGCGTCCCCGAGGCGACGATCTCCGAGACGGCCACGGCGATCCGCTGAACGCGCTCGTCCATGTCCTGGACGCTTCCGTCGATGCGATCGAAGGCTGCGCTGGCGTCTTCGACGATCTCCACGCCCGCCTGCGTCTGACGGGCGCCGGCGGTCACGGCCTCCACCGCCTTGGTCGTGCCCGACTGAATCTGCGCGATCAGGCCTCCGATCGTGGCGGCGGCGGTCTGCGATTCCTCGGCGAGCTTGCGGACCTCCTCGGCGACGACGGCGAATCCGCGGCCGTGCTCGCCGGCGCGAGCGGCCTCGATCGCGGCGTTGAGCGCCAGCAGGTTGGTCTGCTCGGCGATGCCGGTGATCGTGTCGACGATGCCGCCGATGCGCTCGCTCATCGAGCCGAGGTCGCGGATCGAGTTTGAGATGTCACCGCTGGCAGCCTGGACGGCGCGCATCGCCTGGGATGCGCGGTGAACGGCGGCGGCGCCCTGCTCGGCGAGCCCGCGGGCCTGCTTGGCGGCGGCGGCGGTCTCACCGGCGTCTGCGGCCGAGGCCCGGGAGGCGGCCGTCATCTGCTCGGTGACGGCCCGGGCCTGCTGCAGCGAGCGAACCTGCGTCTCGGCGCCCGCGGCGACCGACCCGATGGCGTGCGCGATCTCGCCAACCGCCGTGCCGGCCTGCTGGCTGGACTGCGCCATCTGCGAGGAGGCCGATCCGACCGAATCCGAGCTGCGCGCGATGTCGTGCAAGGTCCCGGCCAGCTTCGTACGCATCTCGACGAACGCGTTGCCGAGGACGTCACGCGCGGATCGGGGCGTCACGTTCGCCACGAGATTTCCGGCCGCGAACTGCTCGGCGGCCTGCGCCATCTCCTGCAGGTAGTCCACCGAGGCCTGGGCGGCGGCGGCCATCCGGCCGAGCTCGTCGTCACGCTCGGTGCTCACCTCGACATCAAGGTCGCCCGCGGCAACCAACTCGAACGCGTCGGTGACGCGGCGCAGCGGGCCGATGATCGAGCGCATCAGCCAGACCGCGATCGCCAGCAGCGCCAGCACCGCCACCACGGAGATCACCAGTACCCTGACGGCAGCGCTCGACGCCCGCGAGCGGGCACGGGCGCTGACGGCCGCCGCCTCGGCGAGGAGCAACTCGTTGACACGTTGGAAATCAGTTCGGGTCCGGGCGGCGATCGGCCCCGTGCCGGCCGTCGCCAGGTTGACCGCCTGAACGGGCGTGCCGGCTCGCAGCGCAGCGTGGATGCGCACCATCACGGCGTTCTCGTCGGACAGGTCGGCGAGCACGGAGCGGGCGGCGGAGCGGACGGCCGGCCGGAGCGGCGCGGCGGTCAGCGTCCGCATCGACACCGACGCCTGTCGGCTGGCCGTCGCGGCCTGCGCGTAGGTTGCCGACAGCAGTGCGTCCTTGGTGGGGTCTTCGAGCGCAGCGAGGGCGGCCGTCATGCTCAACCGGTCGCTCTGGGTCTGCCAGCTCTCGTAGGCGGCGCGCTCGGTCCGCTCGTGGGCCGAGGTGGTGGCGACTTCGCCGAGCTTGGAGCGCTGACTGAGCAGGCTCGCGACCGCGACGGCGATGCACAGGCCGACCAGCAGCACCGTGGCGGCCGACTGAACCAGCACGCGCCGGCGGATGGACAGCCTCATGCCCCTCGTCATCGACCGCGAGGGGCGGATTTTGAGCGGGATAACCGCTACCCGGAGGAGCTGCCCGGCAGTGCGGCGATCTGGCTCGTCAGCCAGCTGCTCTCGGACTGATTCTGCGAGAGCACGGCCTCCAGCGCGGCGAACTGATTGGTCAGCTGGGTCTGCTTGTCGGCCAGGGCCGACTGCATGTCGGAGATGCGCTGATCGAGCAGCGAGATCTGGGAAGTGTCGCCCTGGATGCGCTGGTCGATCGTGCCCGCGGGATCGGAGGCCGGCTTGACCACCGAGGCGAAGCTGTTCGCCCACCCCTCGAGCACCTGCTGCACGCCGGTCGGGTTGGCGGCCAGCGCGTTGGTGAGTGTCGTCGCGTTCAGCGTCAGGTTGCCGGCGATCGACGATGCCGACGGCGCGCCGCTGCCCGAGGTCGCGCCCGTGCTGACCCCCAGGTCGATCATGTTCGACATCCCGGAGCTCAGGCCGCTGACGCTCGTGTACATCGCCGTGCGCATCGAGCTCAGCAGGTCGGAGAGCTCCGAATCGCCGAACAGCGTCCCCTGGGTCGGATCGCTGCTCGACGGCGCCTGGGCCAGTTGCGTCTGGATCGAGGAGATCGTCGAGTTGTAGTCGGTGACGAACTGCTGGATCGCGGCCGAGATGTTCGAGCTCGACGGGGCCGGGGGGCTGACGTTGACCGTCACCGGGCCCGACGTGGTGGTAACGCCGTTGAGCGTGAGGGTGACGCCGGCGATCGCGCCGGTAACCGTGTTGGAGGACGAGGTCCCGCCGACGCCGTCGACGCTGTAGACCGCGTCCTGGCCGGCGCGGGCCTTGCCGGTCTGCTCCGTGAGGGCGCCGCCACTGTCGGCGACCTGGATGTAGCTGGAGCCGGTGTTGCCGGTGGCGCGGTCCGAGAGCACCACGGTCCCCGAGTCGGTGGCGGCGGCGTAGACCGTCGCGTTCTGGTCGGAGTTGATCGAGGCGACGAAGTCCTGGATCGACTCGCCGGCCGTGATCGTCTCCTGATGGCCGTCGATCGTGATCGCGTCGTTGCTCGTCGGGCTCGACCAGGTGAACGTCCGCTGCGCGGAGTTGGCCATCTGGCTGACCGAGACCTGGTAGCCGCCGATCCCCGCGCCCGTGCTCGAGGTGGCCGAGACGCGGGTGGTGTCCGAGGAGGTGACCTGCTGCGAGGTCTGAAACAGCGACGGATCCATCAGCGCCATCGCGTCGTTGGCGAGCGTCTGCAGCGACGTCTGGACACTCGTCAGCTGCGTGTTGAGCGCCGTCAGGCCGCTCTCCTGGTTCTGCAGGTTGGTGATCGGCTGCTGCTGGATCGACATCAGCTCGGTGATGATCTGATTGGTGTCCAACCCGGACGCCAGCCCGGTGATCTGCAGGGGAGCGTTCCCACCGAGCGAGCTCAGGCCCGACGAGGAGGTCGACGAGGAGACCGAGGAGGTGGACATGCTGACCTCAGATCCCGTGCGTGATCAGTCGAAGGTGCCGCTGGTGGCGAGGTCAAGCACCTGACTGGGGGCCAGGCTGCCCAGCACGCTGCCCTGCGTGTCGTAGACGTGGACCGCGACCTTGCCGGTCTGGCCGTCGACTTGGAAGTGCAGCTGAACGCCGTTGGCCGTCAGCCGATCGTAGGCTCGCGCCGCGGCGCCGATGGCGTCGAGCACCTCGGGCGGGGGCGAGGAGGGCATCGTGTCGACGGTCACCGACTCGCTCGCGGGCTGGGCGGCCGCGGGTTTGGCCGTCGCCTGCGCCGGCTGGGCGCTCGTCGTCGGCGTGACACCGTGGACGGAGGAGATATTGGGGGCGTGGAAGCTCATGCTTGCCCCCGGTTATCGAGCGAGCTGGTGCCAACTTGAGCCCGCTTCGATTATCCGTCCACGCCGGCCGCCACCGGCAAACGGTCGAGCAGTTGGCGCGCGCCGGTGCATTCGGAGTCGAGCTCGAGCGCGCCGGCGGCGAAGTTCGCCGCATCCTCGGCCATGCCGTGGGAGGCGGCGACCCGGGCCAGGCCGAGCAGCGCCCGGGAGTCCGGAGCCTCGTCGCAGATCGTGATCCAGTGCTGCGCGGCGAGCCCCCCGTGGCCGTGCGTGAGGTACATGCCGGCGAGCAGCTCGCGCTGCTCGCGCACGGCCAGCTCGGAGTGCTGCAGGGCCGGCACCAGCTGATCGAAGCCGGTGGCGTCGCGGGCGGCCAGCAGCAGCTCGAGGATCGTGCCCAGCAGGGCCATCCCGGCCGCCGGTAGGCCGGTCCGGGGCGGTCCGCCCGCGGCGATCTCCGTCCACGCCTCAAAGACGTCGCGCTCCACCGCCGGCAGCCCGACGCGGGCGGCGCCCGTCATCGTCGCGCGAGCCCCCGTCGTGTCACCGGCAGCGATCAGGCCGCACAGCTCCAGGCGGCAGGCCAGCGACGCGAACGGATCGTCCTCGGCGACCGTCGCGGCGTGCCGCGCGGCCTCGGCATAGGCCCCGCGGCGCAGCAGCAGCTCGGCGAGGACCACGCGCACCGCCGTCGCCGACGCGGTGGCGTCCAGGCAGAGGCGGTACTGCTGCTCGGCGGCGGCCACCGCGCCGGCGGACTGCAGTGCCGCGCCGACCGCGTGGCGCACCGCCGGTGTGACCGCGTCTAAGCGCTGCTCCAGCTCAGCGACCACGTCTCCCGGGTCATCGCCATCGGCCAGGCGCACGGTCGTGTACGGAGCGGCGACGCCGAAGAAGCCCGGATGGTGCTCCAGGCACCACTCCAGCAGCTCGCGGGCCGGTGCGATCTCCCCGCGGCCCATCAGCAGGCGGGCGAGCGCGAGCCGGGGAAGGAACGTGCCCGTGCCGACCATCGGTCCGTAGCGGGCCGGGGCGTCGCCCAGCTTCAAGCAGCGGCGGTAGAGCGCCTCGGCCTGCTCAAGGTCGCCAAGTGCCCGCCACGTCGTCGCCTGCTCGAGCACGAGGTCAGTGAAATCGGGATACAGCTTCAATCCGGTCTCCGCGCGCTCGAGTGCCGCGGGCCCCTGGCCGGAGGTGCGCAGCGTCTTGACCAGCCCGGAGATGAGCGCCGGCGCGAACTCACAGGTGGCGACCGTGCCTGCGTCGGACAGCATCGACCACGCCTGCTCGAACTCCACCACCGCCGAGGTGGGGTCGCCGGCCGCCGCGTACTCGCACCCGAGGTTGAAGTGCAGGAAGGCGTCGGCGCCGCTCTCGGCCGCCTGCCGGCGCAGCAGCTCGATGTTGCGCCTGAACTTCTCCTTGGCGTCGCGCACCGTTCCCAGGTAGCCGTAGTGCTCGATCCGGACCGCGGCGTGGCCGATCCGGCCGAGGGCGTAGGTGGGCAGCGCGGGCGCGATCTGCTCGTGGATGGAGCCGGTGAAGCGGTACGCGGGCCGGTTGCGGAACATGCGCAGGGCGTTGTGGGTGACCGCGGAGCCGTCACCCAGCTCGCCGACGAAGCTCGTCTCCACGAGCGAGATCGCCTCCCGCCAGGTCTGACCGGTGAGTGCCTTCAGCCGCGGGGCGTCGTCGGCGACGAGCACCTCGTCGGCGTCGAGGTAGAGCAGCCAGTCTCCGGTGGCGGCGGCGAACGAGGCGTTGCGGGCGTCCGCGAACGAGCCGGTCCACGGGTGCTCGATCACCGTGGCGCCGAACGAGCGGGCAATCTGCACCGTGCCGTCGGTGGAGCCCGTGTCGACGACCACGATCTCGTCAACCGCCGGCGCGGCGGCGGTCAGGCAGCGTCCGAGCATCTGCTCCTCATCGCGCACGATCATGCACAGGCTGAGCGTCAGCCCGGTCGCCGGCTGGGCCCGATCGCTGACCGCCTGGGCGCGCCGAGCGAGCGTCGGCACGATCGTGTGCAGTGGACGGCGTGGCCGGGTCGCCCGTTTGCGGGCCGCCACCTGCTGCAGGTTGCGCTCGATGTTCGCCAGTCCCGGATCCAGACGGCGGGCTGCCCGGAACAGCCGCTGGGCGGCTTCGAGGGCCCACAGCTCATGGCAGGCGATGCCCGCGTAGTTGAGGACGATCGGTTCGGCGGGATCGGACTCCAGCATCTCCATCGCCGTCCCCGCGACGGCCGCGAAGGTCGTGATCGCCTGCCCCGTCGAGGCCTGGCCGGCGCCGGCGAGACCGTGCTCCAGCAGGCCGACGCGCGCCTGATAGCGGCGCTGGGGGTCGTCGATCTGATCGGCCTCGCCCAGCAGCCGCCGGTACCCGCCGAGGTCGCCGGCGGCGAGCATCGTGAGTGCCTGGACGCCGAGCGTGGCCGCCGTCGGGCGGGCCGGGGTCTGCAGACCCGGTGCGGCGGCGTCGGGAGCCGCGGTCGGGCCGGTCAGGCGAAGTGCCATGGGAAACGCTCCATCGGGGGGACGGCCCACGTCATCGGCGAACGCGCCGGGAAGTTGAGTCAGCCGCCGCCGGCCCCTGGTGCGGCGCCGCTGCCCGCGTCGAGCCGATAGGCCCACGCCAGCGCTTCGGCGACCGCGCGCCACATCTCCGGCGGGATGTCGGAGTCCGGCTGCAGCGCGGCGAGCGCCCGGGCGAGGGCGGGATCGGAACGCACCGGCACACCGGCCTCGCGCGCTGCGGCGATGATCCGCTCGGCCACCAGCCCGGTCCCGGTGGCCGCCACTCGCGGCGCGTGGTCGCCCTGTTCGTAGCGCAGCGCGGTGGCGCGCCGGCGTCCGGGGACCTCAGGCATAGACGTCGATCGGTTCGCGGCGGGGGGAGATCGTGACTGACACCGCGTGGCCGAGGGCGCCCGCCAGCGCGGCGCGCAGCGTGTCGGCGTCGGCCTGGGCGCGATGCAGCGAATCGCCGGGCGAGACGGTGACGCCGACGCGCATCGATCCCGGCGTCAGCTCGAAGCGCAGATCAACCGGCCCCAGGGCGGGGGCGTCGTAACGCAGAGCCAGCGAATGCGAGCCGGCCCCGCTGCCGGCCCCGCTCGCGCCGCCATCGCCCTGCGCGTCGCGCTCGGTGACGGTCAGGGAGCCCCCGCCGGGGAGGGGCACCTCGGCCGGCGGCGGCGGCGGTGCCGCGTGCCCGGGGCCGGCGATCTGCAGGAGCACCCGACCGGCGGAGATGTCGCGGACCTCGAGGCGCAGGTCCTGCCCGGCACGGACGTGCGCGGGCAGCTCGGCCTCGATCAGGTACCCGGCGACGCTCAGCGACCCGCGCCCGCTCTCGGCCGCCACGACGCGGGCCATGAGCGCCCGGCCGGGGGCGACCCGCACCCCGGGGAGCAGCACGTCGCGCAGCAGTGCGAGGTCGACGGCGAAGGTCTGCATGACCGGCTTAAGTATTCGTCACCGGGGACGAATAAACGAACGCAATGGACGCCGGTCTGTACATCGCTGCCCAGGGCATGCTCGCCGAGCAGGTGCGCCAGACGCAGCTGTCCAACGACCTCTCCAACGCCTCGACGCCCGGCTACAAGCCTGATCAGGCCGAGCAGCAGAGCTTTGACTCGCTGCTGCTGCAGAACACGAGCACCGGCCAGCCGATCGGCACGCTGCAGACCGGGGTCACGATCGACAAGGTCGTCACCGACACGTCGCCCGCGCCGCTTCACTCCACCGGGCGTTCGCTGGACTTCGGGATCGCCGGCGACGGGTACTTCGCCGTCCGCACGGCCCAGGGCGTGCGCTACACCCGCGACGGGCAGTTCAGCTCCAACGCGGCCGGCCAGCTCGTCGACTCCCAGGGCGACCCCGTCCTCTCCCAGAGCGGCGCGACGATCCCCGTCGGCGCCAAGGGCACCGTTGCCGGTTCGGCGCTCGGCGTGTTCACGGTGTCAGGCGCCGCCAAGCAGGGCGACAACCTCTTCTCCGGCGCGGCGTCGGGTCGCGCCACCGGCATCGTGCACAGCGGCGAGCTGGAGGACTCCGGCACCGACCCGATCCAGACAATGACCGACATGATCGCGTCGCTCCGCGCCTACCAGGCGGGCCAGAGCGCGATCCAGGCAATCGACCAGACGATGCAGGAGAACGCCTCCAGCACCGGTTCACTCGGAGGTTGACGATGTTGGAAGGCCTATACGCCGCCTCCTCCGGCATGGAGGCTCAGCAGAACGAGTTCAACGCGATCTCCAACGATATGTCGAACCTCAACACGCCCGGGTACCAGGCGACGGAGGTCGGCTTCCAGGACCTGCTTTATTCCAACGGCGGGATCTCGACGGGGACCCATGTCGTGACCGGCGCCGGCTCGTCCTCGACGATCGTCGGCCGCAGCCAGGCCCAGGGAGCCCTGCAGCACACGGGCCGCTCGCTCGACGTCGCGATCGAGGGCGATGGCTACCTGCAGGTCCGCCGCCCCGACGGCTCCATCGGCCTGACCCGCAACGGCGCGCTGGAGACCAACGCGCAGGGGCAGCTGCTCAACCAGGATGGCGACCCGCTCGTCCCGCCGATCACGGTCCCCAAGGACGTCGACGCCGATCAGGTCACGATCTCCTCGACCGGCACGGTCACCGCCGGCAAGCGGACCCTCGGCAGGATCCAGATCGTCACCGTTCCCGCGCCTGACCAGCTGCAGCCCGTCGGCGACAGCATGTTCAGCGTCACGGCCGGCAGCGGCGCCACGCGCCCGGCGACGGGCTCGGGCCTTCAGCAGGGAGCGCTCGAGGGCTCCAACGTCGAGATCGCCACGGCGATGGGCGACATGATCAACGCCGAGCGCAGTTATCAGATGTCCAGCCAGGCCGTGCAGTACCAGGACCAGATGCTGCAGATCGCCAACCAGCTGCGCAAATGAGCGCCCTCTCCGCCGCCGCCGGCAGCACGTCGCTGGCGACCGCCGCCCTGCCGCCGATCGACCAGGCGAGCGAGCCGGCGAGCGTGCGCAACGGCGACCAGGCCGCCAAGAACGCCTACCAGACCGGTCTGGCCTTCGAGCAGATGCTTGACAACGAGCTGACCCAGACGCTCAGCTCCACGATCTCGGGGACCGGCAACTCCGACGACGGCCTCGGCGGGAGCACCGACGACGGCAGCGACAGCGCCTCGACCGATCCGGCGGCCAGCGCCTTCTCCTCGATGCTGCCCGACGCGCTCACCTCCGGACTGATGACGGGCGGCGGAACGGGAGTCGCGCTGCAGATCGCGCAGTCCATCGATCCGGCGATCGCAGGTGGCGGGACCGGCACCACCCCCGTGATCCCCGGCGCCACCGGCTCGGGCGTCACCACGCCCAGCGGCGGGACCGCCCTGACCACCGCGTCGCAGCTCGGAGTCTGATGTCCGCGCTCCACCCCCAGGTGGTGACCCTCGACAGCCCGGTCGACGACGTGCTCGGCAACGACGTGCTCGGTCACCTCGAGGCCCAGCTGGTCTCGGCCCGGCGCCTGCTGCACGTGGTGCTCGAACAGGGAGCGGCGATCCGCGTCCGCGACGTGCAGAACGTCGTCTTGCTGACCGGCCTGCTCCAGGCCGAGCTGCAGCGCCGCGCGGTCATCGAGCGTGAGCGCACCCGGCTGCTCGAGCGGGCCGGCCTGCGTCTCGGTGTCAACCCCGGCGCGGTGACGCTGACGCTGATGGAGCAGTTGATGAGCCCGCGGGTCGCCCAGACAGCCCGCAGCGCCAGCGCCGAGCTGCGCGGCCTGCTCGCCGAGGTGCAGCGCGAGCACCATGTCAACCGGGCCCTGATGAACCAGGAGCTGGCGTTCCTCGACCACCTGCTGCGACTCGTCGACTCCGATCGCCAGCTCGGCTATGACTCGGCCGGCGACCGCTCCCGGGCGACCGCCCCCCGGCTGGCCAGCCGCCACCGCGTTCTCGATCTCGAGGTCTGAGGGCCATGACGATCCCCGCCTACACCGGTCTGCAGTCGGCGCTGCGCGGCCTGGAGGCCAATCAGGCCGGGATCGACACGACCGGCCACAACATCGCCAACGCCAACACGCCCGGCTACACCCGCCAGAGCGTGGACCTCACCGAGGCCGCGTCGCTGACGATCCCCGCCTTCTCCAACGTCACCGGCGGCGGCGTCCAGCTCGGCCAGGGCGTGGACGTGACGACGATCAGCCGCATCCGCGACCAGTTCCTCGACATCCAGTACCGGGCCCAGAACAGCAATTCGTCCAACGCTCAGACGCAGTCCTCGGTGCTCGGCGACGTGCAGACCGCCGTCGACGAGCCCTCCACCAGCGGGATTTCGGCTGCCATGTCGAAGTTCTGGAGCGCCTGGAGCGCGCTCGGCAACAGCCCGAGCAGCCCGTCCGCCCAACAGGCCGTGATCTCGGCCGGCCAGACGCTCGCCCAGACCTTCAACTCGGTCGATTCGCAGATGGCGACCGTCCAGTCCCAGGCGTCCGATCAGTACAACACGCTGACCGCCGCGGGCGGCCAGGTCTCCCAGTACGCCGACCAGATCGCGGCGCTCAACACCCAGATCAGCGAGGCCACCCAGGCGGGGCAGAGCCCCAATGACCTCCTCGACCAGCGCGACGAGCTGCTCGACAAGCTCTCCGGACTGGCGCAGATCTCCGTCACCCAGCAGTCGGACGGGACCGACACCGTCAAGTTCGGCGACGCCGCGTCGCCGCTCGTCTCGGGCTCGACCGTCACCTGGCCCCAGACCCTGACCTCGGCCTCGGGCGGACAGCTCGGCGCCCTGCTCGGCCTGAGCAGTCCGTCGGGACAGATCGGCACCCTGCGCACGGCGCTGAGCGGCGTCGCCGGTCAGGTGATCAGCGCCGTCAACGCCCTGCAGCCCGCGTCCAGTCCGTTCTTCAGCGGCAATTCGGCCTCGACGATCGCCGTGTCGGCCACCACCTCGACGATCACGGCCTCCAGCTCGACCGGCTCGGGCGACATCGCCCAGTCGGTCGCGGCGCTCTCGGGCGGCGCGCCGGACCAGGGGTTCTCGGCGTTCGTCGGCCAGGTCGGCAACGCGGTGTCCTCGGCCCAGAGCTCGGCGGCCACCGGCTCCTCGGTCCTCAGCGCGATCGACAATCAGCGCCAGAGCGTCTCCGGCGTCTCGCTCGACGAGGAGATGACCAACCTGATCACCTTCCAGCGCGGCTACGAGGCCTCGGCACGGATGATGAGCACGATCGACAGCGTCCTCAACACGCTGATCAACAACACCGGAGCGGGGCTGTGAGCGTCGGGCGGATCACCAACCTGATGACGACCAATCAGGTCCTGTCGGACATCAACCAGGCCCAGTATCGCCTGAACGTGACCCAGGAGCAGCTCTCCAGCGGCAAGAAGATCCTGCAGCCGTCCGACGATCCCTACGGGGCAACCCGCGCCGTCGACCTCAACGGCGAGCTCTCCGGGCTGTCGACCTACGCGTCGAACATCACCGACGGCACCGCCTGGACGACGGCCTCCGACACGGCGCTGCAGAGCATCCAGAACGAGGTTCAGCGCGTGCGCGAGCTCGTCGTCGCGGCCGGCAACGGCACCAATTCAGCGTCCAACCTGCAGGCGATCAACGCCGAGGTCACCCAGTTGACCTCGGCGATCAAGCAGGACGCCAACACCAAGTACAACGGCCAGTACCTGTTCAGCGGCAGCGCCACCGGCACTGCTCCCTACACGACGGGCAGCGACACCTACCAGGGCAACACCGGCGCCGTGACTCGGGCGATCGGACCGGGCACCACGCTGCAGGTCAACGCCGATCTGTCGTCGGTGCTCGGCAGCGGGGCCGGCGCGAACGACGGAAAGCTGCTCAACGTGCTGGCCGACATCTCGGCGCATCTGACCAGCGGCTCGGCGTCCGACGTCGCGGCTCTCTCGAGCACCGACCTCCAGGGCCTGGACGACAATCTGTCCACGCTCGAGCAGGCCCAGACGAGCGTCGGGGCCACCGAGGATCGCCTGCAGCTCGCCTCGACCCGCATCTCCAGCCTCCAGACGTCAGACACCGCGACGCTGTCCAATGTGCAGGACGCCGACTACGCGACGACGCTGACGAACTTCTCCAACGAGCAGGCGGCATTCACGGCCGCGCTGAAGGCGAGCGCAAATATCGTGCAGTCCTCGCTGATGGACTTCCTACAGTAAGCACGGACGGTGCCCATGCTCGCCATCGACAGCCCCCGCTTCGGCCACGTGGAGATCGACTCCGAGACGGTCATCGAGTTCCCAAGTGGGCTCATCGGCCTCGCCGGATCTCGGTATGCGCTGTTGACAAGCGACCCCGGGAGCCCGTTGATGTGGTTGCATTGCATCGATGATCCAACCCTGTCGCTGCCGGTGACCGATCCGCATCGCTTCTTCTCGGACTACTCGGTGCAGCTCACCGACGAGGACGGCGAGCGTCTCGGCCTGGACGATTCCACCCCGGTGGACGTCTACGTGACCGTCGTCGCCGCTCCCGAGCTCGCCGACTTCACCGCCAACCAGAAGGCTCCGATCCTCATCTGGGACGGGCAGGGCCACCAGATCATCAACCAAGCGCCCGGATGCGATCTGCGCGCGCCGCTGTTCGCCGAGGTCATGGCGGAGCCGGCCGCCGGCGCGGAATGCTGAACATCACCCGTCGTCGCGGCGAGCGGATCGTCGTCGGCGACGACGTCTTCGTGTCCGTCCTCGAGGTGAGCGGCGGCACGGTGCGCCTCGGGATCGACGCGCCCCGCTCGGTTCGCGTCTACCGCGAGGAGATCTGGCTGGAGGTCAAGGCCCAGAACGAGGCCGCCGCCCAGGCGGCGAGCGCCACCCTGCCCGACCTGCCGGGCGGCCGGGCGGGCTCGGGTGGCGGTGTCAGCCGCGCCGCCAAACCAGGCGACGGCGGCGACGATGACAGACCCCCCGCCGCGTAACCCGCGCCGGGGAAATCGTGCTGACGATTTCGGTTACGCCACGTAGCTGAACAGCTGCTCGTCTGACTTCAGCTGCGTGCGCAGGGTCTTGAGGATCTGGGCGTGCAGCTGGCAGACGCGGCTTTCGGTGACTCCGAGGATCTCGCCGATCTCACGCAGTGTCAGGTTGTAGACGTACAGAAGCACGGCGATCTTGCGCTCCCGTGGCGCGAGGCAGTCAAACGCCTTGCGAAAACGCTCCTTGGCGGCCAGCGCCATCGTCGCGCTCTCGGGATCGGAGTGGCGATCATCGGCGGGCAGCGTGTCGATCCGCTCGATCGCCGCGTCGTCCTCGGAGTGCACGACTGCGTTGAGCGAGCCGACCTGGGCGCGGGCCAACTCATCCTGGCGCCGGAGCAGCTCGCCGGTGGTGACGCCCATCGCGGACGCCAGCTCCTCGCGCGTGGGCCTGCGCCCGTACAGGCCGACGAACTGGTCGCGGGCCTTGGACAGCTCGCGGTCCCAGCGGCGCAGCGACCGCGGCGCCCAGTCATGGCGGCGCAGCTCGTCGAGCACGGCGCCATGGATCCGCGTCCACGCGAACTGCTCGAGCGTGGCTCCCTTGTCGGGGTCGTAGCGATCGATCGAGCGGATCAGCGCCTCCAGGCCGCAGGAGATGAAGTCGTCCACGTCGCACCGCGCCGGCATCTCCCGGACCTTGCGGTAGACGATGTACTTGACCATCGGCGCGAACGTCAGCACCAATCGGTCGCGGACGCGCGGGTCCTCTGTGCGGCGGTACTCGTGCCACAACTCCAGTACCTGGTCGGCTGACATTCGGCCGGCCGTCTCTCGTGTTGCCATATGAGCCATCCCGATTCGAGTTCCACGGATGGCCGACCACGCGCTCCACTCGATCGCTCCGTGATCCGCCCCAGGGCCGGTTCTTGGCCCAGGATCTCTTCGGCTCGCGAAGGCGTCTGCTTTAGCCCTCGAAGTGTCAGAATTATGGCACTAATACGTGTAAAAGCCCTGACCGGCTTTCCGGCCGTGGTGACCGGAGACCACCATCCGCTTGAGCAGCGGCGGAGGCGCGTACTCGGGTCGCTTGAACTCCTCGTAAAGCGAGTCGCACACCGCGTAGAGCACGTCGAGGCCGATGAAGTCACATAGTGTCAGCGGCCCCATCGGATGTCCGCAACCGAGCCGCATTCCCTCGTCGATGTCCTCGCGACTGGCGAAGCCGTCCTCGTACATGCGCACGGCTGCCATCAGGTACGGGACGAGCAGCATGTTGACGATGAATCCCGAGCGGTCCTTGGTGCGGATCGGCTGCTTGCCGATCGACGCGGCGAACTGCTCGGCGGCCGCGATCGTCTCCTCGGCGGTGTTCAGCGCGACGACCACCTCCACGAGCTTCATCACCGGCACCGGGGAGAAGAAGTGAAGGCCGACGACCCGCTCGGGGCGCTGGGTCCAGGAGGCGATCTCGGCGATCGGGATCGAGGAGGTGTTGGACGCCAGGAACTGCGCGTCGGGCAGTTGCTCGTCCAGGGAGGCGAACAGCCTGCCCTTGACCCGCGGGTCCTCGGTCACGGCCTCCATCACCGCATCGACGCCGTCCAGATCTCCGATGTCGGTCGTGTAGGCGATCCGGCCGACGAGTCCCTCGGCCTCCTCGCCGGTCATCTTGCCGCGCGACACCGCCCGGTCGACCGACTCGTGCAGCCGCGAGCGTGAACGCTCCAGCGGCGCCTCCTCGGGCTCGAACACCGTCACGTCGATGCCCGCCGAGGCGGCCGACTCCGCGATTCCCGAGCCCATGAAGCCCGCCCCGACGACGGCTACGCGCGAGAGGGCCATCAGCCGCTGCACACCCAGGTGAGGAACTTGGCGTGTGGGTTGTGCGCATGCTTGCGGGCCGCCCGGATCGCCGCGTTGTGCGTGGAACCGAACCCACCCCAGAAGCCCTTGCGGGTGACGACCGCGGCCGCGCAGTCGTCACGGACCCACAGCAGCGTCCTGCAGGTGCCAGGGCAGTGCTTCAGCGCCATCCGCTCGGCCCCCTTCTTCGTCGGCTGGTTGTAGGCGCCGCCGTAGGCCTCGGTCTGCGGGTTGACGGCGATCGACCCGTAGAACGCGAGCGCCGTGGCGGGCACGGCCAGCATCGCCGTCGCCACCACGAGACTCAGCAGCATCCTCCGCACGGCCGAGATCTTATGCCGCACAGCCGCCGAGCGCGCGCAGCCGCGACCGGTAGATGTTCATGTCGTGGCGGTCGAAGTCGCTGTGGGTCTGGGTGCGCAGCGACGGCACGTCCTCGTGGTGATACGGACTGGAGAGGCTCTCGTTGTGGCCGATCACGTTCTTGACGGCGATCCCGTAGCGGCAGCGCAGCCATTGCACGAGGTGCAGGCTGGCGGTGATCTGTTTGCGGTCCCCCAGCACCTGGGCGTCGCTGAAGCCGACGTGCTCGATCCCGATCGCGGTCCAGTTGAGCCCGACCGTATGGCGGGCGATCGTGCCCAGCGAGACGAGCTGGTGGATCGTCCCGTCGGTGTCGATGACGAAGTGCGCCGAGGTGGCCGGCAGCTCGTGCAGCTCGGAGTCCGGGACGTCGTTGGCGAACGTGTTGAACGTCGAGCCGTAGCTGGCCTCGGTGTAGTGGATGACGATCACGTGCGGCTTCTTCAGCCGCCAGGTCGGAGTCAGGAAGCTGCCGTAGTGGCGGCGCGTGTAGGCGACGGTCTCGGCCTTGCGCTTGGCCCCGAACGGGATCGGGGTCCAGACGATCTTCGGTTTTGGGATTGGGTTCGCGTACGCGGCGACGCGGAACGTTTGCGCCATCGCGAGACCGTGGGTGGCCGGACGGGCGTGGGCGCCCCCGAAGATCGCGAGCACGGCGAGGAGCAGGAGTCGCACGCCGCCCATTATGCTCGCGCGCCATGAAGCCCGTGCTGGTGGTCACCTACCTTCAGGATCGCAACACCGGGCTGGTGCGCACCTGCCTGGAGACCGCGGGGTGTGAGGTGCTCCAGGTCGACAAGGTCGACGGCGGGCGGCTGCCGGCCGTGTCCGAGGTCGCCGGCGTGGTCTCGATGGGCGGGCGGGAGAGCGCCACCCGCGTCGACGAGGACGCCTTCCTCTGCGCCGTGGTCGAGCTGATGGCGCAGGCGCTCGAGCGCCAGGTCCCGGTGTTCGGCCTGTGCCTCGGCGCCCAGCTGCTGGCCGTCGCCGGCGGCGGGCGGGTGAGCGCGATCGGCCGCATGGTCGCCGACTGGGAGCCGGTCTCGACGCGGCCCGAGGCGGCCGGCGACCCCGTCTTCGACGCGCTGCCCGACGGTCTGACGGTGCTCAAGTGGCACGAGGACATGATCGAGCTCCCGCCCGGGGCGACGACATTGGCCACGGCTCCCGGCCCGGGCGCGGCCGTGTTCCGAGTCGGAGAGCACGCCTGGGGCAGCCAGCCCCATCTGGAGGTCACGCCCCACCTGCTCCTCGACACCTGGCTGGCCGATCCGAGCAGCGCCGCCGAGATCGAGGGCGCCGGTCATCCGATCGACGAGTTCCGCGCGCTCAGCCGGCGCGCGCTGGAGCGCCAGATCCCCGCCGGGCAGGCGGTCTTCTCACGCTTCGGTGCCGCTCTCAGCGGTCAAACCGCAGACGGGCGCCGGTCTGACTCCCGTCGGCGGTGAACGTCGCCGTCGCGCGGTTGAGCGCGAAGCGCATCGAGCGGCCGTCCTCGGTCTCCACCAGCAGCAGGCGGCCGTCGCCCGCGATGCTGTCGACGACGCCGCGGACGGTCGCCCCGAGGTATTCGATCGACACCGTGGCGCCGACCCGGGGCATCACGCGCAGGGGCATCGACCGACGATGCTAGATGGCCCGCGACCTCGTCACTGACGGCCGCGAACCCCGACGAGACGGTCACCGAGCCTGGGGACTCGGTGACCGCTGTCTTCAGGCACGCGAGAGACCCGTGCGCGACGAAGCAGTTCCTAGACCCCGAGCTCCGCGGAGGCCATCCGGGTGCCCTCGAGCCGGGCGCCGATCTTCTGCATCGCGATGTCGCGGGCGGCGTCGGGCGAGGAGTGCTTGGGCTTGACGTCACGGCTGAACGGCGAGAAGCCGCAGTCGTCGGTCGCGCCGAGGCGCTCCACCGGGATGTGCTTGGCCGCCGTCACCAGCTCGTTCTTAACGTGATCGGCCGTCTCGACCTCCGGAGTCAGCGGATTGATGACGCCCATGAAGCACACCTGCGCGACGCCGTCGGCGTCCTCACGGCTGTACTTGCCGCACATTTCGTAGATGGACTCACGGTCGTCTTCGGACGCGCACTGGATCAGGAAGTAGCCGGCGTTCATCTCGAACATGTGCGACAGCAGCAGCTCGTAGGGGACCTCCTTGGAGTGCACCGAGTCGCAATCGCCGCCGGGACACGTGTGGATCCCGATGTTGCGCCGCTCCGCGGCGGTGAAGCGGTCAAACAGCCGGTTGTTGAGGTCGATGAACTCCTGCAGCATGTCCTTGCCGGTCCACGGGTTGCGCGAGTCGTTCTTGTTCGCCAACCGGCCCTCGGTGAAGTCGACTGAGACACGGACCGCGCCGGCGTCGAAGCACTGGCGGATGTCCTTCTCGGCTTCGTCGATGCAGTCGGCGAGGAACTGCTCGCGGGGGTATCCGTCGATCTCCCCGTCGAGCGGATAGAGCAGCATCATCATCGAGGGGGAGATGACCGCCTGCTTGACCGGGTGTGAGGCGATCGCCTTGTTCTTGGCCACGAACTCCGAGGCGTACGTCTTGTAGCGGAACGGGCCCTTGGTGATCCTCGGGAGCTGGCGGTTGTGCCCGTCGTCGAAGATCGCGAAGAACTGACCGTCCCCCGCCAGGCCGTCCGCCAAGCCTGTCCCGGCGAGGGTATCGGTGAGGTTGTAGGTGGCAAAGCTCGACTCGCGCTGCTCGCCGTCGGTGACGTACGGCTCGCCGGCCGCCTCGAGGCGCTTGATCGAGTCCTCGGCGGCTGCGTCCTGGGACGCCTGCAGCTGCTCGAACGAGATCTTGCCCTCGTCGTAGTCGGCGTAGGCCTCCTGGAGCTTCATGGGACGCGGAAGGGACCCGACGAGCTCGGTGGGTATAGGCATATTCGTCCTCTCCTGGTTGGTGAGTGCCGGCCGCTGGGCAGCTCCTCGAGCCGCCGGCTCACTGGCGTCAGACTGACCGGTCTCCCTCTCCAGCCAACATACTACGATCGTTCCGGTCCAGTCAAGAACCCCCGGCGGGGGCGCTTCGCGTAATCTGGCCCGCCGCGTGAAGTCCTCAGAAAGGCAGGCCACATTGAGCATCACCGTCGTTGGTTCGATCGCGTTCGACTCCGTGGAGACGCCGTTCGGCGAGCGCGAGCGCATGCTCGGCGGCGCTGCCACGCACTTCGCCCTCGCCGCTTCGCTGCTGCACCCCGTCAACGTCGTCGGACCGGTCGGCGACGACTTCGGCGACGCCGAGCTGGCCGTCCTCTCCACTCGTCAGACGAACATCGAGGACGTGGAGCGCGTTGCCGGTGGCAAGACGTTCTTCTGGAAGGGCCGGTACTACGACGACCTCAACACGCGCGACACGCTGGAGACCCAGCTCAACGTCTTCGAGCACTTCGACCCCAAGCTGTCAGCCGGCTCGCGCGACGCCGAGGTGCTGTTCTTGGCCAACATCCAGCCGGGCCTGCAGCTCCAGGTTCGCGACCAGTGCGACGGTGCCAAGTTCGTGGCGCTGGACTCGATGAACCTGTGGATCGACATCGCCCGTGACGAGCTCGTCGAGATCATCGGCAAGGTCGACTGCCTGATCCTCAACGACGAGGAGCTGCGCCAGCTGACCGGCAAGCCCAACCTCTTGACGGCTTCGCGTGAGATCCTGAACCCGGACCCACCCGCCCCCGCCCCATCGATCATCGTCGCCAAGCAGGGTGAGTACGGCTCGGCGCTGATCACCGCCGACGACTTCTTTGCGCTGCCCGCCTATCCGCTCGAGCAGGTGGTCGATCCGACGGGCGCGGGCGACACGTTCGCCGGCGGCTTCGTCGGGCTGATCGCCAGCCAGCTCGACGGGGGGAAGGCGATCGACGGGGACCTGCTGCGTAACGCGATGGCCTACGGCACCGCGCTCGCGTCGTTCAACGTCGAGCAGTTCGGCACCGAGGCCCTCGAGTCCGCCGACCCCGAGGCCATCCTGGCGCGCGTCGCCGACCTGTGGCGCTTCGGACGCTTCGAACGTCTCGACGTCGAGCTGCGGTGATCACCATCCGCGCGGTCCGCGCGGGCGAGGCGCCGCGCCTGCGCGAGCTGCGGATGCGCGCCATGGCCGACGCCCCGAGCGCCTTTGGGTCGACCCTCGATCACGAGGCCGAGCAGTCTGACGAGCACTGGTCGGCGCTCGCCGAGGGCGGCGACGAGGACGGCGTCTACGTTGCCATCGACGGCGAGGCGTGGATCGGGATGGCCGCCGGGCGCTGGTTCGAGCGCGAGCGCGGCATCGTCCAGCTGTGGGGAATGTGGGTGGAGCCCGGCCGCCGCGGTGAGCGGATCGGCGAGCGCCTCGTCGGGTCGGTCCGCGGCTGGGCTAGGACCCACGGGGCTCACTTCATGCGCCTCGGCGTGATCGACGCGTCGCCGGCGATCCCCTTCTACGAGCGTCTCGGGTTCGTGCTCACGGGGGAGACCAAGCCGCTGATACGCGATCCCTCGGTGGTCGCCGTCTATATGGCGCGCCCGGCCTGAGCGGCCTGGGCGTCGTTGAGCACCAGCGCCCCGAGGCGCTGCGCGCGCCGCGCGGCGTCGCGGTCACCCTCGCCGGCGGCGACGATCGAGCCCTTCATCAGGATGTGCCACTGGTGGGCGAAGGGCTCGGGATCGGCGATGCCGGCATCGAACGCCAGAGCGGTCAGGAACTCCCGGATGTGGGCCAGGTACTCGGCGGCCGCCCCGTGCAGGGGATGACGCTCGTCGGGGTGCTCGAGCATGACGTTGATGAACGAGCAGCCTTCGAAGCCCGGAGTGCGAAACCACTCGTCGAACACGTCGAAGATCGTCAGCAGCCGCTCGCGAGGATCGTCGGCGCGCCGGCGGACCTCGGCGGCCAGCCAGCCATACGTCCACAGCTCCTCCCGGCGAGCCAGAAAGGCGAGAACGAGGTCCTGCTTTGACCCGAAATGACGATACATCGTCTGGCGCGCCACGCCAGAGCGCTCGATGATCGCGTCGATGCCGACGGCCTGCACCCCCTGGCGCGCGAATAGCTCGTAGGCCGCGGTCAGCAATCGCTGGCGCGCGTCGCCGACGATGGGCGCCGCCACATCCATGGGCCCGAATCTACCAGCCGGGCTGGCTGCCCCGGCTACAAACCGGCGGCGGCCATCAACTCGCCGTCAGGCAGCTGATCAAGTTCGGAGACCATGTCGAAATAGCCGTCGAGGCCGCACACCTTGAGCAGCCGGTCGATCTGGTTCGCTCCTCGGACCACCGTGAAACGCCGGCCGTGGGCCTCGCATCGCCGGCCGGCGGTGATCAGCGCGTGCACGCCGCTGGCGTCCATGAACGTCAGCCCGCGCAGATCAACGGCGATAACGAGCGGCCCGTCCTGCAGAAGCCGATCGACATGGGAGAGCAGCGTCTCCACGCCCGCCAGGTCGAGCTCGCCGTGGGGCGAGAGAATCGACATGGCACCCGCGCATGTCGACTCGATTCGAAAGCCATGTGTGCTCGATGTGGCATCGATCACACATCCATTCTACGACAATCTAGTCGTGCGTTTCAAGCGCGGATCAGGGCCCGTCTGCGTCTGTAGCATGAGGATCGTGGGTCGGTTCGCGTTCCTCACCAACCACGGCGCGGCGCTGCTCTGCATCGCGGAAGAACCGCGGACTCGGATGTGCGAGATCGCCGCGGCCGTCCAGGTCACCGAGCGCGCGGCCCAGCGAATCGTCGCCGACCTGATCGAGGCTGGGTACGTGGAACGCTCCCGTGACGGCCGGCGCAACCTCTACACGGTGCGCCGCGACCTGCCGATCACGGTGTCCAAGCACCGCAATATCGATCTCAACGCGTTGCTCGCGATGCTCGTTCCTGCGACGTCCACCGCGCCGCAGCGCGACGAGACGGAGCCTGCCGCCATCTGAGCGTCAGCCGCCCTTGCGGGGTGGCTCGAGCAGGGCGCCCACGATTCCCGTCGCGAACAGAACGAGGATCAGGATCGCCAGCACGTCGAGCCAGTTCAGGCCCGTATGGGCGATGTCCAGCGCGGTCAGCAGCCCGAAGCCGGCGATGAAGACCAGCGCGACGACCAGCAGCACGATCCTCATCGATAGGCCGCCGCGGTCGGGGGCACGGACTTGCGCCGCGTGGCCACCGCCCGGATCACCAGCACCCCGAACACGAACCCCCCAACGTGGGCGAAGTAGGCGACGGCCCCTCCCCCGCCGGTCGGATCGGTGAGCCCGACGGCCGCGAACACCGCCTGCATGACGAACCACAGTCCGAGCATCACCGTCGCCGGAATCTCGATCACCGTGAAGAAGAAGATGATCAGGACGAGCGTCAGCACCCGCGCGCGGGGATAGAGCACGATGTATCCGCCGAGCACGGCGGAGATCGCCCCCGACGCCCCGACGGTGGGGGCGACGGACTCCGACCCACCCGCCCCGACGGCGACCTGGAGTGCCAGTGCCGCCAGCCCGCCGACGACGTAGAAGGCGAGGAAGCGCACCCGCCCCATCGAGTCCTCGACGTTGTTGCCGAAGATCCAGAGAAACAGCATGTTGCCGGCGATCTGGAGGATCGAGGCGTGCATGAACATCGCCGTGAAGACGGTCTCCCACGTCCGCCCGGTGGGGTGGATGACCTGGTACGGAGAGACGCCGTACTTGACCAGCTCGTGGGAGTCCGGTCCGGAGAACAGTGAGCCGCCGTGGGCGACCGCCAGCACGTACACCACCACGTTGGCGAGGATCAGGCAGAACGTGACCAGCGGGAACCGGTCGGTGGGAATGTTGTCCTTGATCGGGATCAAGCGTGCGAGAGCTTAGGCCCCACGACGGAATTTGATGACAGCCTGCACGGCCCGCCGCGGCCCTCGGGCCCGGGGCCGTGGGCGACGCAGCTAGGCCAGGCCGACGGGCGAGCCGACGGCGGTGATCCGCCACGGCTGCGCCGCGTCGTCGGTGAGGCTCATCGTCCAGCGCTCGGTGAAGCTCGTCGCCTTCGAGCGGCTGCCGGACACGACCGCGGTCGTGTTGCGGTCCTCGATGTAGCGCCGGCCGGTGAGATCGACCTCGAGCATCATGCTCGCCGGCTCGGCGGCGGCGTCGAGCGCGATCACCCGGATCCGCTTGACCGACGGTCCGCGAACGACCACGCGGGTCTGGCGCGTCGCGTCGCTGGCGTAGAGCAGATCATCGGCGGCGCCGGTTGTCGCGATGTCCTTCAGCCGGGTGTCATCGCCGTCGACGGCCTGCGCCCAGGCGTCGATCGCCCGGCGGGCGGCGACCTCGAGCACGTCGGGCGCGAAGCGGCCGTCGGCGAGGCTGAGGTCCATCGCCGCGGCGTGGGCATCGCCCTCGTACTGCAGGTCGGCTACCTCGGCGATCGCGGTTCCCTCGGGCACGGCGTCGGCGACGGCGCCCTCGACGAGGGCGGCATCGCGCATCCCGGTCTCATCGGCCCAGGCGCTGGCGACGATCTTGTCCTCGAGCTGGTGCTGGCCTTCCTTGTCCTGCTCGATCGAGGCCACGTACCAGCGGCCGTCGTTGCGCTGCAGCGTCCAGAACTCGCGGATCCGGGTCGTCTCGCCCAGCCGGCCGGTGCGCTTCAGGCGCCGGCCGCTGCGGTCGACGACGTAGTCCTTCAGACGGGCGTCGACCTTGACGACGACGTGGTCGGTGAGGGCGTCGCCGGTGTGGTTGAGCCCGACGTACTCGATCGTCGGCTCGCCGAGCAGCTGCACGCGGTTGCGCCAGCCACGGCGCTCGAAGTCCTGGAGCCGGCGCGACCACTCCTGGTAGAGGTCGCGTCCCACCATCGCGCGCAGGGCGATGCTGTCCTGCTCGTCCCAGGCGCGCTGGACGGCCTTGAACAGCGTCGTCGCCGATGCGCGCACATTGTCGGGCGCGTACTCCGGATCGTCCTCCGCAGCCTCGGCGGCGGCCAGCTCGACTCGCCGCTCGCGCTTGGACGGCTTGCGGTGGACCGGGCCGCGAGCGGCGGCGCGCGTCGCCAGCCATTCCTGGATGGCGGGCATGCCCTTCGTCGCGAAGAAGTAGATCAGCGCCAGGGCGATCAGCACGAGCGCGCCCAGCCCGTGACCGAGCACCGCGATGTGGATCAAAAGGTCGATGATGATGTACAGCGCGAAGCCGCTGCCGTGGCCACCGCCACCACCACCATCGCCGCCACCGCCGCTGAAGCCGGCCGAGCCACCGCCGGCTGCGGCCAGCGCAGCAGGCGCGACCAGCAGCGCCAGCGCCAGGATCGCGATCAGGATCAGGGTGAAACGCCTGCGCGTGCTCATGCCGGAACCGCCTCTCGAAGTGGACCGACGCCGGGCTGGCGCTGGGGAACGTGCTGATCGGCGTGGTAGCTGGAGCGCACCAGCGGACCGGCGGCGACGTGCTCGAAGCCCAGCTCGTAGGCGGCCGCCTCGAGGGCGGCGAATTCATCGGGATGCCAGTAGCGCACGATCGGAAGGTGACGTTCGGTGGGTCGCAGGTACTGACCTACGGTCAGCACCTGTACGTGATTGTCGCGCAATTGGCCCAGTGCATCCACCATCTCATCGAAGGACTCGCCCAGCCCGACCATGAGTCCAGATTTCGTCGTGACCTCGTCGCCGGCGTACTCCTTGGCGTTTCTGAGGACCCGCTTGGACCGCTCCCAGGTCGAGCCCCTGCGGGCGATCGGGTACAGCCGCGGCACCACTTCGACGTTGTGGTTGAA
>DATAUL010000536.1:0-8324 GCA_036268255.1 Solirubrobacteraceae bacterium | reverse complement strand
AGTTTGATCGTCACCGCCCCGGGGATGGTCTGGGACCCGACCGGATCACCGCGGTTGTCAAGCAGCGCCGTCGAGCTCCGGGTGACGATCGAGGTGATGTACGGGCCGGTGACCTTCGACAGCGAGCCCCAGTTCCCGATCGCCGCCCTGGTCGCATAGCCGGTGCCCAGCGT
This sequence comes from Solirubrobacteraceae bacterium, assembly GCA_036268255.1. GTDB lineage: Bacteria > Actinomycetota > Thermoleophilia > Solirubrobacterales > Solirubrobacteraceae > Palsa-465. Next base: position 8,151 of record DATAUL010000536.1, on the reverse strand, counting down.
GAACGTCCAGTTCGGAAGCGGCTTGCAGTCGGTCTGGGGAGCTAGATCCTCATAGTCGGGGCTGACCAGCGCGCCGCTGGTGCCGTACTGGGTGTTCGGCCCCAAATCCTGAAGGCTCTCGACGATGTCGTTGCGCGCCTTGTTGGCGTAGATGTCGCCGTAGGTCGGGCAGTCACGAGCGGCAAACGTGACGTAGTACCCACTGGCGGCCGACGCCTCTGCAGTCCACGCGACACAGCTGAGCAGCGCTACGCCGACCGCGACGACCAGCGACCTCACCCGTCGACCTGCCATACGGATACCGTACCGCCCGCCACAAGACCTGCACGTGGCGCGGTCCCTGACCAGCGCCTTGCCCGGCGTCGCAGCTGAAGCAGGACGCGCCTCGTTCGCTGCCGCTCTCCTACTATTCGCCCAGATGCAGGGCCCGGCCAGCCATATGTGGCACCGGCGCCTATCCGCGGCTGGTCCCGGTCAGCCAGTGTGCGCCGTGGGCCGCACTTGCGGATTGCGCGAGAAGTGAGTGCCAGCCTTGGCATCCTCGAGTTCGATGCCCGACCACCGGACCCTCATGCAGAGCGGCAGTCTCGCCGGTCGTCCCGAGAGTTTGTTGACGCGCGAGCGGAAGGCGTCACGATCGCGCCCGGCGGCGCACGACGTCATGACTTACACGATGCGCTGGTACACATGCGTTTGGCCCCGTTTGTGACTGGCTCCGATGAGGAAAGATGGCCGGATGCTCCGCGATGCCGTGCCCGATGACCATGCTGTCCTTCGGTCAATCTTTCGACGGGCTTCGCTGTCAAACGAGGGCGATCGTCGATTGCTACTGGCCAACCCCGGGCACCTCGTGTGGCGCGAGCCGACGGGCAGCGAAGCGTTCCGAGTGCGTGTCGCGGTCACCGCGGACGCAGTGATCGCAGCTTTCGCGACGCTCGTCATCAATCCGGCGGACGGCGAGCTGGTCGACCTTTTCGTCGATCCCGCCTTCATGCGCCGCGGGATCGGGTTGGCGCTGGTCGGTGATGCGACACGTCTGGCGGGCGCGGCCGGATGTTCGGCGCTCGCCGTGACCGCCAACCCACACGCTGCGGCGTTCTACGCCGCGGCCGGTTTCGTCGGCTGCGAGACGGTCAAGACGCCGCTCGGGACCGGTACCCGACTCCGTCGGCGTCTCACCGCAGCGCGCTAAGACTCGCCTGTCGCCACGCGACCGCTCTCGCTCTTCGGACCGGATGGCGGGGCAGCGCCGGTCGCCCGAAGCGGTAGTCGCCATCTCGCTCGGACACCTGCGTCTAACGCCGACCAGTCTGTCCCGCTGGGCGCATTACGTCGCGGCGGGGCGTTGGCCCGCCGGTGCATAGCCTACGCATTGCCAACTCGCCGACCGACGGGAAATGCAGAGCGATCGTCGCGGAGATGCGCCGGTTCGGCGCGATCCGGGACGGCGGTAGCCGTTGGCTTGACGCTTGCTGAGCCGTGAAAGGAGGTCCGCGCCGCCGCGGGCGCAGCTCTTGGGTGGGCTCATTGACGGATCCGTCAGCTTTTAGGTGTCGCGGAACGAAGGCTGAGGCGAGGCACGGCGGCTCGCAGGTTTCAGGTTGGGTTCCGCGACGATTGTGACGGGCGTCGAGCCGACGGTGGAACCTCGCGGCTCCTGAGGAAACCGCTCTGGCTATGCGTCGGCGTCACTCCCAGGCCACGAGGACTTCGGGCAGGGGCTCTAGCCCGGCTTCTTGCTGGACCAGCGGATGTGCGCCACCAGTGGCGAGTGGTCAGACAGTCCCTCCGCGCGCCACTGGTGCAGATACCCGCAGACCGGGACCTCCACCTCGTCGGAGACGATGAGGTGGTCGAGTCGGTACCCGCCGTCCCAGCGCTGCCACACCCAGCTGGGCTCCCGGTGCTCGAGGCCGTGCAAAGACCGGAAGGCGTCCCGAAACCCACGGTCCTCTAGGCCTTTGATCAGCGCGAGCTCGGCGGCGTCCCAGCGCTCGCCGCGTTCGGCGCGCAGCCGGCCGTAGCGATCCCGGGCAAATGTCCACACCCGGCCGTCGGGATGCTCGCGGCGAGGTGTGTTGAGGTCACCGCACAACAGCCGCGGCCCGCAGCCTCCGGTCAGATGCGCGTGCACGGCCTCGTGGGTGAGGACCTTAGCCAGGCCCGGTTTGGAGCTGACCGGAGAGTGCACGTTGACCACCTCCAGGCTGGCGAGACGCGTCGCCAGGACGCGCTCAGGCCACGGGACATCTTCCACCGCGACCCGCTCCTGCTCGCAGCGCGAGGCCACGAGCGTCAAGAGCGGCCGGTCACGGCCGCCAGCCGCCGGCAGCTCGGCCAACCGCACGTCGTCCAGCCCGGCTTCGGTCAGATGCTTGGTCCACGGACCCACCGCACCGGCGATGACTTCCTGCAGGCAGACGATGTCGGGCGAGAGGGCGGTCACACGCTCGGCCTGGACCGCCTGGCGACGCAGGCGGCCGGCGACGTTCCAGCAGACAAGGGTGGCATCCGGCACGAAGCGTGATTGAAGAGCACGACGCACGAGCAACGCGACGTCGGCATCGTCATCGGGTGGCTCGACCTCGGATAATGCCCCGGAATGAGCGACGCGTGCGTCGAGCGACGTCATCGTCATGCGGTTGCCCGAGACCAATACCCACGGCGAATGCGTGCGTCGCAAACGGAGCGCAGTGGGAAACCGCGGCTGTCCCGGCCGAGGCTTATCATCTCACGATAGGGCGGTCGTATTCTCCCGCCGAGATCGCGGAAGTCACGGCGCTGGCGTGCGAACTGCGGGCAACGTCGGGCCCGAGATCAGCAACACCGCGCTTGACGCGCCGGTCGCCGAGGTGAATGGCGACCGAGCCCTACGCGTCGGCCGGCGCGTGTCTGGGTAGTGGACAACGGCACGATTCATCGCGGACAGGCCGGGATCGACCGCTTGACGGCCCCCTGGCCCAACCTCGTGCTCTGCACCTGCCCACCCACGCCGCCTGGCTCAACCAGATCGAGATCTACTTCTCGATCCTCGCGCGCAACGCCCTCACGGCCTGCCACTTCGACCGCCTCGACTGGCTCAGCGAGCGTGTCCTCGACTTCCAAGCCGAGTGCGCCACGACCGCCACACCGTTTGACTGGACCTTCACCTGCAACGACTTGCACGCCCTGCTCGACCGACTCGATCAGCACGGCCGGCTCGCGCCGGCCGCCTGAACGAACTTGCTCGGGCCGGCACTAGTTGACTGCCGGGGACGTTGCGAACGGTTTGACGTAGGGGAGGTCAGGAGCTGCCGAGAAGGTGTGGGGTCGAAGCCCTCGGGCCGGCTGGTGCTCCGCCGCGGTTCGGGATCGGGAGTCGGCGGGTAGCGCCTTAACAGATGCCGCGCTCGATCTGGAATGGGACGATCACGTTCGGCTTGACGGTTCTGCCGATCAAGGTGCACTCCGCTGTCGAGGACCACGGTGTGCATTTTCACCAGGTGCATGCCAAGGACGGAGCTCGGATCAAGCAGGTCCGGATCTGCTCCAAGGAGGACAAGGAGGTCCCCTACAAGCAGGTGGCCAAGGGCTACGAGGTTCGCGGCGGCGCGTATGTGATGCTCACCCAGGATGAGATCGACGCGGCCGCCGGAGAGCAGTCGCACCTGATCGAACTCGAGGAGTTTGTTCGTGCCGAGGAGATCGACCCGGTCGTCTATGACCACACCTACTATCTCGGCGCCGGTGAGGACGGCGAGGACGCATACCGGCTGCTTCACGACGCGCTGGCGCGCGCCGAGCGCGTTGGCATCGGCCGCTGGACATTTCACAACCGCGAATATCTCGTGGCCGTCCGTGCGCTCGACGCGATGCTGGCGCTGCACACGATGCGTTTCGCCGAAGAGCTCGTCGACGCCGATTCACTGGATCTTCCCGCTCCGAGCCGGAAGCCGACCAAGCGCGAGGTCGAGATGGCGGGCACGTTGGTCGAGTCGCTGCACGACGGCTTCACCCCCGCGTCGTTTCACGATGATTACCGCGAACGGGTGCTCGAGCTGATCAAGGCCAAGGCCCGGGGCGAGGAGCCCGATCTTCCCGAGCCCGCCGAGGAGGCTGGGGGCATGGATCTCGCGGCGGCGCTCGAGGCCAGCCTCGGCACATCGGCCAACGGCGGCAAAGGCAAGGACACACAGAGCGGCGGCAAGCGCACGAGCCCGCGCCCACGCAAGCGCACCTCGAAGGCCAAGAGCTGACGGATGGCCCGCTCGTTGTGGACAGGCTCGCTGAGCTTCGGACTGGTCAACGTCCCGGTCAGCCTCGTCACGGCGGTGCGCGATCTTGACCTTCACTTTCGCCAGCTGCACGAGAAGGACGGCGCCCCGATCGAGGTGCAGCGCTGGTGCGCGAACGAGAACCACGAGGTCGCCTTCGAGGAGATCACCCACGGCTACGAGCTCGACGACGGCGACCAGGTGATCGTCTCTGACCTCGAGCTCCAGGCGGTGGAGCCGCGTCGTACGCGGACGATCGACATCGGGCAGTTCGTCGACCTCGCCGACGTCGACCCGATCTACTTCGTGCATCCGTACTTCCTCGTTCCGGCCGGTGAGGACGACGGCTCCGCTCGCGCTTACCGTCTGCTCTGCGAGGTGATGAGCCGGACCGAGCGCGCGGCGCTGGGGCGCTTTGTCATGCGCGCCAAGGAGTACCTGGCGATCGTCGGTGAGCGCGACGGCGCCCTGACGTTGACCACGATGCGCTTCGCGGACGAGGTCCGCGACCCGAAGGACGTCGACGCAGCGACGCAGAAGACCCACAAACCGACGCGCAAACAGCTCGACGCCGCCGTCGCGGTCATCGAGGAGCTCACGTGTGAATGGCTGCCCGACAAGCACAAGGACCGCTACCGCGCGCGGCTCAAGCACGTCGTCGACCGCAAGCGCAAGGGCAAGACGATCAAGGCGCCCGCAAACGCCGGCCAGCCGGAGCCCGCCGCGGACCTGATGGCGGCGCTCGAACAGACGCTCGAGGAGCTCTCAGCCGGCCGCAGCGGCCGCTGGTCTGAGAAGCGGACGGCCGAGACCGCCAGCTGAGCGGCCGCTCGGCCAGCGTCATGGCGGCTGAAGAACTGCTCCGGGGTGAGCTATTCCACCCCGAAGCCGTCGAAGGAGCGGTCCGTCCACGCTGAAGCCGTCGTACCGGTCGTCCGAAAAGAGCGGGCAGCGCCTGCTGACGGGGTTGTGCACGCGCGGTTTCACGACGCGATGAGCATCACCCTTGGTTCGCTGATGGGAAGCACCAGCCTGTACTTTCTGCACCGTCGGTGGTTGGAGGACCGCGCCCAGCTGGCATTCGCAGGCGTCCGGCGCGACGGAGGGGTTGCCGGAGACTACGTGCCGGCGTCTGCCGAGCATTCGATGATCGAGGGCTCGCTCATGGTTCGCATAAACGCTTGATGCGTGTTCTTCTGGCAGCGAATGCGCGCCCAGCAGATTTCGCATGGCATCAGTTCTGCCAGTGATCCACTATGGCTTTCGGCCCTTATGGGCCTGAAGGGCCCGCCGAGAAGGGACGGAGAGAAACTCTAGGCGAGCCCTGCATGCTCCCGAGCAGAGTACGCGGCTGCGATCGATTTGGCCAGCGGGGCAGATATTCAAAACCTTGTCAAGTACACGCCGCTTCCGTCTGCCGAGTCTCGGGCATACGATGCCGCCAACCAAACAAGTGGGCCCGCGCGGTTGGAGCCGCCGGACCCATGGCGCCGAGAGCTCGAATCTCCCGCCGCGCCTCGCAACCTATCGAATCAGTCGGTCGCCTCCCTCGCCAGACAGCACCGCGCCGTGCGGCCCGCGGTAGCGCGAGCCGCCGGTCTGGGCGCTTGATGAGCGACACGTCCGCTCGGTCGGGCATGGATAGCGAGGCGGTGGGGATGCCGGCGCCGAAGTCCATCGTGAACTCGGCGAAGAGGTCCGCGGCTGCGATCAATCAGCTCCGGTGAGGTGACGTACCCGCGCTCCGGCTCGGCACAGTAGTCGCGAGACTTGCATTTGTGAACATCCGAGCTCCCGCGCGATGTCGACCTGCTTCATGTCGTGATCGATTCGCAGGCTCAGTGCCTGACGCTCGAGATAGGGCAGCCGGGTGATCGCGGCGCCCAGCGACAGCCTGGTCTCAACCAGGCTGAGGCGTTCGTCTTCTTGGCCGAGGCTGTCAGTGAGCGCGGCGGGTCCGTCAGCTTCGGCGGTGCCACCGGGTGCCGGCGCGTCAAGAGAGACGGAGTAATGGGCGGTGCCGGCGTCCAGTCCGAGCAGCACGTCCTCGGTGCTGACCTCGAGGTATTCCGCAAGCGCCTGCACGCGCGGGGCGCGTCCCGTCTGGGCTGTGATCTGCCGGGTGGCGCGGTCGACTCGCAACGCCATCTCTTGCGCGCCGCGCGGGACGTGAGCTGACCAGCCAGTGTCGCGGAAGTGACGTTTGAGCTCGCCAAGAATGGTGGGGATCGCGAAGCTCGAGAAGTGGGTTCCGCGGCCGCAGTCAAACCGATCGATCGCGCCGAGCAGGCCAATGGAGGCGACTTGGACCAGGTCCTCCAGCGGCTCGTGCGGATTGACGTACCGGCCGGCTAGCTTGCGGGCCAGCGGGAGAAATTCCGCAAAGACCTGATCGCGAGCTTGACGGTCATGGTGCTCCTGCCAACGCAGCACCATCTCGTTTGTTGCAGCGACTCTGGTCGCGGGGCGATGAGTCTGGCCAGACCACCTCGATACGCGTGCCATCGGGCCCCTTTCACGTCGACAAAGGATGTGCGATGAGACCGCCAGGCAGGCCAGCGTTGCGACCACCTGTCGTTCTGACCGTCATCAAGGCTCCCCCCGCCGATCGGACGACGGCAGAGAGCCTGCCGCGCGGAAATTTATCACGCTGCTTGAGCGTCAAGACGTTCGCAACCGCCCGTCAGGTGGAGCAGGCGTCTGACCTGGCCGCCGCACACGAGCGGCAGTCGTCGGCTGGCGCTGCCGAGCCTGGAGATCGGCAAGTCGGGGTCTTCAGAGAGCGGTTGTCGATCGTTGCACTCCGACAGTATGTTGTGCGCGGTTTTGACGACAGCGAAAGGGAGAGGTAATGGCGCAGACCAAGGCTGATCGTTCGGCAGCTGCGAAGAAGGGAGCGGCTACTCGTGAGCGCAACCGCAGGAAGGCGGAGTCTGAGGCAGCCGGAGAGAAGGCGGCTGGGACGCGACAGCGCCGTGACGCTGGGGCCTCGGCCAGCCAGGCAAAACGTGCTGCGGGCGGTGCGATGGGTGGAGCGGCGTCCGCGGCCCGGCTCGCCGGAGACGCCGCGAAGCAGGGCGGTAAGGCTATCGCGACCAAGGCGGGCGGCGCGCAGCGCAGGCGCGGCAAGAAATAGCTGCCAGTCGGACTCCGCATCGCTGGTGGCGCCTACCGACTCCCCCGAGTCGGCAGGCACAGCGCTGTCGGTCGCCGTCCCAAGCGGCAGTCTGCCTCGCGTCGGAAGCTCGAACCCACCCGTGCGCCGGTACCTCTACCGGGACAGCGACGAGCAGCTCGTCGCCGTTCAGGACATCACGGGCCGGAATGGCGGCCTTCTCTCTCGTCCTCCGAAATCAGGTTCGCGCGCGGGCGAACGGCGATGACCCAACGAGCAAGCCGTTCTACATTAGCGACCGCCAACGATGACGCAGACGACCGCTATGACCGCGTCGAGCACGGGCTGCGCGCGCTCATCGCAGACGAGGCTGCGTTCACTTTTGCTCAGCGTGTCGCCTAGAACAATACTGGTCAGCTCGCGGTCGATCGACATCCACCGCTTTGGTGGGCCTTCGGCCAGACTCTCTGCATCGGCTGCAAGGCGTGTGAAGTGGCGTGCAAGGAGTGGAACCAGATCCCGATGTCAATCCAGAGCTTCACCGGGAAGTCCTACGACAACACCGTCGACCTTGGGGCCGACACCTGGCGGCATGTCGCCTTCATCGAGCAGCAGGTGCCGGCGAGTGTCAATGACGGCGCCTCGCTGGTGCAGGCGGCCGAGCGTGACGCGGTGATCGAGGCGGGCGTGCAGACCTACCAGGAGGGCGACGGGATCCGCTGGCTGATGGCCTCTGACGTGTGCAAGCACTGCACCGACGCGGCGTGCCTGGAGGTGTGCCCG
>DATAUL010000535.1:0-6676 GCA_036268255.1 Solirubrobacteraceae bacterium | reverse complement strand
GCGTCAGCGCCGCTGCCAAGGCGCGTTTGCTCAAGGCTCACCCGCAGCTTGGTCAGCACGCCGGCACCGCGAGCTGACGTCGCACGACGGAGCGCGCTCGGGCAACGAGAGGGTGGTCAACGAGTCGGGTCGCTGGTGACTCATCCGGCGGCGCGACTCCCCATCCCCATCGCCGCACCGGACCCTGGGCGTGCCTGGCCGTGCTGACGACTTAGGATCTGACGGGGATGAGCATGCCGGGGCGTGGCCGGGGCGCAGGATGGTGGCCAGCTCCTGCGCTGAGCGGCGGGTGAAGCCATCGACGATGCCGCCGCCGGTGACCCAGTCGGGGTAGGTCTTGAAGTCGATCGATGGAACGCTGAGCAGCTGGTGATCGAGCGCGATCGCGAAATGGTGGTTCTGCTGATTGACCGCCGCCGGCGGGCTGTCGACCGACGCGCGGTGCGCGATCGCTTTGGTGATCTGCTCGAACTGCTTCTGGCCGGCGGCCGTGAAGCCGAACGCGACGTCCGGAGCGGCACGGTGGGACTCGCCGCGCGAGCGACGTACGCCAGCTCGCCGAACACCTGGACGGCGAGACCGGCCGACGCCTCGCGGTCGCCCGTCGCGCAGCAGGAAGGCGACGAGGCGCGGGAGGTGGCGCCGGTAGAACGTCGCGAACGCCGCACCATCGCCGACCCGCGCCGCGCGGAGCAGGTCGCCGTCTGATGATTGGCCGTCAACCGACATCTCGTTAGCTACTTTGCGCGACACGCGGTGCGTGTGACACGCGTCGGTCAGTCGGTCAGTGCGACTCGCGCGTGACCTGGTCGCCGCTGGCGCCGACGAGGAAGTTGAGATCGGCGCCGGTATTGGCCTGCTGGACGGTCGCAACGTACAGCCGCTGCCAGCCGCGCGACGGCTTGGCGAACGCCTCGCTGGCTGCCACTGCCGGCGATCGGGCGGCGAGCTCCTCGGCGGGCGCGTCGATGTCCAGCCGGCGGGCGGCGACGTCGAGGATGACGTAGTCGCCGGTGCGCAGAAGTCCGAGCGGTCCACCGGCCGCCGCCTCGGGCGAGACGTGGAGCACGACCGTGCCGTAGGCCGTCCCACTCATCCGACCGTCGCAGATGCGGACCATGTCACGCACGCCCTGCTCGAGCAGCTTGGGCGGCAGCGGGAGGTTGGCCACCTCGGGCATGCCGGGGTAGCCCTTGGGGCCGCAGCCGCGCAGCACGAGCACCGAGTCAGCATCGACGTCGAGGTCGGGGTCGTCGATGCGGGCGTTGAAGTCCTCGATCGAGTCGAACACGACCGCACGGCCGCGGTGCTTGAGCAGGTGCGGCGAGGCGGCCGCCGGCTTGATCACGGCCCCGTCGGGCGCCAGCGACCCGTAGAGGACGGCGATCCCCGCCTCCGGCTGCAGCGGCTCGGCGCGCGAGCGGATGACCTCGGAATCCCAGATCTGCATGTCCTCGCTTAGGTAGTCCACGAGCGGACGCCCGGTGACGGTGAGGGCGTCGGGATCGAGCAGGTCGCGCACCTCGCGCAGCACGGCCAGCAGGCCGCCCGCGCGGTGAAAGTCCTCCATGAGAAAGCGGCCCGCCGGCTGGAGGTCGAGCAGCAGCGGCACGCCCGCGCCGACGCGGTCGAAGTCGTCCTGGGTCAGTTCGATCCCGAGCCGTCCGGCGATCGCCAGCAGGTGCATCACGGCGTTGGTGGAGCCGCCGGTGGCGGCAAGCGCGACGATCGCGTTCTCAAACGAACCGCGGGTGAGGAAATCGCTCGGTCGGCGGTCGTCGTGGACCATCGAGACCGCCAGCCGGCCCGTCTCGTGGGCGGCCTCCAACAGGCGGCTGTCGGCCGCCGGGGTGCCGGCGATGCCCGGGCGGGTGGTGCCCAGCGCCTCGGCCACCACCGCCATCGTCGATGCCGTGCCCATCGTGTTGCAATGGCCGCGACTGCGGATCATCGAGGACTCCGAGGCCATGAACTGCTGCTGGGAGAGGGTGCCGGCGCGGACCTCCTCCGAGAGCTTCCAGACATCGGTGCCGCAGCCGAGCGGGACGCCGCGGAACGTGCCGTTGAGCATCGGGCCGCCCGGCAGCACGACCGCCGGCAGGTTGACCGAGGCGGCCGCCATCAGCAGCATCGGGATCGTCTTGTCGCAGCCGCCCAGCAGCACCAGACCGTCGACGGGGTTGGCGCGGAACAGCTCCTCGGCGGCCATCGCGGCCATGTTGCGCCACAACATCGCCGTGGGGCGCACGAGCGTCTCGCCCAGCGAGACCATCGGCAGGTTCATCGGGATGCCGCCGGCCTCGTAGACGCCCTGCTTGACGCTCTCGGCGACCTCGTTGAGATGGGCGTTGCACGGCGTCAGGTCTGACGCGGTGTTGGCAATCGCGATGTGGGGCCGGCCGTCAAACGCGTGGTTGGGCAGGCCCCGTCGCATCCAGGCGCGATGGATGTAACCGTTGCGATCGTCCCCGGCATACCAGTGCGAACTGCGCTGCGCAGACATGGACACTCCCTCCGACCCTACGATTGACGCGTGAGCGAGCCTAGCGTCCTGGTCGCCTCCCAGCGAGCGTACGGGTTGGCCGAGGGGCCACTCTGGGACGGCGCGCGTGAGCGCGTCCTGTGGGTCGACATCAACGCGGGCGAGGTACTCGCCGGCTCGCTGCGCGAGGGGGTGATCGACGACGCCGCGCCGCTGGTCGGTTTCGACGAGACCGTGGGCGCCGTGGTGTGCGAGGAGCACGGACAGCTGCTCATCGCCGGTGCGCGCTCAGTGTTCACCCCGGGCGATCCCGACGGCGCGAGCACCCTGTTCGACGCAAGCAAGAACAGCCGCCTCAACGACGGGGCCTGCGATCCCGCCGGTCGCTTCCTGGTCGGCAGCATGGCGCTCGACGACCGCGAGGGCGAGGAACGCCTTCACCGGATCGAGCTCGACGGCTCGGTCACGATCGTCGACCACGATCTCACGCTCTCCAACGGCCTCGCCTGGTCGCCCGACGGCAGCGTGCTCTACAGCGTCGACACGACGCCGGGCATCGTCTACGCGCGCCCCTACGACCCCGGGTCCGGCGCGTACGGCGAGCGCACCGTGGCGTTGCGGATCGCAGGCGAGTCGCCCGACGGGCTCTGCACCGACGCCGGCGGCAACCTGTGGATCGCGATCTGGGGGGCCGGCCAGGTCCGCTGTTACACACCGAGCGGCGAGCTCGTCGAAACCGTCGAGGTCCCCGCCCCGCACGTGACGAGCGTGGCCTTCATCGGGCCGGAGCTGGACACGCTGCTCATCACCTCCGCGCACGAGGACGAGAGCCAGAACGCCGGCCATCTGTTCTCGGCGTGCGTCGGCGTGCGCGGGACTCCGACGACGCCGTGGGCCGGGGTGGGGCGGTGAGAGCGCTCGTCATGACCGCCCCCGGCGAATGCTCGGTGCAGGACGTCGAGCCGCCGCGCGCGCAGCCTGGTGAAGCGGTCATCGATGTGGCGCGTGTCGGGGTGTGCGGGACCGACGTCGAGTTCTGGACCGGCCACATGAGCTATCTGCATGACGGCCAGGCCGCCTATCCGATCCGACTCGGTCACGAATGGTGCGGGGTGGTGTCAGCCGTCGGCGAGGGCGTCGACCCGAGCTGGGTGGGGCAACGGGTCGTCGGCGACACGATGCTCGGGTGCGGGCACTGCCCGCGCTGTCTGTCCGGCCGCCAGCACGTGTGCGAGAACCGCACCGAGGTGGGGATCCGCAACGGCCGTCCGGGTGCGCTGGCCGAGCAGCTGGCCGTGCCGATCTCCTCACTTCACCGCCTGCCCGACGGGGTCGACGACGTCGCCGGCGCGATGGTGGAGCCGGGCGCCAACGCGCTGCGGGCCGCACTGGGCACGAGCGCGCGCGACGGGGACCGCGTGTTGGTGCTCGGCCCGGGCACGATCGGGCTGCTCGCCGCCGGCTTCGCGCGCGCCGCCGGCGCGGAGGTGCACGTCGTCGGCAACACCGAGCCGTCGCTGGCGTTCGCGCGCCAGATGGAGCTCGCCGGAGCGTGGACGGCGGCGGAGCTGCCGGCGATGGCCTTCGACGCGGTCATCGACGCCTCCAACGCGGAGCAGCTGCCGGCGCTCGCGCTCGCGCTCGTCGAGCCCGGCCGGCGCGTGGTCTACATCGGACTTGCGAACACGCCGAGCATGATCGACACGCGCACGCTGGCGCTCAAGGACGTCACCGCCGTCGGGGTGCTCAGCGGCTCGCCGACGCTGGCGGCCACGATCGAGGGCTATGCCCGTGGCGACGTCGACCCACGTCCCCTGGTGGCGGCGACCGTCGGGCTAAATGAGGTCGGCGCCGTGCTGGGCGGATGGCGCCCGGACGGCGCCGGCGCCGGGCCGAAGATCCACGTCGATCCGCGTCGGAAAGGCTAGCTAATGGGTGTGCGGATGCGCGTCCGGCGCGCCTGAGCTCGGCCCGGCGCACCCGCGGCACAACCCGACGATCGCGAAGTGGGTGAAGCGGGCGTGGTGCCCGAAGCGCTCCCGGATCTCCGCGCGGACCGAATCGAGCTCGTCGGGCCCGAGCAACGTCACCTTGGCGCAGCGCTCGCAGTACAGATACTCGCCATCGTCGCGGCCGACGAGCGCGTACAAGCCAGGCCCGTGGCCGAGGTGCACGTGACGCGTGAGCCCCTGGCGTTCGAGCAGTTCGAGGTTGCGGTACACCGAGGACTCGTCGAGGGACAGCTCGAGCGAGAGCTGCTGCGCCGAGACCGGCCCGTCGGCGGCGAACAGCGCCTCGATGATCAGCCGGCGCGCGGTCGAGAGGCGCAGACCGGACTCGCGCAGCCGGCGGATCGCCTCGTCGGGGTCGGCAACGGCCAGGCGCGGAACGTCAGGGGCGACGGTCATTGCCCAGAGCCGGTCTGTCGCACATCCTGCAGATGCGCCGACCACCGCTCCTCGATCCGACCGTAGCGCCAAATCGAGAGCGCGATCGCCCATGTGGTGACGAACATGGCAACGATCACGAAGCCGAGCAGATTCAGGTTGATGTTCTCAAGCCAGCTCCAGAATCCGCCCCCGAGGTTGAGATGCTGGGCGATCAGGCCGCCCAGCTCAATCGTGCCGATGACGAACGCGACGGCCACCGACAGCCCGGTGATCGTGATGTTGTAGAAGACCTTGCGCACCGGCTTGGAGAACGCCCAGCCGTAGGCGAAGTTCATGAACGAGCCGTCGATCGCGTCCAGCAGCGACATCCCGGCGGCGAACAGGATCGGCAGGCAGAGGATCGCGTACCACGGCAGTCCGGCGCCGGCGACACCGCCGGCCAGCACCAGCAGCGCCACCTCGGTGGCCGTGTCGAACCCGAGGCCGAAGAGCATCCCGATCGGATACATCTGCGCGGGCTTGGTGACCGCCCGGGTCAGCCGGCCGAGCAGCCGGTTCATGAATCCGCGCTTCTGTAGCTGCTGCTCGAGCGCGGCCTCGTCGTAGCGCCCGGTCCGCATCTCGCGAAAGACCCGGACGATCCCGACAAGGATCACGATGTTGATGGCAGCGATCAGGTACAGAAAGCTGCCGGAGACCAGCGTTCCGATCCAACCGGTGACCTGATGCAGTTGCGAGCCGTCGTTCTTGACCGGCCCCGACAGCGACTTGATCCCGATCGAGAGCAGAAAGGCGAGCGCGAACACGATCGTCGAGTGCCCGAGCGAGAACCACAGGCCGACGCTCAGCGGGCGCTTCTCCTCGGCCATCAGCTTGCGTGTCGTGTTGTCGATCGCGGCGATGTGGTCGGCGTCGAACGCATGGCGCATACCCAGCGTGTAGGCGGTGACCCCCACGCCGACGGTGAAGACCCCGGCGCTGCCCAGGTGGTAGTGGCTGGGCGCGACGAGCACGACGAGCATCGCCCAGCCGATGACGTGCAGAGCGCCAACGACGGCCGCCATCATCACCAGCGTGCGCTTCTGCGCCGGCGTCAGCGAGGCCCAAAACCGTCGCGGACCCGGGCGGGTCCTGACCGCCTGCGCCATCGCTCCCATCGACTCTCCCTCCGGATCGGCGCGCGCGCCGTAAACGGCCAAGAACCTATCCCGAGGCGGCCCTTATTGCAAGGTGCTGGAGATTACGTCCGGGTCGTCGGAGGGGGAGGCGATCGCCTTGACCACAGGCTAAAACGAAGTTCAACACCCGGGCGCGGCAGATGCCATCATGTAGCGCCGCGTCTCTCCGGAAACCAGAGGAAGAATTGTGACTACCCACACCCGGCCAGATCGCCTGACGATTCTGATGGCAGACGACGACGAGGACGATCGCGACCTGGCCCGTGACGCGTTCGAGGACGCCGGCCTCGACGGCGAGATCCGGTTCGTCCATGACGGGCAGCACCTGCTCGAATACCTACGCGACCAGGAGCGCCTGCTCCACAACGACCGGCCGGGGATCATCGTGCTCGACCTCAACATGCCCCGGATGGACGGACGCGAGGCACTGACCGAGATCAAGTCCGACGACTCGCTGTGCGAGATCCCCGTGGTGGTGCTGACGACCTCCACGGACGCCGAGGACGTCTCGCGCTGCTATTGCGCGGGCGCCAGCTCATTCATCGCCAAGCCGGTCACGCATGCCGGCCTGGTCGATGTGATGCGCCATCTCAAGAACTACTGGTTCGACTGCGTCGAGCTGCCGC
>DATAUL010000534.1:0-9597 GCA_036268255.1 Solirubrobacteraceae bacterium | reverse complement strand
AACCCTGGCGCTGCTTGTGACGGGGGTTGGGACAGATCACGAGCACCCGGCCGTTGCGGCGGATGATCTTGCACTTCTCGCACATCGGCTTGACCGAGGGTCGTACCTTCACGTTGATCCACTCTCAGTGATCGAAAACTTTCTCCATTTGAACCTCGGCCTGGCTCTGGCGACCGGTGCAGTCGCCGCTACCACGTCGAGGGGCACTTGCAGCGGCAGATGATCGCGCTGCAGGCGCACCGGGGGATGGTAGCAGGGGTTGGCGGATCGTCCGGGGAGCCTGGTAGGACGCGCCGTCGAGGCCCAGCGGCGCTGAGGCTCAAGCGGCGGCGCGGTGGGTGGGGACCGTGCTCTCGTGCCACGGTGTCAGGATTCGCGGTCCCTCGGCGGTCACGGCGATCGTGAACTCGAAGTGTGCGGCCAGCGACCCGTCCTGGGAGAAGATCGACCAGTGGTCGTCGGCCACCCGCACGCCGTGGCGCCCGGCGGTGACCATCGGCTCGATGGCGAGCACCATCCCCTCCTCGAGCACCACTCCGGTGCCCGGCGCGCCGTAGTTGGGGATCTGCGGGTCCTCGTGCATCTCGCGCCCGATTCCGTGGCCGACCAGCGAGCGAACCACCGACAGTCCCTCGGTCTCGACGTGCTCCTGGATCGCATGCCCGATGTCGCCCAGCCGGTTGCCGGGCCGGACCTGCGGCACGGCTGCCATCAGCGACTCCTCGGTGACGCGGAGCAGCTTCCGGGCGACCGGGCTGACCGGGCCCACGGCGAACGTCCGCGCCGCATCGGCCACCCAGCCGTCGAGGATCACGCCGATGTCGATCGACAGGATGTCGCCCCGGCCGAGCTTGTACGGGCCCGGGATGCCGTGCACGATCATCGAGTTGGGCGATGCGCAGATGGAGCCCGGGAACCCCCGGTAGCCCTTGAACGCCGGCACGGCGTCCTGGGAGCGGATGAAGCGCTCGGCGGCCTCGTCGAGCTCCTTGGTGGTGACGCCCGGGCGGACCTTGCCGGCCAGCAGATTCATGGTGCGCACCAGAACCTGGCCGGCGGCGGCCATCCGGTCGATCTCCTCAGGCGTCTTCTTGATGATCACGGCACTAAACGTCCTCTTCGAGGCGAAGGGTCGCGATCACCGCCCGAATGTGGCCGTGGACGTCGGCCGGGGCGCGCGTGCCGTCGATGCGGCGCATCAGCCCCTTCGCGTCGTAATAGTCCACCAGCGGCTTGGTCTTCTCGTGGTAGACGCCGAGCCGATGCTCGATCACCTCAGGCTTGTCGTCGTCGCGCTGCATCAGCCGCGAGCCGTCCTGGTCGCAGACGTCCTCGTGTTTGGGCGGATCGAACTCCACGTGGTAATTGTGGCCGGACTTGACGCACACTCGCCGGCCTGAGAGGCGGCGGACGACCTCCTCGTCGGGCACGTCGATCAGCAGCGCCGCGGTCACACGCCGACCCAGCTTGGACAGCTGCTCGTCCAGCGCCTTGGCCTGGTCCAGCGTGCGCGGAAACCCGTCGAGGATGAAGCCGTCCTGGGCATCGTCCTGCTGCAGCCGGTCGGCCGCCATGGCGACGATCAGATCGTCAGGCACCAGGTCTCCGGCATCCATGTACTCCTTGGCCTTCTTGCCGAGCTCCGTCTCATCCTTGACGTTGGCGCGCAGCATCTCGCCCGTCGAGATGAACGGCAACTGGAAGTCCGTACGCAGACGGTCGGCCTGCGTGCCCTTGCCGGCACCGGGCGGACCGAACAGAATGAGGTTCAGCTGTTGGGCCATCGGGCTCATCACTGTATCGATCGTGATGAGCTCCGGGATCGCGGCGGCAACTACGTCAACAAGCCCCCATCGTTGCGCACCGAACTACGACCGCGAACTCCGCAGGGTCACTTTAAGAACCCTTCGTAGTTTCGCATCATGAGCTGGGCCTCCAACTGCTTCATCGTGTCCAGCGCGACGCCGATCACGATCAAGATCGACGTGCCGCCGAAGAAGAAGTTGGCGTTGGTCTGGTTGATGAGGATCGTCGGCAGGGCCGCGATCGCCGCCAGGAAGAGCGCACCGGGGAACGTGAGCCGCGCGAGGATGCGGTCGAGGAACTCGGCCGTCGGCCGGCCTGGCCTCACCCCCGGGATGAAGCCTCCGTACTTGCGCAGGCTGTCGGCCTGATCGACCGGGTTGAACGTCACCGCGGTGTAGAAGTACGTGAAGACGATGATCAACAGGCTCTCGCCGGCGACGTAGTGCCAGCCCTGGGGACTGAAGAACGACGCCAGGTCGGTGCCGAACCCTTTGCGGTTCTGGCCGATCAGCTGGCCGAGCGTCGGCGGGATCGCCATCACGCTGGCGGCGAAGATCACCGGGATCACGCCGGCCATGTTGACCTTGAGCGGCAGGTAGGTCTGACCGCCGGAGGTCATGCGCCGCCCGACGACCCGCTTGGCGTATTGGATCGGGATCCGGCGCTGGCCCTCCTGGACGAACACGATCGCGGCCACGATGCCGACGGCGATGAACGGCATGATCACGCGGAACACCTGATCGGGGTTGGTCCACCAGGAGTGCACGCCGTTGGGGATGCGCGAGACGATCGAGGCGAAGATCAACAGCGAGATGCCGTTCCCGATCCCGCGCTGGGTGATCAGCTCGCCCATCCACATCAGCAGGATCGTGCCCGCGGTCAGCGAGATCACGATCAGGAAGACCTTGAACAGCGTGAAGTTCGTGATCAGCGAAACCCCCGCTGACTGCTGATAGCTGCGGAACAGGAACACGTAGCCGATCGACTGCGCGAAGGCGAGTCCGACGGTCAGGTAGCGCGTGTACTGGGTGATCCGCGTCTGGCCGACCTCGCCCTCCTTGGAGAGCTTCTCCAGCGACGGCACGACCACCTGGAGCAGCTGCAGGATGATCGAGGCCGTGATGTAGGGCATGATCCCCAGCGCGAAGATGGCGATCCGGCCCAGGCCCCCGCCACTGAACAGGTTCAGCAGCCCGAGGATCGAGTTGCCGCCGAGGCTCTTGGAGATCGCGTTGACGGCCTGGGTGTTGATCCCCGGGGCCGGGATGTGCGTGCCGATCCGGTACAGCAGCAGGATCACTGCCGTGAACAGGATCTTGTTGCGGATCTCGCCGATCCTGAAAGCTCCGAGGATCGTCGCGATCATCGGCCGAGCCTCAGTCCTCGATCAGCTGACAGGTGCCGCCGGCGGCTTCGATCTGCTCGCGCGCCGTCTTGGAGAAGCCGTGGGCATGCACCGTCAGCGCCTTGGAGATCGAGCCCTTGGCCAGCACCTTGACGGGGATGCCCTTGCGGGTGGCCAGGCCCTTGCCATGCAGCGCCTCCAGGGTCACGGCCGCGCCGGCCTCGAAGCGAGCCTCGAGATCGAGCAGGTTGACCGGCTGGGTGTGCGTGCGAAACGGCTCGAACGGCATCGACTTCTTCATGTGCGGACCACGCAGCTTGCGCATCCGCATGTGAATCGGGTTCTGACCGCCCTCGAAGTTGGCGCGGGATTTGGAGCCCGAGCGCGAGCCGGCGCCCTTCTGGCCGCGGCCTGACGTCTTGCCGGTACCCGAGCCCTCGCCGCGCCCGACGCGCTTGCGCGGGCGGCGTGATCCGGGGGCGGGCTTGAGGTTGTGCAGCCCGATGCGCTCTTCCTTGGGCTGGTCGGTGTCGGTGGCGCTCACGCCTCGTGCACCTCGATCAGGTGGCGGACCTTGTGGAGCATGCCACGGATCTGCGGCGAGTCGGAGACCTCGACGGTGTGGCCGATGCGCCGCAGGCCGAGCGAGCGCAGCGTGTCGAGCTGGCTCTTGTCCGAGCCGTTGCCGCTCTTACGCTGGGTGACCGTGATGGTGCCGGTGCCAGTGCCGGTACTCACGACACACCCGCGGTATCCGGCTGCGCCTCGGGCAACTCGTCGAACTCCGGCGCCGACTCCGAGGCCGAGCCGTCGGCCGAATCGCTGGTCAGGCCGAGCACCTGGTTGATCGACAGGCCGCGCAGCTCGGCGACCTCGTCGGGGGTGCGCAGCGATTCCAGGCCCGCCATCGTCGCCTTGACGAGGTTGATCGGGTTCTGCGAGCCGAGGCTCTTGGAGAGGATGTCGTGGATGCCCGCCAGCTCGAGCACGGCGCGCACGCCGCCGCCGGCGATCACACCGGTACCCGGCGAGGCCGGCTTGAGGAACACCCGCCCGGCACCGAAGATGCCCATTGTCTGATGGGTGATCGTCGACCCGTGCTTGGGCACGCGGTAGAGGTTCTTCTTGGCGCGCTCAACGCCCTTCTGGATCGCCACCGGGACCTCGTTGGCCTTGCCGTACCCGATCCCGACAACTTCGCGCTCATCGCCCACGACGACCAGCGCCGTGAAGGAGAACCGGCGTCCGCCTTTGACCACCTTGGCAACGCGGTTGATCTCCACCACGCGCTCCTGGAGGTCGAGGCCTGCTGCTGAAACTGTTCGCTCTTGAGCCATGTGGTTGTCCGAGGGTAGCGGTCGCCGACGCTTCAGAGCGTGAGGCCGCCCTCCCGAGCGCCCTCCGCCAACGCCTTGACCCGTCCGTGGTACTGATAACCGCCGCGGTCGAACACGGCGGACGCGACGCCCGCCGCCTTGGCGCGCTCGGCCAGCAGCTCGCCCGCCTTGTGGGCCTGCTCCGTCGGATCCAGCTCGCGCAGGCCGGACTCGGTCCAGTTGACGGCAGCCAGCGTACGGCCGGCGTCGTCGTCGATGAGCTGGGCGGAGATGCCGCGATTGGAGCGGAACACGGAGATCCGCGGACGCTCGGCGGAGCCTCGCACCTTGGCGCGCACGCGGCGGCGGCGCCGCAGGCGCTTCTGGGGCTTGGTGGTGATGGTCATGCTCGCTTACCGACCTTCCGAGCGACGTACTCGCCCTCGTAGCGAATGCCCTTCCCCTTGTACGGCTCGGGCTTGCGCTGCTTACGGATGAACGCGGCGGCCTCGCCGACCTGCTGCTTGGAGGCCCCACGGACCACGATCCGGGTCGGCTGGGGAACTTCGAACTCGATCCCTTCGGGCGCCTTGATCGAAACGGGATGCGAGTAGCCCAGCGCCAGCTCCAGGTCTGACCCGCGCAGTGCGGCGCGGTAGCCGACGCCCTGGATCTCCAGGCGCTTCTCGAACCCGGCGGTGACGCCCTGGACCATGTTGGCGATCAGGGTGCGCGTCAGGCCGTGCAGGGCACGATGCTCGCCGCGGTCCGTCGGCCGCGTCACGGTGATCACGTCGCCGTCCTGCACGACGTCGATCTCACGATTGACGCGCTCGGACAGCTCCCCCTTGGGGCCGTTGACGATCACGCGCTCGGGCTCGATCGCGACCGTCACCCCTGCGGGCACGGAGATGGGTTGCCTGCCAATACGAGACATCGTCTAAGGCTTACCAGACACGCGCCACGACCTCGCCACCGACGCCCTGCTGGCGTGCCTCGTGACCGGTCATGACTCCCTTGGACGTGGAGATGATTGCCGTCCCCATCCCGCCCTGAATCCGTGGGATGTGGGTGTGATCGACATAGGTTCGCTGGCCAGGGCGCGAGACGCGCTGCATCCCGGAGATCACTGGGCGGCGTTCCCGGGTGTACTTCAGCGTGACCCTGATCTTCTCGCCGGGCTCCCCGGACACGGGCGGATCGATCGAGTAGCCCTCGATGTAGCCCTGCTCCTTGAGGATCCGCGCCAGCTCGCGCTTGAGCTTGGACGAAGGGATCGCCACATCGTGATGCTGGGCCTTGGCGGCGTTGCGCAGGCGGGTGAGAAAGTCCGCCACGGGGTCGGTCATCGACATGCGCTCACCAACTCGACTTCGTCATGCCGGGGACATAGCCGTTGTGGGCGAGCTCGCGCAGGCAGATCCGGCACAGGCCGAACTTGCGATAGACGGACCGTGCCCGGCCACAGCGCCGGCAACGGGTGTAGCCCCGGGTCTTGTACTTCGGCGTGCGCTGCTGGCGAACGCGTTGAGAGGTCTTTGCCACTGTGCTCCTTAAGCTGGGGTCGCGGCCGGATTCCGGCCGTCCTTCGAAAATGGCATCCCGAATGCCTGGAGCAATGCGAAGCACTCCTCGTCGGTGGTCGCCGTCGTCGTGATCGTGATGTCCAGGCCGCGCACCTGGTCGATCTCGTCGTAGTCGACCTCGGGAAAGATGATCTGCTCGCGAACGCCCATCGAGTAATTGCCGCGGCCGTCGAACGCGCGGGGATTCAGGCCACGGAAGTCCCGGATCCGCGGGATCGCCACGGACATCAGGCGATCCAGGAACTCATACTGGCGCTCGCCGCGCAGGGTCACGGCGACACCCACCGGCATGCCCTCGCGCACCTTGAACTGGGCGATCGACTTGCGAGCGCGCCGCACATTGGGGCGCTGGCCGGTGATCGTCCCCATCTGCTCGATGGCGGCGTCGAGCACCTTCGAATCCTGTTTGGCATCGCCGCAGCCCATGTTGACGGTCACCTTGAGGATCCGGGGGGCCTGCATGATGCTGGAATATCCGAAGCGCTCCATCAGCGCCGGGCGGATCTCCTCCAGGTATCTCGTCTTCAGTCGTGCGGGTGCGCTCGTCGACATCTCAAAAGTCCTCTGTCCTAGTCCAGCCGCTGGCCGCTGCGCTTGGCCACGCGCAGCCTGCGGCCGTCCACAATCTCGATTCCCACGCGCGTGGGCTTGTCGTCCTTGGGGTCGATCAGCATCACGTTGGAGACGTGGATCGGACCCTCGCGCTCGATCACTCCACCGGCCTGCTGGCCGCTGACGGTCTGCGTCGGGCGCTGGTGGCGCTTGACGATATTCAGTCCCTCGACGTAGACGCGCGACTTCTTGGGATCGACGCGCAACACCTTCCCGCGCTTGCCGCGATCCTTGCCGCCGATCACGACCACTTCGTCATCGCGCCTGATGCGGGCCGGCATGGCTAGAGCACCTCCGGAGCGAGGGAGACGATCTTCATGAAGTTGCGGTCGCGCAGCTCGCGCGCCACGGGGCCGAAGATGCGCGTCCCGCGCGGGTTGTTCTGGGCGTCGATCAGCACGGCCGCGTTCTCGTCGAACCCGATGTACGTGCCGTCCTCGCGGCCGTAGGACTTCTTCGTGCGCACGACGACGGCCGTCACGACCTCGCCCTTCTTGACCGAGCCCTGGGGACTGGCCGTCTTGACGGTGGCCGTGATCGTGTCGCCCACTCCGGCATAGCGCCGGCGTGAGCCGCCCTTGACGCGGATCACGAGGATCTCACGCGCGCCGCTGTTGTCGGCGACCCGCAGCCGCGTCTCGTTCTGAATCACTTGGCCCGCTCCAAGACTTCGATGAGCCGCCAGCGCTTGAGCTTCGACAGCGGACGCGCCTCGCGGACGGTCACGGTGTCGCCGACGTTGGCGTCGTTGGACTCGTCGTGAGCGTGCAGCGTCTGGGAGGTGCGGACGATCTTCGAGTAGCGCCGGTGACGGCGCGCGGTGTCGATGCGCACGGTGATCGTCTTGTCGGCCTTGTCGGAGACGACGACGCCCTGGCGCACCTTCTGCACGCCGGCGACGTGTTCGCGCGGCGGAGTTGCCGCAGCGCTCGGGGACGCCTTCGCCTTGGCCCGCGCCTTGGCGCGACCTTCGCGGCGCTCATGGGCCTTGCGAGCGCGCAGGGCGACGCGATCGGCCTGGCGCTGCTCAGCCGTGCGCGCGGGCTGGGCTCCCGCCTTGGTGGCCCTGTCCGCGCGGGCGCGCTGACGTCGCTCCTTGGGGGCGAGGATCTCCTCGGGCGCCGCCGGCGCGCTCTGCGCCGGCGCAGGCGCCGCGGCCTCGGTCGTCTGTTCTACGTTCCGTGGGGGTTGTTCCTCAGCCATTTTCCTGTCCAGAGTCAAGTGTTCTCTCGTTCGCGACGGTCAGCGCGCGAGCGACTTCCTGCCGGGCCTGGCGCAGCGATGCGGTGTTGTCCAGCGCGCGGTTGACCGCGTGCTGGGAGCGCAGGCCGAACAGCTCGCGCCGGGCGGTCGCGATGTGCTCGGCAAGCTCGGCATCGGAAAGGTCACGCAGATCGGAAGCACGCATCGCCTACACCTCCTCGCGCATCACGAACTTGGTGCGCACGGGCAGCTTGTGGCCGGCGAGCCGCATCGCCTCGCGGGCAAGGTCCTCGGGCACGCCCGCCAGCTCGAACATCACACGTCCGGGCTTGACGACCGCGACCCAGCCCTCGGGCGAGCCCTTGCCGGAGCCCATCCGCGTCTCGGCCGGCTTCTTGGTGAACGGCTTGTCGGGATACACGTTGATCCAGACCTTCCCGCCACGCTTGATCTTGCGGGTCATCGCGATACGAGCAGCCTCGATCTGGCGGTTAGTCAGCCAACCCGCGTCCATCGCCTTGAGGCCGTACTCGCCGAACTGCACGCTTACCTGCCCGCGTGAGAGCCCGGCTCGGCGCCCGCGATGCTGCTTGCGGTACTTGACGCGCTTGGGGGACAGCATCAGCGGCTACCTCCGCCGCCACCCTGGCCACCGCCAGAGCCGCCAGGCCGCGGACCGCGCCCACCGCCGCCGCCAGGACCGCGACCGCCGCCGCCACCGGGGCCGCCAGGACCACGACCGCCGCCGCCACCGGGGCCGCCGGGACCACGACCGCCGCCGCCGGGACCGCCACCGCGACCACCACCGCCGCCGGGACCGCCACCGCGACCACCACCGCCGCCGCGACCACCGCCGCCGCCGGGACCGCCACCGCGACCACCGCCGCCGCCGGGACCGCCGCCACGACCACCGGGACCGCCCGGACCGCCGCCGCGACCACCGCCGCCGCCGGGACCGCCACCACGACCGCCACCGCCGCCCGGACCGCCGCCGCGACCGCCACCCCGGCCGTCACGACCGGAGCGTCCGTCGCGTCCGCCGCGCTCGGGAGCCTGGGGCGCGGGCTCGTCCATGATCGTCAGGTCAGCGCCCGTGTAGCCCTCGGGCATGATCTCGCCCTTGTTGATCCAGCACTTCACGCCGATCCGCCCGAACGTCGTGCGGGCCTCATGGAAGCCGTAGTCGATGTCGGCGCGCAGCGTGTGCAGCGGTACCCGGCCATCGGAATAACCCTCGGTGCGTGCCATCTCGGCGCCGCCGAGGCGCCCGGAGACCTGAACCTTGACGCCCTTGGCGCCGGAGCGCATGGCGCTCGTCAGCGCGCGCTTCATCGCGCGCCGGAAGGCGACGCGGTTCTGCAGCTGCTCGGCGATCGACTGCGCCACCAGACGAGCGTCGAGCTCAGGGCGCTTGATCTCCAGGATGTTGACCTTGACCTGCTTGCCGGTGATCTGGTGCAGGTTGCGCCGCAGGGCATCGACCTCGGAGCCGGACTTGCCGATCACGATGCCGGGCCGCGCAGTGTGGATGTTGATCTCCACCTCGGTGGCGTTCTTGCGGATCGTGATATCCGACAGGCCGGCGTGAGACAGCCGGTTGACGATGTGCTCGCGGATCAGCGTGTCCTCGTGCAGGTAGTCCGCGAAGTGGCGCTCGTTGAACCAGTTGGACTTCCAGTCGTGGATGTAACCCACGCGGATCGATTCGGGATGAACTTTCTGACCCATC
>DATAUL010000533.1:0-5293 GCA_036268255.1 Solirubrobacteraceae bacterium | reverse complement strand
CCGAGGTACGGGAAGAACATCACGTACACGACCGGATGGCCGAAGAACCAGAACAGGTCCTGGTAGTCGATCGCGCCGCTGAACCCGGTGTAGATGTGCGCCCCGGTGGTGCGGTCGATGAACAGCAGGCCCATGGCGGCGATCAGTGCCGGGAAGGCGGCCACGACCATCAGCACCGTGACGAGCGCCGTCCAGGTGAACACCGGCATCCGCAGCAGCGCCATGCTCGGCGCACGCCGGCGCGCGATCGTGGCGACCACGCAGGCGGCCATCACCAACATTCCCAGCACCGCGAGGATCACCCCCATTACCCATAGGTCCTGTCCGACCCCGGGAGTGTTGCTGCTATTCGACAGCGGGACGTAGGCGAACCAGCCGTCGCGTCCGGCGCCGTCGCCGGTGAACCAGCCGGATTGCATGATGATCCCTCCGCCGAGCCAGATCCAGAAGCCGGTCAGCGCGGCGCGGGGCGCAGAGATTGACGCGGCGCCGATCTGCAGCGGGACGAGGTACATTGCCAGCGCGATCGCCATCGGCGTCACGAACAGGTAGATCATCGTCGAGCCGTGCATCGTGAACAGCTCGCTGTAGGTGTTGTCGGACACGACGTGGCCGTTGGGCGACGCGAGTTGTGAGCGCATGATCAGCGCGAACACCCCGCCCACCAGGAAGAACGCGAATGACGCCACCGCCAGGTTGAGCCCGATGCGCTTGTGATCGGTGCTCGTCAGCGCCCCGATCCAACCCCCGGACCGGTTCGGCGACGAGCGCAGCGGTGGAGCCTGCATCGTCACGAGCTCACCGCTGTGGCATGCGCCTGCACCCACCGGCGGAACCCCGCCGGGGAGAGCGCCCGGACGTTGAAGACCATGTCGGCGTGCCGGAGGCCGCAGAATTCCGCGCACTGCCCGGGGAACAGTCCCGCCCGCGTGAACGTCAGCGTGACGTGCTCGACCGTGCCGGGGATGAGATCGCGCTTAAAGCGCACCTCGGGAACCCAGAGAGCGTGGATCACGTCCTGGGAGGCGAGGTTGAAGCGAATCGCCTCACCGACGGGGACGGCGAGCGGCTGGCGCCCCACGGTCCCGCTGCGCACGACGATTCCGTCCCCGCGATAGCGAAACTCCCATTCCCACTTAGCGGCCGTGACATCGACGGTGACCGCCGGGCGCTCGTGGTTGGCGACGGTGTCGACCTTGTTCTCGGCGGTCAGTGTGAGAAAGATGAGAAAGGCCGCGGTGAGCACGAGCAGACCGGCGTAAGTGATCTCCAGGCGGTTGCTCTCCGACCACCGCGCCGGCCGCGCGTGTCGCCGGTAGCGCAGCACCGAGGCCAGCACAACGACCACGACGAGCGCGAACACCCCGCCGGCGATCGGCACGTAGACCGCGAACAGGTGGTCGTACTGACTACGGGTACTGACAAGCGCGTTCTCAATCACGATCATGTCGCCACGAGCCCTCGATACCCGCTCGCTGGAGGCGTAAAGATTTCGATGTCAGCGACGAGACCCTGCCAGCGACCGAGAGGCGCGCTCCGATGTTCGATCAAGACCGCGCCGTGCCGCTTGGAAGAGGTGGTGACGACGACCGCCGAAGATCCCGACGTTGTGCAGGGACAGCTCGGACGGTCCGATCCGGTCGCCCGTGGATGACGCCTAATGGTGGCTAGGCGGTGGTCTTCGCTGCGGTCGTCTCAGGGGTTGAACACGACTTTGATCATTCCCTGCTCCTTTTTTTGGAAGTGCTCGTAGGCGCTGGGCGCGTCGGTGAGCGGGAGGTGGTGGGTGGCGAAGGATTCGACGCCGAGCGGGTCGTCGTCGGAGAGCAGCGGCATGATGTCATCGACCCACGCCTTGACGTTGGCCTGTCCTTGGCGCACCTGGATCTGTTTGTCGAACAGCTGCAGCGTCGGCAGCGGGTCGGCCGCTCCACCGTAGACACCGCTGAGCGAGATCGTGCCGCCGCGGCGGACGATCTCGATCGCTGAGAGCAGCGCGGCGAGCTTGGAGACGCCGATGTTCTCCATCATCGGCTGGGCGATCGCGTCGGGCAGCATCCCGGCGATCTTGTGCGCGAAGCCGGCGACGGGCGAGCCGTGGGCCTCCATGCCGACGGCGTCGATGACGGCGTCGGGTCCGCGGCCATCGGTCATCTCCCGGATCGTGCTGGGCAGATCGTCGTGGTCCTCGAGGTTGAGGGTCTCGATGCCGCGGGCGCGCACGCGCTCCAGTCGCTCGGGCACAAGATCGACGCCGATCACCCGCTTGCCCTGGTGGGTGGCGATGCGCGCGGCCATGTCTCCGATCGGGCCCAGGCCGAGCACGACGAGGCTGCCGCCGTCGGGCACGTCGGCATAGGCGACGCCCTGCCACGCGGTCGGCAGGACGTCTGAGAGGAACACGAAGCGGTCATCAGACGGCCCGTCGGGCACCTTGATCGGCAAAAAGTTGCCGAACGGTACGCGCAGGAGCTCCGCTTGGCCGCCCGGGACCTGCCCGTAGAGCTTGGTGTATCCAAACAGCGACGCCCCGCAACCGTATTCGTGCACTTGCGTTGTCTCGCACTGCGAATGCAGGTCATGGCCGCACATCCAGCAGTCTCCGCAGGAGACGTTGAACGGGATGACGACTCGATCGCCGACCTTCAACTCGGTCACCTCGGGTCCGACGGCCTCGACGATCCCCATCGGCTCGTGTCCGAGCACGTCCCCGGAATCCAGGAAGGGAGCCAGCACGGTGTAGAGATGCAAGTCAGATCCGCACAATCCCGTCGTCGTGATGCGGACGATGATGTCCGTGGGATCCCGGATCGTGGGGTCGGCAACGTTGTCGACGCGGACGTCTGAGACGCCCTGCCAAGTGAGAGCTTTCATCCCGCTCACGTACCCGGCCAGGACGCGGGTAACCCAAGCCGGCGGATGGTCTACTGGCGCTTTCCCAGACCGGTGAGGACTTCGCGGAGGCGGCCCGGGCCACTGGTGGCGCGGGCTAAGGGAGCGGTCTGATCCTGCGCGCCGTCGCGCATCCCCGATATGAGCTCACCGATCGCCTCCAGTGACGAGTGCTGCGGCGACCAATGTAACTTCTCACGGGCTCGCTCGGTGCTCATCAGGGGAACACCGAGCGCCATGTCGACCCACCCCGGCTCGGCGGGTTGCAGGTGCAGCCGGAAGGTCACGGCCGCTCCGGCTCGCAACACACCCGCCCGAACCTTGATCGGCCGTGCATCGAGCAGCTGTGAGAGCTCGGCGGTGCCGATCACTGGCTCGGCGGCGATGTTGAACGGTCCGCTGACGTCAGAGAGCACGGCCCGCCGATAGGCATCCGCGACATCGTCGGCGTGTACCGCCTGAAAGCGTAGCCCGGGCACAGCGGGGGAGAACGGCGCCAAGCGCGACCGCAGCAGGGTCGTCGGCAACAGCGGTCCCGCGAACAGGCGACGGATCTCGGTGGCGGCCGAGCGCTGAAAGATGAGGCTGGGGCGCAACCGGACGAGACGCATTCGTGGATGTGCCTCAGCAAGGCGATCCAGCTCGCGTTCGACCATCGCCTTGTGCCGCGAGTAAAACGAGCTCGATACCCCCTCGGTCGGCCACGACTCGTCCACCTGCCGGTCCTTGGGTCCGGTCGAATAGGCCCCCACCGAGGACGCGTAGACGAGACTGGGCACGCCGGCGGCGGCGGCCGCGGCAAACACCCGCCGGCTGCCCTCGACGTTGACCGCACGGGTCACCGTCTCGTCGCGGCCGGGCTGAATCAGCCAGGCGAGATGAACAACCACATCGGCGCCGGCAAACACCGGTTCGAGTCGATCCGTGGCGACGTCGGCGCTGACGAGCTCGGCGCGGCCGGGCCGCCATCCGGTCGCCCGCCGCGCCATCCCGACGATCTCATCGACTCCGGAGTCGGCGTCCAGCGCGCGCAGCACGGCGGTCCCGACGTTGCCCGTCGCGCCGGTAACGACGACCCTCATCGCAGCCGCGGCAACACGTCTTGGGAGTAGGCGGCGAAGAACGCATCCTGGTCGGGCCCGATCTGGTTGACATAGAGCTCATCAAAACCTGCGTCGGCATACTGCTGCAACGCCGCCACGTGACGGTCCAGGTCCGGTCCGCAGACCACCTCGTCGGCGAGCATCTCAGACGTGACCAGCTCGGCCGCCTGCTCGAAATGCTCCGGCGTGGGCAGGATCTGAGCCAGCTCACCCGGCAGACCCTCATTGGGCCACAGCCGCGCGACATGCGCGAGTGCCGCTTGCTCATCCTGGCCGAAGCAGACCTTCGTCCCGCCCTGCACGAGCTTGCCCTCGCCTCCGTGAGAGCGGAAGGACCGCACCGCGTCGGCGTCGGGCTGCACGGTGCAGAACCCGTCGCCAACCCGGCTGGCCAGCTCGATCGCCTTGGGTCCGAATCCCGAGATGAGGACCGGCGTCGGCTCGTCAGGCAGGTCATACACGCGAGCGTGCTCCACGCGGTAATGCTGGCCACGGTGGTTCTGCGCTCCGCCTCGCCACAGGCTGCGGATGACCTCAATCGATTCCTCGAGCATCTCCAGTCGCTCGTCCGCGTTGGGCCACGCGTCCCCGAAGATGTGCTCGTTGAGCGCCTCACCGCTGCCAACGCCCAACGCGAACCTGCCGTCCAGCAGTACCGCGGCGGTCGCCGCCGCCTGCGCGATGACGGCAGGATGGATGCGCATCGTTGGACAGGTGACCGCCGTCGTGACGTGCATGCCGGGCGCCGCGGCAGCGATCGCGCCGATCGTCGCCCACACGAACGAGCTGTGGCCCTGCTCGTCGTTCCACGGGTGATAGTGATCAGAGATCCATAACCCCTCAAAGCCAGCCTCCTGCGCCTTGACCGCCTGAGAGATCAGATCTTTAGGTCCCCACTCCTCGCTCGAGAGGAAATATCCGATCTTCACGTGAGCAGCTCCGACACACTCCGTGACTGCCCCGCCCACCGTGACGCAAACCAGCCGCTGCGGGTCCGAGTCCCGGGCTCGCCATCGCCGGATCGATCCATCGACGTACCGGTGTCACAGCCCGGGTCGCTGTCTCGTCTTAGTTATCGCAACCACACGCGACGAACAGGAGCGGCAGATGAGAATCCTCGTGACCGGAGGGACCGGACACCTCGGACGGGTGGTCGCGTCGCGTCTGCGCGAGCAGGGCCATCAGGTGCGCGTTCTCGCCCGCCGGCCCCGCGTCGACGCGGGGGTTGAGTGGATCACGGGCGACCTGGCGACCGGCGACGGGGTGCGCGAGGCGGTCGCCGGCGTCGACACGATCAT
>DATAUL010000532.1:0-4611 GCA_036268255.1 Solirubrobacteraceae bacterium | reverse complement strand
TTATCCCGACGGACTCGTTGGCGAGGAGATCCCGCTGGCCAGCCGTATCACGCTCGCCTGTGACGCGCTCAACGCCATGACGAACGACCGCCCCTACCGCCCGGCGATGACGATGGAACGCGCCCTGGAGGAGCTCCGCTCGGGCGCGGGAACCCAATTTGATCCGCAGACCGTGGAGGCGCTTCTCGCCGAGATCAAGGCCGTGTCACGCCGCGCCGGCGAGCGCCCGCTTCCCTGATGAGCTCACCGGCGATCCAGCGGGCGACGTTTTCTGGGTATGGGGCGGGGAGCCCGAGGATGATGTGCCGGAAGCCGGCGTCGATGGCTCTGGTGATCGTGTCCCGGGTCGCGTCGGGGTGGTCGTAGGAGACCGGCAGATGGACCGAGCGGGTGATGGAGGTGGGGTCGCGACCGATCTCGGCGCAGAGCCGGTCCAGTCGGGCACTTCGCTCGACGCATTCGTCGATGTCGGTGCCGGGGATGTTCCACAGGTCGGCATGCTCGGCGACCACGCGTAGCGTGGCGGTGGCGCGTCCGCCGATGATGACCGGCGGGTGAGGCTGCTGGACGGGTTTGGGGTTGCAGAACGCTCCGGTCAGCTGGAGGTAAGTGCCTTCGAAGTCAAACGGTTCGTCCTCGGTCCAGAGGCGCCGGATGACGGTGCACGCTTCGGCGAGGCTTCCGACTGCGTGCGCGAAGTCGTGAAAGGGCAGGCCGTGCGCCGGGTACTCGCGCCAGGCGGCCGGGGGGTTTGGCCGCGAGCCGACTCCGATTCCGAAGTCGAGCCTTCCGCCGGACACGATGTCGACGGTCGCGGCGATCTTGGCGAGCATCGCGGGCGGTCGGAAGCGGTTGCTGGTGACTAGCAGCCCGAGGCGCAGGCGTTCGGTCTGCGCGGCGAGGGCCGACAGCAGGGTCCAGCCCTCGAGGATCGGCCCGTTGGGATTTCCGCCGATCGGCATGAGGTGGTCGAACAGCCACGCGTGCTCGATCTGCGGAATCGTGTCCGCCTCTCGCCAGACGCGCAGAACATCGTGGTAGCCGACCTGCTGCGGGGCCGTCATGATCCCGAAGGTGACCGGGGTGGCTGGAGTCGGCTGGCTCATCGTGATTCGAGTCGACCCAGGGGATGACGGTCGTCCTGCAGATCCGTGCGTACTCGCAACCATTGGTCGTCTCCGAGATCGAGTGAGCTGCGCAGGTACGCCGCGGTTACCCGCAGTGCCCGGCCGTGGCGATCCCGCCCGCGGTTCAGTCTTCCGCCGAGACCAGGGACGGACCGTTCGATGAGATCGAGCTCGTCGATGACGCGCGTGAGGTCCTCAATCCGGACGCGCCAGATCAGCGGAGTCCGGGGGTCATCCGGGGCAAGGCCGAGTGTCCTGGAGTCGAGGTGGGTCGGCTGGAGGACGACGAGACCGTCGGCCGCCCAGCAGTCGACCAACGGGGCGTAGTCGTCCATCGATAGGCCGAACCCGTGCGAGAAGACGACGATCGGAAGATCGCGTCCGGTCGTCGGCGCAGTCACCCGCAGCTGAAGCTCCTCGCCTCGGCCCGCGGCCGGCAGTACGACCGGCCTGACCGAGATGACCGAGGCGGCCGTGCCGACGGGGATGTCGACGGCTGCCGGCTCTGTATGGCTCATGACATGTGCTCCTTGTGATGTTGCGATCGGCCTGCCCTCGTCGCGGCCGGAGAATGGCGGGCGGGTAGACTCAACCAAGAAACGGAGAGGGTGCCCACATGAATATAGCGAAGAAGTGGGGAGCCTCCCCACTTACTGCATGACACGATCGTCGAAGCCCCAACCGCCGCCCCGACGGGTCGATGCTGAGCGCAACCGCGAGAGGATCCTCACCGCCGCACGTGCCGCGTTCGCTGACTCAGAGGCCGATGTCTCGATGGCCGAGATCTCCCGCCGCGCCGGGGTCGGCTCGGCCACGCTCTACCGTAATTTCGCCAACCGGCGCGAGCTCCTGGAGGCGCTCTACGTCGACGAGATCGACGCGGTGTGCGAAGCCGCCGCGACGATCGACGGAGCCCGCCCCGGAGCGATTTTCACGTCGTGGCTGCGCCGCTTCTTCACCTACTTCACCAGCAAGCGGCTCGTTGCCGCCGAACTGCTCGAACACTCGGGCGCCGACGACCCCGTCTTCGGGGCGGGTTACGCGCGCGTGCTCAACGCCGGTCGGCCCCTGCTGATCGCCGCCCGAAAGTCAGGCGAGATCCGAGGCGATCTGACCCTTGCGCAGATCCTCGACATGGTCGCCGCCATCGCCAAGATCCCGGGAGACGCCGGCTATCGCGAGCCGATTCTGCAAGCGGCTCTCGACGCGCTCTCGCCGGTCAGAGACGACTGACCCCGGGCGGCTGACCGACACATCTCGTCACGCGTCGCTGTTGATTGGAACGTGGGTGGGTCCGCAACGTGGCCTCAGCGCCGCAGGAGCCGATCGTGCAGCTCGCGCAGTTCGGGCGACGGGGTGGCGCCGAGTTCCTCGCGGAGGCGTCGGCGCAGCCGATCGTAGACTCGTAGCGCTTCGGCACTGTTGCCCCCTGCGGTGAGGATTTCCATCAGCAGGGCGTGTCCGCGTTCGCGGTATGGCGCGAACGCGATCAGTTCCCGCGCCACGGGCTCACCTGGCGCGAGTTCTGACCCGCCGACTCCCAGCGCGACGGCGGCGTAGCACTCGAGCGCCGAGACGCGGATGTCCTCGAGCCGACGGCGGCCCGACTCGGCCCACGGGAGGTCCTCGCCGGGGAGAAAGCCGCGCCGGGCAGTGAACAGCGCAACCAGCGGCGGACCCCACCCGCGCGCCCAATCGTTCTGCGCGACGGCGGCCTCGGCGCGATGGATCGCCTCCTCCGCAGCTTCCAGGTAGGTGCACAGCACACGTGCCTGTCCGCCGGGAAGCCTGGGCGTCAGCTCGCGGCCGGCGAACTCGACGGCGAGACGCCCGCAGAGCTACGGCGTCGAGGCGCGAGTGCTCGATGGCGGCTGGACAACCTGGCGTGACGGGGGGTGCCCGATCCGCCATGAGGGCGTCGAGGTGCCCCCGAAGCGGTTCACCGCCCGCCCACGGACGCGGCTGCGCCGTACGCTGGCCGAGGTGCAGGAAGCGCAGAGCCGTGGCGCCGCACTCGTCGACGCCCGCCCCCCCACCTGTCTCTGGGTGAGCCTCGGGCGGCGAACACTGGGCACATCCCTGGCTCGTACTGCCTGCCCTACCAGGAGCTGGTGGACGGCACGACCGGACTTTGGGCCGCTCCCGACGCGGTCGCCAGGCTCGCCCGTGATGCCGGGATCAGCCCCACGCGCCCGGGCCGCGAGCTGATCGCCCCTTGCGGCAGCGGGGTTTCCGCGACCGTCGCGCTGCTGTCGCTCGAGCGGATCGGGGTCCATTGCGATGGGGTCTACGACGGTTCGTTCAACGAGTGGAGCGCTGCGAAGGAGCGCCCCATCGACTACGGGCGCGCAGCGTGATCCACGCGTCCGCGCGTCGACAAGTGCGATCTGCCCGCCTGCTTGACTGACGTGTCATGAGCACCAAGCCCGAGGAACCGCCGGTCGAAGCGGGAAAGCTGCCGACCGGACGGATCGCGAGGACAGCCCGGGTCGGTGGGCTCGTGACCGGCCAGGGTCTGCGCTGGGCCGGCATGAGGACCGCGAATCGCATGCGCTCGCCGGAGCGCGCCGCCGTCGCGCAGAACGACCGAACGGCGGCGCTCGTCAACGAGCTCGTGGAGCAGCTCGGGCAGATGCGTGGTGCGGCGATGAAGGTGGGGCAGGTGCTGTCCATGGTTGAGTTCGACGGCCTCGCGGAGGACGAGCGTGAGGCGCTGCAGGCAAAGCTCGGCGAGCTGCGCGACGATGTCCCGCCGGTCTCGTTCTCGAAGCTCGAGCGGCTGATGCGGCACGAGTTCGGTGGACCGCTGAGCCGCGTGTTCTCCGAGTTCGACGAGCGCGCGTTCGCGGCGGCGTCGATCGGCCAGGTGCACCGAGCCACCACGCGCGACGGTGATCAGGTCGTCGTCAAGGTTCAGTATCCCGGCGTAGCGGAAGCGGTTGAGACCGATCTCCGCAACGCGATGCTGCTGCTGCCGCTGGTCAAGCGGCTCGCACCCAGCCTCGACGGGAAGGCGCTCGCTTCGGAGCTGCGCGAGCGCATCGTCGAGGAGCTCGACTATGAGCTCGAGGCGCAGAACCATCGCCGGATCGAGCGGCTGCGCCGCGGCCACCCGTTCGTCTCCGTGCCCGCGGTCAACACCGAGCTCTCGACGCGCCGGGTGCTTGTGTCTGAGTACATCGAGGGCGAGCGGTTCGAGGTGGTGCGCCGGCTCGACGAGCCGCAGCGCGACAGCTACGGGGAGATCGTCTTCCGCTTCTATTTCGGACTCTTGTATCGCGATCGGGTCGCGCTCGGCGACCCGCATCCGGGCAACCAGCTGCTGCGTCCCGACGGCCGGGTTGGCTTCCTTGACTACGGGATGCTGCGTGATGTGAGTGCCTCGCGAGCTGATGCTGAGCGGGGGATCGCTCGTGCTGTCCGGTCCGGCGACGCGGGGGCCCTGAAGTCTGCGCTGGTTGCGGGGGCGTATCTGTCCTCCGCC
>DATAUL010000531.1:0-14731 GCA_036268255.1 Solirubrobacteraceae bacterium | reverse complement strand
GATTCGGTGAAGCGGACGATCGCGTGCGCGTCCGCAGTGGCGAGCGGCGCGAACCGCTCCACCAGCGACTGCCGCTCACGCAGCGCCAGCACGTCCTCGACGCTCTCGGTCGGCTGTCGGAGATGGCGGTCAAGCTGCTCTGACAGCGCCACGAAGACTGCCCGGCTCGCGTCGGCCGTGACCGCCGCGGTGATTGCGACCGAATGGTCATGCTCATCCGCGCGAACTTCGAGGATCTGAATGGAGGTTTCCTGCATAAGCCGTGGGATGTCGGGTCCGATGTGAGGGGCGGTGGCGCAATCAGGTCTTCGCTGCGGGTATCCCCGCAATCCTCATGCTAGAAACCCCCTTCGCTTGTGGCCCGTTTGCGCTCATTCGTCGGTCACATTCTTCCTTCGCGGCGCGTCATAGAAGCAGACCCGCCGGACCGCCCCAACGTGACTGCGAGACGCAATCTCCGGCGGCGCTGGCGGACGACACGCCACAATCCAGGAGGACGACGATCATGCAGGCAAGAATCGAGAACCCGGCGATGAGCGTTCCGGGCGCGCTTGACGCGCTTCAGAAGCTCGGGGCCTCGGCGACCACCGCGGGGATCCCTGAGACCACGCTTTACCTGATGCATCTGCGCGCGAGCCAGATCAACGGTTGCAGCGTGTGTGTGGACATGCACTCCCGTGAGCTCGCGTACGCGGGTGAGAGCATCGAGCGCATACTCACCGTCGCGGCGTGGCGCGAGACGCCGTATTTCAGCGACGCCGAGCGCGCCGCGCTGGGCCTCACAGAGGCCGCCACCCGTCTCGCCGATCGCCCGGACCCGGTACCGGACGAGGTCTGGGATGAGGCCGCCCGGCACTACACCGAACCGCAGCTTGCCGCACTTGTAATCGCGATCGCGACAATCAACGCGTACAACCGCCTGAATGCGGCGACCAGGCAGATCACCGGCGAGTGGGTCGACCGCATCGTTCAGTCGACCGCCCGGGCAGCCTGAGTAGCGAGTAAACCGCCGAGGATCAGCCTGCGATTTCCATCGGAGCGCTGCTGTGGGCGCGCGCAACGCAGCCGCCTGATGCTCTGCATCAAACAGCTCCCGGAGCTGCAGAAGCGCTGTTCCCTTGCTGACGCCATGGCGGTGCAACGTCATCCGCTACGCATTCCCGCTCACTCCGGGCAGGCAGGGTAGGAGACACCCTCCCCTTGGGCGGCCGTACCGAGCACCGACTCAGTGGCCGCGTATTGTGATGTGCGCGTGAGTGACGTACACCGACCTGAACCGCACCGCGTGAAGCAGATCGCGCTCGTCCTTAGACCCGAGCGGGATCTGAGTCGCGCCGTGAACGAAATCTGCGCATGGGCGGCGACGGCGGGAGTATCGCTCGTTGGACCCGAGGGGGAGCCACGGCTCCCCGGCGACGTCCCACGACGCCCGGCGCAGACGCTGGCCGAGGAATGCGATGCTGTCTTGGCGCTCGGTGGCGACGGCACCATGCTCGGCGCTCTTCACCTGGCCGCACCGCACCAAGTTCCGGTCCTGGGGGTCAACCTGGGGACGCTCGGGTACCTGACGGAGGTCGATGCCGATCATCTCGACGACGCTCTGTCATCGCTTGCTCAGGGGGAGTACGAGGTGGAGTCCCGCGCCGGGCTCGTGCTGTCAGCACCCGGCGTCGTCGATCCGCAACTCGCCTACAACGATGTCGTCCTGACACGTGTCCCGGGCCGCGGACAAGCCGCGCTGGGCCTCCGCATCGATGGTGAGTTGCTCGTTCGCTACGCCAGCGACGGTGTGATCGTGGCCACGCCGCAGGGTTCGACTGCCTACGCGTTCGCCGCCGGCGGACCGCTGGTCTCACCGCGGGCGCGCGGAATGATCGTCATGCCGGATGCACCACACGGCTTGTTCAACCGCGCCGTTGTTCTCTCCGACAGCGAGACTCTCGGCATCAAGATCCTGTCGCGCAGCGCGCCCGTCTCGATCGAGCGAGACGGCCGGCTGGTGGGGCACGCCGATGCCGGAACCACGTTTGACATCCGCGTGCACCCGGACGCAGCGTGGGTCCTGCGGGTGAAGCCCGGTGGGTTCGCCGAACGGGCGCGACGCAAACTCGGCATCACCGACCCCGCCGGACTTGCCGACTTCGATCTGGCTGGTCACGAGCGCTAGGTGCAGGACTGCACGCACCCTCGTATGTCGGGCCGTTCTACAGCCCGGGGGGTGGGGAAGGCAGACTCACGCGCTGATACTCCTCAACGCACGCCGCGACTGCTGCCGCACATATCCGACCGTCGAACAGCTCCGGGCAGGCGCGGCGCGAGCGCCGCAAGACCATTACAGACGCCAGGAGTCGGACGGGAGCCTGCGCGACGGTCAGTATCGCGATCCCGAGTGCGGTCTTGACGAGCACCGGCTTGTCCTGCGCCATATTGCCCTTCTTCCGTGAAAGCTCAATGGTTCTCGGATGCCCCCGAGGTAAGTGAAGTCTGCTCGCCCGGAGGGCACCCGCCAATGGGCCTCCTCGTCCCTTGTGTGTTCACTAGTGAACGGTCACCCGTGTGCGTCCTGACCCGTGCGCCTCAGCTCGTCAGCCGCTGGCGGCGATGACGGTCTCCACCAAGCCGGTGACCGCGTCCCGCCGCAGCGTCGATCCGGCGATGATCGTCGCCCGCAGGGGTTCCCGCCGTGTTGAGGTCCATATCCTTGTTGACGATGAGTACCGGCGTGACCGACATCGGGACCCGCTTGGATTGTGAGCGGCTCGTGCGCGCCTTCTACGGGCGCGCGCTCGTTGATCCTGTAATCGGCTGGATCTTCGTCGACGTCGCACAGCTCGACGTCGAGGCGCACGTGCCCCACATCGCGTCGTTCTGGGAGACGATCCTGCTCGGAGCTCAGTCCTACAGCGGCGGGGCATTTCGGCCTCACGCGGCATTGCATGCGCGCGTCTCCCTGAGAGCCGGACACTTCGAGCGGTGGCTATGGCTGTGGCGCACAACGGTGGACGACCTCTTCACCGGTGAGAGGGCCGAACTCGCAAAGAGCCATGCGGCGCGCGTCGCTCAGGCGTTCCACGCTCGTCTGCAGGGCGCTCCGCTTCAGCGCTCAGCTCAGTCCGAGGGCCTGGCGATCACCCAGCACGGACCGACGCCGCTCGCTTAGGCAAAGTCCGTTCGATCTACCCGAGGGAACCCCGGGTGACCGCCGGCGTTCCGGATACCAGCGCAGCCGCCCGGGCCTCGATCGCAGCGAACGCGTGCTTCCGCGCCGGCTCCAGCGCCCGCTCTGCCTCCTCGGAGGCGCGCTGCTCCTCGCCTCGGCCGGCGAGAGCCTCGGCCCACGCCAGGCGGCCGCGCGCCACCCAGAACAGCAGCTCGTTGGACTCGTAGAACCCGCACACGTTCACGAAGTGCTCGTCGGCGAGCTCGTGCCGTTCCAGCGTCGCCGCGAGCATTCCCAGGTACATGCGCGAGTGTCCGTAGCAGAGCACCTGGTT
Organism: Solirubrobacteraceae bacterium; assembly: GCA_036268255.1. Classification (GTDB taxonomy): domain Bacteria; phylum Actinomycetota; class Thermoleophilia; order Solirubrobacterales; family Solirubrobacteraceae; genus Palsa-465. The sequence goes on along the minus strand of DATAUL010000531.1, from coordinate 11,237 downwards.
CCAGATGAGCTGGTCGGGCCAGGGCTCGATCAGGTCGTACAGCACCGCCGCGGCGTCGACCACGCCGGCTTGGGAGGCGGCGTCGGCGTAGAGCGCTAGCGCGTTCATCCGGTAGTTGTCCCAGGGCACGTGGGCGAAGCCGTCGCTCGCCGCCTGCGCGACGACGGCGGCAGCGTCATCGAGCCGTCCCCCCCAGCAGTACATCGAGGCAAGCGCCGAGCGCCACGCGGAGATGCCCGGGTTGGCGGCGACGCCGGCCTCCATCATCTCCAGCATGTCCTCGGCACGCCCCTGGTAGTACCTGAGTCCACCCAGCTGAGCGCCGTAGACCATCATCGCGTCGGGCTCGCCGGCTTCGGTTCCGATCGCCAGCGCCTGCTCGCTGAGTCGCTCGCCGTCGGCGAGCTCTCCTCGCATGAACGCCCAGCCGGCGCCGTAGACCGTGGCAAACCACCGTAGGGACGGTTGCCCGAGCTCCTCCGCGATCGATTCGGCCCGCTCGCGAGCCGCCTGGGCCCGAGTCAGGTCACACGATTCGATGCTGACATGGAGCGCCACTGCGGAGGCCCAGAACTCCAGCGAAGGGTCGCGCAACCCTCGGGCCACTTCGAGGAGTTCCTCGGCGACCGTCCGCCGGCGCGCCAGCGTGTCCGGAGACCACAGCGCGAAGCTGCAGTCCTTGAGAACGTGGGCCAACGTACGGGGGTCGCCCGCCTCCTGTGCCAGGGTCAGCGCCTTCTCCGCGAGCGCGCGGCGTCGTTCGTGATCGGGGTCGTTCTGCAACTCGACCGCCTGCACGGCGATCAGGGTTGCCGACCGGGCACGGCTCGCATCACCGAGCTCGAGCGCTCGCTCGAGCGCCTCCAGGCGGTCGTGATCGACCTGGCCGAACGCGCTCACCTGGCCCCGGTTGTTGGCGAGCGCCGCCCTCGCAGCCCGATCCGGGTCTTCGAGCTCGGACGCCAGCCGGAATGCCTCGAGGAGCGTTTCGCGGAACACCGGATCGCCGAGTTGGCGTTGTGCCTGACCGAGTCCGAGCAGCACGTCGCAGCGCTCGCGCGGCTCGCCGTTGGCGGGCAGCAGCGTGAGCGCCTGCTCGAACCACCGCAGTGCCTCGTCGGGGGCGAGCTCCTCGAGCGCGCGTTCGCCGGCGGCACGCGCGTAGCCGACGGCTTTCGGGCGATCGGCGGCGGTACCGACCTTCCCCCAATGGAGTGCCAACTCACCCATCCGAGGGCCTGGGTCTGATCCCAGCAGCCGTTCGAGCGCCTCACCGACCTGGCGGTGCAGCCGTGCCCGGCGAGTGGTGCCCAGCTGCACGTACAGCGTGTGGTTGATCAGCGCGTGCGCGAACGAGAACCGTCCTGGAGCCGTCGCCGACTCGACGAGCACGGAGGCGGCGACCGCCTGTTCGAGCATCTCAAGGAGCTCATCCTCGGGACAGTCGGTGACCATGACGAGCAGCTCGAGATCGAACTCGCGGCCGATGACCGCCGCGACCGACAGGACGCTGTGGGCCTTCTGTCCAAGCCGCTCGACCCGCCGCTCAACCACCTCCCGGACGCTCTGCGGCAGCTCCAGCTCTGAGAGTTCCCCACGGACGGTGTAGCGGCCGTTGTCCCGCTGGTAGATCGTCCCTGACTCGAGCAGGTGGCGCAGCAGTTCGCCGGTGTAGAACGGGTTGCCGTCCGTCTCCTGAAACAGCTGGTGGGCGAGCGCGACGCCGGCTTGATCGAGATCGTGACCGCCTGCCCGCTCCATGATCTCGACGATCTCCGGTTCCGAGAGACCGCCGATCGCCAGACGTTCGATGCCGTCGACGCGATGGAGCTCGGCCAGGAGCTCGGTGAGGGGGTGCTCGCGGTCCAGATCGGAGTCGCGGTAGGTGCCGATGATCAGGGCGCGCGCCCCTCTCGCCTCGGCGATCAGGTGCCGCAGCAGCATCAGCGTCGGCTTATCGGCCCAGTGCAGGTCATCGACGATCAGCACCAGCGGTTGCGCCGTTGTCGCTTCGGCCAGCAGTCCCACCACGGCGTTCCACAACAGATAGCGCTCGGTTTCCGGATCGGCCGCGCGGGCGGGTGGGACACTCGGCAGACGGGCCCGCAGTTGGCTCACCGACCGCGAGAGCTCCCCGCCATGGCGCCGGACGTGAGAACGCAGCACCTCCTCCGGAGCGTTCTCGACGTAGTGACCAAGCGCCTCCACCCACGGGCCGTACGGGATCCCGAGCTCCTTGTCGCAGCGCCCGTAGAGCACCGCGGCTCCGTCGCTGCGTGCCTCCAGCGCGACATGCGTGGACAGGCGCGTCTTGCCGATTCCCGGCTCGCCGGCGATCAGCGCCACCCGTCGCTGTCCACCGGCTGCCTCGGCGAAGAGCGCGCGCAGACGCTCCGCCTCGTCCACACGGCCGACGAAGCCGCCGCTGGGGACGACCTGAAGTCCCGCCGGTAACGGCAGCGTCTTCCCGTCGTCGACCAACGGCTCCCAGGCGACCTCCACGGTCGGCAGCGGCGCGGGGAGCCCTTTCAGCTCGATCTCGCCGACCGGCTTCACCGTGTGTTCGCTGCCCAGGCTCAGCTGCCCGACGAGCGCGTTGGCGAGGATCTGGCCACCCGAGCAGTAGGCACACAGGCGGGTCGCCTCGACCACCGGCAGCCCGAAGTACTCGCCCTCGGCCACGGTCGCATCCCCGCAGCTGAGGCCGATTCTCACCAGCAGAGGTTCGTCGGCGTCGCGGTTGCGGCGGTCGAGACGCTGCTGCACCGAGACCGCGCACGATACCGCCGCAACCGTGCTACGAAACGCCACCATCAGGCCGTCACCGGTGTTCTTGACCTCCTTGCCGCCGGCCTCCTGCACCGCGTCGCGGATCAGCTGGAAATGCTCGTCGCGCAGCGCGTCGGCTCGGGCCGGGCCGATTCGTGACTCGAGCGCGGTCGAGCCAACGACATCGGTGATCAAGACCGTGACCGTCTCCACATACCGCATTTGTGCCCCTTTAGCGTGCCGCGTGGCCCTAAAAGCTAAGCGGAAGACTACTGACCGCTCGTAGGTAGGGGTCGGTCTGCCATTGGGCGAGTCCGTCGAACGACAGGTCCGAGAACGCGGCGAGCAACATTTTGAACGCGACTGGCGCGACCAGACCGGCGAGCGGCGCGCCGATGCAACGGTGGATTCCGTCGCCAAAGCTCAGATGGGCCTTCGCGTTGCGGCGGGTGATCATGAACTGATCCGGTGTGGTGAACACGGCCGGATCATGGTTCGCCGAGCCAAGCACAGCCGTCACCCGGTCTCCTGGGTTGAAGGTTCGTCCGCCGACTTCGGTGGCCGTGGCCGCGCCGCGATCGACGAGCTGGGCGGGAGCATCGAAGCGCAGCATCTCCTTGACCGCGCCGTTGGTCAGCCTCGGGTTCTTGCGAAGGGCGGCGAGCTGTTCGGGATTGCGCAGCAGGCTGCGCGTGCCGGTCCCGATCAGGAACGTCGTGGAGGCGTACCCGGCCACGAGGAAGTCGTGCGCGCACATCTGGACCTGTTGCGGCGACAGGCCGGCGGCGGCAAAGGCTGCGCACATCCGCGCAAACAGGCCGTTCCCCGTCGCGCCCGGGTCGGACAGGCCCATGCCCTCGAAAAAGGTGTTGACAGCCATCGAGCAGGTTGCTCCGCCGCCGCGAACCGCGGCGGACTGAGTGATGTCGTGCGCGGCGACGATCGCCGCCTGCCAGGACATCAGGCCGCTCCAGACGCCAGGGTCGTTGGGGATGCCGAGCAGCGTGAACAGCACGCCCGCGGGCAGCGGGAGCGCGTAGTCGGAGATCAGCTCCATCCGCCCGTGCTGCTTGGCGGCCGCCAGCAGCGGTTTGCCGATCTTCGTGGTGATAGTCGAAGCCGACTTGATCGCCGTATCGACCAATGGTTGGAGGATGCCGCGCAGCTGGGTGTGCACTGGCGGATCGGACCCGAACAGTCCCGAGGGGAAGCTCGACATCACACCGAACTGTCCATAGGGCGGGGGCTCGTCCGACGGCGCGTTCTTGATCCACACCTCCGTGTCGTCGAGCACCTGCTTGCAATCTTTGTAGGTGAACAGCCAGTCGCTCCCGAACGGCTTCACCGTGTGGATCGGGGCCTGCGCGCGGAAGCGGGCGTAGGTCGGATAGGGGTCGGCCAGGAACCCGGGATCGTGTGGGTCGAACGCTTCCGGGTTGAAGCCGCTAGACATGGGCCGCACCCCTTCCCGCGCGGACGCCCAGCGCGGTGAGCAGCCATGTGCTGCCCTCCGGGGTGATCGTCAGATGGGGATGGTTCTCGGAGTTGAAGACGTAGTCCCCAAACGGGCTGTTTCCCGACCCGGGCGGCGGTACGGCCACAGACGGGTCTTGGTCGAGGTCAAGGGCGCTCACCGTCGGCACTGAGCACGTCTCGTCGAACGCGTGCGTGACGGCACCGCACCCGACGCCGGCGGCGAGCGCGGCGACTTCGCCGTTGTATGTGTCCTGGCCTCCGGGCGCCCCCTCCCAGGCGCGGCCTCCGGAGTTGAACTCCAGCCGCGGCAGTTGCGGTGGTTCGGCAAGCAGCCAAGCGCCCTGCGCGACGAGCGCAGGACCACTTGCGGCGAGGGTCCTCAGCTCGGCCGAGATCCACGGCTCGCCGGACCAGCTCAGGGTCGGGATCCCGGCGGGGGTGCCGCTGGCGCCGTCGCCACGGCCGCACGACATCGCCAGCCGCCGCGGCAGCTGCGGGTAATTGCCGAGTCTCGCCAGCTCGTCGATCAAGGCGGTTCGCAGCGGGCTGGTCTGGGCCACGCCGTCGTGTAGCCACCACATGAGGAACTGCTGATTGGCGGGCGAGTCGAGCAGCTGGGCCTCGGCCTCGAGGGCCGGAAGGAAGGAGCGGCAGGTCTGAACGAACCACTGTGCGCCGAGACTCGTGTAGGCGCCAGCGTGCGGCGTGTCGATGGTGAGAAACGTCTCCGTGTTGTGGCGCTCGCCGCGCGCCTCCATCGCCGCGAGAGCGAAGCGGGTGACGAGCCCTCCCATGCTCACGCCGCCGACGACAAGGGGCTTGTCGGTACGGCGCAGCGCCTTGCGGATGCAGGCCACGAGCACGTCGGCGTTGCGCTGGATCTCATCCGCCCCCTGATCGAGGCCGACGATCACGAGGTCACGGCCGGCCGCGCGGAGCTTCGTCGCCGTCCTCTGCTGATCGAAGATGTCGTACAGGTAGTCGGCCGGATGCCCGCCGGGAAAGCCCTCGACCATGATCACCGGACGCGTCACCTTGGCCTGTCCGGCGGCGCGGTAGACGTAGGCGGTCCCCGTGTTGCCGCACTCGCCGCGCAGCGACCAGCGCTCGTCGGGCTTGGGGGCGGCGGGTTGATCACTGAGCGGCACCGTGAACGCCGCCGTCAGGACCTCCGATCCGCAGGTGCAACGGATCGTCAGCTGCGCCGCCGCAACATCGTCGGAGAACGTGGCGGAGATCGGCGTGCCGATCTTGACCGGCACAAAGCCGCGGCCGTCACCGAGGTCGAGCGCGACGGCATCGGGAAGCGGCGCGCCGGGATTCGTCAGATAGAAGTCCGCGCCGACGACGAACTCAACGCTCCGGCCACGGTACGCCGGCAGCACCAGGCCCCACTGATCGTGGAGCAGGCCGCTGGCGAAGAACGCCCGGCGTTGCACCAGCTGGCCGTCGAGCCTCTCCGGAGGGTCCTTCAGCGCTCGGCCCTCCGTGGCGGCGCGCCGGACGCGCTCGGCGAGCCCGAGCCCCGGGACGGCGTAGGCGAAGTTGGCGATCGCGATCGGGACCTGGCCGTCGGGCCGATAGGACGTTGTCGCCCGGAGCACCGTCGGCAGCGGCTCCACGACGCCGGCCGCGAGCGCCCCGTTCTGGAGGCGGAGGTAGGTGCGCTCCCAGGCGAGCTGGTTGAGCGCCGGCGGCGCGCCCGTCCCGCTGGGCAGGTCACTTGTGCCCCACCAGATCAGCACTCCCCCGGGTACGGTCTCCGGGGTCGCCTGATGAAGCAACCGCCGCAGCTGCGCCGCGAGCCGGTGGTTGGGCTCCGTCGACGGGGTCATGCCGCCGCCCCGGCGGGAAGCGAGGCGAGATACCGAAGTCCGCCGATCCCGGGAATGAAGCAGTACAAGCTCCCCGTGGTCCGCACCAGTGTCGGAAGTCCGGTTAGCACGATCGGGTCGCGGCCGTCTTCTGTACGCACGACGAACTGACCGCCGTCGTCGGGCTGGTGGCCGATGAGCGGGTCGCGCGTGCCTCGCACCCCGTGGGTCGCCAGATCCTCGTTGGCCCAGACCCGCAGGATGAACTCGTACTGCAGCTCCAGGTCACCGCAGATGAACAAGCCCATCAGCCCGCGTTCCTCCGCGTCGGGATGCTCCGCGTCGAACGGGGGACCGTAGGCCATGCCCCGCCGGATCAGCCGGCGGCCGTGCGGAAGGCCCGTGACGAGTGCGCTGCGCGGATTCAGCCTCCGGATGTGGGCGCCGATCGGGCAACGGAGGCCCCGCTCGTCGTCGCAGCACGCCGGGTGTTCGTCGGACGCGGCGTAATCGAACTCGTTGAGGCGCCGTTCGCGAATCGGCGGATAGGCCTGGTCGCTGTACGGGGAGAGCGTCAGCGGCACTCCCCCGCGCCAGCGTCCGAGCAGTTTTGCGGCCAGGAGCTCACGGTCCAGGCCAGTCTGCTCTGCCCACTCCGTCAGCAGCTGCTCGAACCTCTCCACGTCCTGGCGCAGTACGCGAAACGCCCCGTAGGTTCCGTTGTTGCCGAGCGCGGGCAGCAGGTTTCCGAGGTAGTTGCCATCGAACACGTTGACGTAGTCACAACCGAGAAGGAAGTCGCCGGGGCTGGCCTTCGGTTGCATGTCGGGACGATCCCGGGAGTTGGCACCCTCGATCTCCGGCTGGGCGATCCCGTCGCGGTAGCCGAAGTGAACCCCGCCGTGCGGCAACGCGTTGGCATCCTTGGTCCAGATCTCGTGCAGGCCCGTGGCTGCAAAGCGGTTGCGGAGCCGCACGGACACCGCATCCAGCCGGCTGACGCGATGCTCGTCGGTGTACAGCGACAGCAGCATGTGCACGGTCGGATTGGTCTCCCCGCCGAGGATCCAGTTCTTCGGGTCGCTATTGCCGACATCGCCCAGCCCGACACTGTTGGGATAGTCGGGATCGGGCTGTCCGGCCCGCTGCGCCGGGCCTTCCTGGAAGGCCTGGGGGAAGTCGCCGAGCACGCCGGCCGGCACCCCAAGCGCCTTGAGTCCTGCCCAGGTGAGCCCGATGTTGAGCCAGTAATCCGGGCGCTCGGTCCAATGCTCGTCGGTCGAGATCTGCGGGCTCAGCTCCTCGTCACCGGACACGAGTCCGTTGATGAACTCGGCGGGTGAGCTCGGCTGACCGATCCATAGAGCGAAATGACGCGCGTTGGCAGCACGGTAGCCGCGGAGCAGGTTCCCCTGGATGTCGGATCGATCGAGCTGTGGTTTGCGCGTCGCGCTCACAGGCTGCCGGCGCCGTGCAGGATGTCGATGACCGTCGAGTTGGGATAGGCCGACCACACGTGGACGCGGCGCGTGTCGTGAGCCGTGACGAACTGTGTGAACTCCCGGGCGTAACGCTGCACCGGCAGTGGCGGGGCCCCCTGGACGAACTGCAGGATCGTGTTGAACACGTCGCCCAGGACGGCAACGAAGTCCATCACGTAGTTCTGCAGTCCACCGTCATACTCGGTGATCACCATCAGCGCGGAGCCGTCCGGGGCCGGCAGAAACCGCGCGAAGTGGACATAGTGAAGCGACGTCAGGGCCTCACTCACCTCGGCCGCCGCGCCGGCGAGGCTGGCGATCAGGGCGGGCATCTGTGCCGGGCTCTTCATCGGGAGGAACAGGTTCAGGGCGTTCTGGACCTGACCCACCACGGACAGTGGCACCGGCGGATGTTCGCGTCCGGGCGCACCTGTCGGATGGGGATTTGTGTCGATTCGCCGCACGAGCATCAGCCGCTCACCGACATCAGAACCTGGTCCGCTGCGTCCTCAGCGGTCCTTCACGGATCACACCGAACACTTGCCACCCCCATCGATACGGGCTCCGACGACCCGTGGCCTCCGAACTGACGTACTGGCTTCCCGTCAAGGACCTGCCGGACGGTCACTCGGCGCGAACCCTACCACCGCGCCTCATCGATTTGGAGGAGATCCGGGCTCGGCCGGGGCCGCTCGTGAGGGCGTCGAGCCCCGAGGCGGGCATCTGCTTCATCTCCTCGGCAGCGCGACCGTCGCGTAGATCGTCGCCCGATCGGGGACGAGCTCGTTGCCGAAGCAGTGATCGCCGTTGGCGTGGGTGTTGACGTCTCCATATGCTGCATGACGAGCAACACGGAGGCCTTCGGTCGGTGCCCATTACGAATTTCGCAGACTTCCAGCTCGGCATCTATATGAAGGGGCTGCAGGGCATCCGCCCCGGCCTCCCGGTGACGTACGCGGAGCTCGAACGCCGAGCCCACAACGCGCTTGACCCGGCGCTCGTCTCCTACGTGGCCGGGGGCGCCGGGGATGAGAGCACTCAGGACGCCAACGTCACCGCCTTCGATCGATGGGGGCTGATTCCGCGCATGCTCGTCGGGGCGGCCGAGCGCGATCTGTCGGTCGAGTTCTGCGCGATGACGCTTCCCACCCCGATCTTCATGGCGCCGATCGGCGTGATCGGTCTCTGCGCCCAGGACGGCCACGGGGACCTGGCCACGGCGCGGGCAGCCGCTGCCACCGGCATCCCGATGGTTGCGTCGACGCTCTCGGTCGATCCGCTCGAGGAGGTGGCCCCCCAGTTTGGCGACACCCCCGGCCTTTTCCAGCTCTACACGCCCAACGACCGAGAGCTCGCCGAGAGCTTCGTCGGGCGCGCGGAGGCCGCCGGCTTCAAGGGGCTCGTGGTGACACTGGACACCTGGACGCTCGGCTGGCGTCCCCGGGACGTCGCGATCGCCAGCTTTCCGCTGCTCGCCGGCCACTGCCTGGCCAACTACACCTCCGACGCGGTGTTCCGCGAGCAGCTGCCCGTGCCTCCCGAAGAGGACATGCGGGCGGCCGCACTCCACTGGGCCGGGCTGTTCGGCAACCCGACGCTGAGCTGGGCCGACCTGCCGTGGCTGCGGTCACTGACCTCGATGCCGCTGATCCTCAAAGGCCTCTGTCATCCCGACGATGTCCGCCGCGCCATCGATGGCGGCGCGGACGCCGTCTACTGCTCCACCCACGGCGGCCGCCAGGCCAACGGCGGCATCGGCGCGCTGGACATGCTCGCGGGCGTGGTCGACGCCGCCGGCGACGTTCCCGTGCTGTTTGACTCCGGCGTGCGTTCCGGCGATCACATCGTCAAGGCACTTGCCCTGGGAGCGACCGCCGTCGGGATCGGGCGACCGTACGCGTGGGGTCTGGCGCTCGGCGGAGCCGGCGGCATCGAGCATGTGCTGCGGTGCCTGCTGGCCGAGGCGGACCTGTTGATGGCGGTCGACGGCTATCCGACGCTCGCTGACCTCGATCGCGCGGCGCTGCTACGCCTGGGCTAAAGCGCGGCTACCGCCGAGCCCTGACACTGATTTCGACCTCTTCGGTGAGCCGCACTGGATGTCGACGACGAAGATGCCGCTGCGCAACGAGTCCCGGCAGATCATCGGTACCTGCGGGCTTTCCGACGAGGGGGCGGAGTCGCCGGCCTTCTCCCAGTAGTCACGCGACTCGCTGTCCTCGCGCACACGGCTGACGGCCTTGGTCATCAGGACGATCTCGTCGGCATGGGGCCCGTGCGGGTTGTCCTGAACCCGACCGTGAACGCGGTCCGGCAGCCGCTCGGCCAGGTGACCGGCGCAACACGCGCACAGCTGCGCGGCCGCGATCGCCTCACACGACTGGTCCATCTCCAGGTCGTCGGCGGCACTGATCGCCTCGTCGATGGCTCCCGCCATCACCGCTCCCGGGTCCGGCGCTTCCTCGACGATCAAAACCAGTCGCCGGCCGCACTGTTCTCACAGCTCGCTGCGCCCCATGGCTCCACCCTGTTGAACATGCAGGCGCTTGCCTTTCTCGAGGTGACATCGTGAAGCTACGGTGATATCGGAATGACCGTAGGTGTGGAGAGACCGACGCTGATCAGGGCGGCCGTGCTGTTCCTGGCGGCGGGCGGTCTGCTGGGAAGTGCTCCGCCCGCGCACGCACACCGCCGGTCGGCGTCCGTCCTGCGGTGGGCGGCGCCGCGCCAGGTCGACCGCGGCAAGACGACAATCGGGCTGGCCAGGCGCGAGCGGCGATCGCGTCTCTCAGCGATCCGGAGCCTGAGCGCATCCGCAGGGGTCACGCACGGCGGCATCCCGATCACCGGTATCTCCTGCCCGACCGCCTCGCTGTGTGTCGTGGTCGACCTCAACGGCAACGTGCTCACGACCGCGACGCCGGATCGCCCCGGAACCTGGAAGCGGTTTCTCGTCGACGGCCGCGCGCCGCTTGACGCAGTGTCCTGCTCGTCACCGACATTCTGTGCCGCCGTCGACACGAACGGCGACGTCGTGACATCGACCGAGCCCACCGCGGGCCCCGCCGCGTGGACCATCGTCCAGATCCGTCCCGCGATCCCCTTCGCCGGCAGCCCGATGTCGGTCCCGCTCACCGCCATCAGCTGCCCGTCGTCACACCTGTGCCTGACCGGCGATGACTTCCCGCGCGAGATCATCACGACCACCGATCCCGCGGGCGGCCCCGCGGCGTGGAACGACGGGATCGGGATCGGCCACGCCTACAGCGCAGACGGGCTCGTCAGCGTCTCCTGCTCGTCGGTGCGCTTCTGCGCCACGGTGAGCGACGACGGCGTCCACGCCTCGACGGATCCCACCGGTCCGGCGTCGACCAAGCTCGGGATCAACAACTCGCTGGAAGCGATCTCGTGCGGATCTCGGACGCTGTGCCTCGCGGTCGTCGGCGGCCAGGAGAACGGCGGACCCGGCGGTGTCTGGCGCAGCACCAATCCCGCCGCCCCACGACCGCGGTGGGCGCTCGCTCTCACAGATCCGAACCAGCAGTTCGCGGTTGCGTGCCGTGGACGCGGGCTCTGCGTGGCGACCGATTCCGCGGGCCTGGTCATGATGAGCGCTCACCCCGCCGCCGCGCACCCCGCGTGGCAGACACGCCGCGTCGATGCAACGAACGTGATGTCCGCAATCTCGTGCCCTACG
>DATAUL010000530.1:0-3614 GCA_036268255.1 Solirubrobacteraceae bacterium | reverse complement strand
CAGCTCGGCCTGGGCGAGACGCTCCTCCTGCTCGGGCAGCACCGAGAGCTCGATCTGGGCGGAGACGAGGCTGGCCGCCTCGGCGACGACGCGCAGCTCGTCGTGGCTCGGCCGGCCCTCGGAGCGGTAGAACGTGATCAGCGTGCCCACGCGGCCGGCTTGTACCGTCAGTGGCGCCAGTACCGCGGCGTGCAGCGGACACGTGGGGTCTGAGGACACCAGGCGCGGGACGATGTGCATGCGGTCGTCCGGCGTACTGCCCAGCAGGCGAGAGAGCAGGTCGCCGGGGCGCACCTGCTCGCGGCCCTCGCCCTCGATCGCCAGCACCGCCCGGGTGTCGGCGAGCGCGATCGCCGCCGCGCCGGTGAGCGCGCGCAGGTGGGGGACCGCGCGGGCCGCCGAGCGCATCGTCAGCCCGCCGCGTAGATGGGGCAGGGTCGCCGTGGCGGCATGGAGCGCCGACTGCATGCCGAGCGCCTCCGGGGTGCGCGTGCGGCGCGGGGTACGGGCCGCGCGCCAGGCCGCCAGCAGGGCAGCGACGAGGACGATCCCGACCAATACGCCGAGTGCCACGTTCATCAAACTTGACAAAGCGTACCCTCCATCGTCACGGTTGTGTCAATCCTTGGCCGTCACTCCGACATCAAGAGCGTCGCGGGGACGACGCGAGCCCGCGCATCGGCTCGGCGCATCGGTAATGATGGGCGCATGAGCTCCATCACCTCCTACGAACAGGCCTGCGCCGAGCATCACTGGGACGTGCCCGAGCGCTTCAACATCGCCACCGACGTATGCGACAAGCACCCGCGCGAGAAGCTGGCGATGATCCACGAGGATCCGCAGGGCAACGTCCGCCGCGTGACCTGGGGCGAGCTGCAGGACACCGCCAACCGCTTCGCCAACGTGCTGACCGCGCACGGGGTCGGAGCCGGCGACCGGGTGGCGATGCTGCTGCCGCCGACCCCCGAGACGGCGGCGGCGTTCTTCGGCACCTGGAAGACGGGGGCGATCCTGCTCTCGATGTCGGTGCTGTACGGCGATGACGGCATCCGCCACCGCCTGACCGACTCCCAGGCCAAGCTGCTGGTCACCAACCAGGCCAATGCCGACCGGATGGAGCGCGAGCTGGTGGAGCACGTGCTGATCCTCGACGACGCCTTGCTGAGCAAGGGCTCGACGTCATTTGACACCGTTGACACGGCGGCCGAGGATCCGGCCCAGCTGTACTACTCGTCGGGCACGACGGGGCTCGCCAAGGGGATCCTGCACGCCCACCGCTACATCCTCGGCCACGAGGAGTTCGTCTACTGCCACGACGTGCAGGACGGAGAGCTGTTTCACGGCATGGGCGAGTGGGCGTGGGCGGCGGGAATCGCGCCGCTGCTGGGACCGTGGCGCTACGGCGCCGTGCAGGCGGTCTATCAGCGCGAGGGCGGCTTCGACCCGGCCAAGCAGCTGGACTTCCTCTCTCGCCACGAGGTCACCAACGTGTTCGGAACGCCGACGGCGATCCGCTCGATGATGTCGATCGAGGACGCCGGCAGCCGCTATCCGCAGAGGTTCCGGATCGTCTGCTCCGCCGGAGAGCCCCTCAACCCGGAGGCGATCCGGTGGGTTCGGGACCAGTACGGCGTCACCGTGCTCGACTTCTACGGTCTCACCGAGTCCTATCCGCTGTGCGCCAACTTCCCGTTCATGGAGGTCCGCGAGGGATCGATGGGCAGGCCGATGCCCGGCTGGGAGGTGGCGATCCTCGATGAGGACGAGCGCCCCGTCGCCCAGGGCGAGCGGGGCGAGATCTGCCTGCGGGCACGCACGAACCCGCACTACCCGCTCGGCTACTGGAACCGGCCGCCCGAGGACACCGAGGAGACGTTCGGCGGCGACTGGTTTCACACCAAGGACGCGGCCAGCACCGACGAGGACGGGTACTACTGGTACGAGGGGCGCGCCGACGACGTGATCATCTCCGCCGGCTACCGAATCGGGCCGTTCGAGGTCGAGTCGGCGTGTCTGGAGCATCCCGCCGTCGCCGAGGCGGCCGCGGTGGGGGTCGCGGACGAGCGCCGCGGCACCGTCGTCAAGGCATTCGTCGTGCTCGCCGCCGGTCACGAGCCGAGCGACGCCCTGGGTGATGAGATCAAGGCCCATGTCCGAGAGCACCTCTCGGCGTACGCCTACCCGCGCCTCGTCGAGTTCGTGCCGGACCTGCCCAAGACCCTGACCGGAAAGATCCGGCGGATCGAGCTGCGCCAGCGGGAGGCGGAGAAGAGCAGCTAGGCGCGGCCGCCGGACCGGGTCTGCGTGCGCATCTCGGACAGGATCCGCTCCAGCCGCGGCTCGGTCTCGACGTCGACGTGGCGCATCGCGCCGGCGACCGCGGGGTGCACGGCGGCGATCTGGGCGTGCATCTCATGCGCCACCGCGCGATAGGAGGGGTGGCCCTCACGGCCCGAGCGCAGCTCGATCAGCTGCATCGCCTCGCGGGCGTTGAGATCGAGCACGAAGCGCATCCGGTAGCCGAGGCACAGGGCATAGGGCGCCGCCCCGCCCAGGCCGGCGTCGCTGAGGCGCTCGTACTCGCGCCGCGACACCTCGAGCGCGCGCCGGTAGGGCTCGCCGGCGCCGGCGAGCTGGACGTGCTCGGGCACGTCGGCGCCGAGGTCGGGCGTCAGCGCCTGCCACTGCACGGTCAGCATCCGGTGGCGCTGCAGATCGCGGAAGGCGCCGTAGTCGGCCACGATCTCGAAGCGATAGCGCAGGGCCTCGAAGCCCCGTCCCGGACGGTGGCGCCGGTTGGCGCGCTCACCGACGAGGTTCGCCAGCATCGTCGTGCGCTCGTCGTGGCTGAGGGACTGCACCGCCCGGCGGGTCGCGTCCTCGGACGCGGTCGTGGACTCGAACACCAGCGCGCACAGCAGATCGTCCTCGTCGCCGTCGACATGGGTGAGGCGGACCGACGGGCCTGCGTCGGTTGCGTTCGCGTCCAGCCCGAGCCGCTCGGCCCAGTGCTGTCCCGCGCGCGCCCGTGATTCCAGGTAGGAGATCCACTCCCCGCCGCGATCAGGACGCGCGACCCGGGCGACGAAGCTCGGCATGACCGCCTGTACCTCTTCGAGGATCATCGCTCCGTAGCGCTGGGCCTCGGGCAGGGGGTGGGCCAGCAGGTGGAGGATCAGCTGTTCGTAGGTCTGGCCGCTGGCGTAGATGCCCATGTGCGAGAGCGAGCTCGCGGGCAGCAGTCCGCGGAGCAGGTCGAGCGCCTTGGCCTTGATCGCGCGGGCGTGGGCGGTCTCGGGCTCGTTGGCCGCACGGGGGAACTCTGCCGCGGCCCACGCCGTGACCGCCGGCAGCGAGTGCGAGTAGATGCCGAACAGCTCGTCCATTGCCGCCGTGTACTGGGGGCCGAGCTCGGGGTCGCGGTAGTACCGGTAGCCGCCGGGCGGGTCGGGCATCGGGTTGTCGTAGGCGATGTACCGGGTCGACTGCTCGAGGTAGGCGCCGAGCCGCGGCCGCTGGAGGATCTTGGTCAGCACGTTGGAGACCCACTCGCACGCGATGTGAGCGCCGCCCAGCTGGGCTACCGAGTCGTCTCCGTAGCCGACGAAGATCCG
>DATAUL010000529.1:0-9243 GCA_036268255.1 Solirubrobacteraceae bacterium | reverse complement strand
GTCGTCGGCAGCTTCTACCTGCTGACCGCCGCCGCGCAGTCGCTCGGCTACGGCGCCAACGCCTCGGGCGCCGCCAAGTACGCCGCTGGCCTGCCGTTCTCCGATCTGGGCTCGGGGTACATCGGCCAGTGGTACGCCGACATCCTCAACTTCATGGCGACGGTCAGCCTCTTCGCGATCTCGCTGGGGGTGGCCAGCGGCGCCGCCCGGATCATGTACGCCCAGGCGCGGGATGCCACCGGAACGCGCACCGGCCTGGCCGGTCTGTCCAAGCACGGTGCTCCCGGAGCGGCGTTGGTCGTCGTGCTGTTGATCTTCGCCGGAGCCCTGATCGGCCAGCAGCTCGCCGGTTCCAACGTGATCAACGCCACGTTCTATCCGCTGCAGATCGGCACCGTGCTGATCCTTGTCGCCTACGTGATGGCCACAGTCGGCGCGATCCGGTACCTGTTCTTCGCCGGTGGCGAGGCCAAGGTGCCGGCCTGGCAGATCATCATCCCGATACTCGGTGGGGCGTTCGTCTGTTACACGATCTACCGCAACGTGTTCGTCGGCCAGGAGGGGGCGTTCGCCCACCTGCCCTACATCGAGGTGGTGTGGCTGATCGTCGGACTCGGCGTCGTGGTGGTGGCACCGGGCCTCGCCGGCCGCGTACGTGCCGGCCTGGCTGCCGGCAACGTTCCGTGACACCCTGACGGTGTGACCCGCGTCGCCTGCCAGCAGCTCACCCCCGCGATCGGCGACCTGGAGGCCAACCGGGCGCTGTCCCTGGCGGCCATCGAGGAGGCCGTCGATGCCGGAGCCGAGGTGATCGTGCTCCCCGAGCTGATCACCAGCGGCTACATGTTCGAGAGCACCGAGGAGGCGGCGCAGGTGGCGATCGCGCCCGACCACGAGCTGCTGCGCGAGTGGGCGGACGTCGCGGCGCGCGCCAGCGTGGTCGTGATCGGCGGCTTCTGTGAGCGCGGCGACGACGGCCTCGTCTACAACAGCGCCGCCGTGGCGGACGCTGCCGGCGTGCGCGCCGTCTACCGCAAGCTGCACCTGTGGGACAACGAGCATGCGATCTTCACGCCCGGCGGTGAGGCTCCGCCCGTGATCGAGACGAGCGTCGGCCGGATCGGCGTGGTCATCTGTTACGACCTCGAGTTCCCCGAGCTCACCCGCTCGGTCGCGCTTGCGGGCGCCCAGCTGCTGGCGGTGCCGACTAACTGGCCGCTGTTCCCGCGGCCTGACGGCGAGCGCCCTTCCGAGGCGACGATCGCGATGGCCACCGGGCGGATCAACAAGATGGCGGTCGCCTGCGCCGATCGCCTCGGGCTCGAACGCGGCCAGGACTGGACCGGCGGGGCGACGATCGTCGACCCCGACGGTTGGGTGGCGGCCGAGTCACGCGCGCCGGGGATGGTGATCGCCGACCTCGACCTGCAGAGCGCGCTCGACAAGCGGCTCACCGACCGCGCCGACGTGTTCGGCGACCGCCGGCCCGAGCTCTACGGCGCCGTCACGCGCTGACCCAACGGAGCCGGGGCACGAAACAGGAATATATGGGCGGTTTCGTGCCCAGCCCCCTCTATCTGAAGGAACCGGCCGACACCACACGCGCCGCGGGCCCCGACCCTGCCGTTGCCCAGCGCGTGTCGGAGATGCTGAGCCGCATCGATAGAGACGGCGTCGACGCCGTGCGCGCCTACTCGCGCGAGCTCGACGGCTGGGATCCACCCAGCTTCGAGGTCGACGCGGACGAGATCGCGCGCGCCACCGCGTCCCTTTCCGATCAGCTCAAGGAGAGCATCGCCTTTGCCCAGGAGCAGATCGCCGGCTTCGCACGGCTGCAGCGCGCCACGCTGAGCGACTTCGAGGCAGAGACGCTGCCCGGCGTGTTCCTCGGCCAGCGGCAGGTCCCGGTGAGCTCCGTCGGCGCCTACTGCCCGAGCGGGCGGGTCCCCATGCTCGCCGCGCCGTTCATGACGGTGCTCGTGCCCAAGGTCGCGGGAGTGGAGACGGTGATCGCCTGCTCGCCGCCGCGCGCGGGAGCGCTCCACGCACCGACGCTGCACTCGATCGCGACCTCCGGCGCCGACCGGATCTTCGCCCTCGGGGGTGTGCAGGCACTCGCGGCGATGGCCTTTGGGCTGCTCGGCGACGGGGGCGCAGCCCCGGCGCCCGTCGACATGATCGTCGGCCCCGGTAACGCGTTCGTCGCCGAGGCCAAGCGCCAGCTGTTCGGCCGCGTCGGTATCGATCTCCTCGCCGGCCCCTCCGAGGTGGCGGTGATTGCCGATGACACCGCCGACCCCGAGCTCATCGCCGCCGACCTGCTCGCCCAGGCCGAGCACGGGCCGACCTCGCCGGCCGTCTTGATCACGACCTCGGAGGACCTTGGCCGGGCGGTGATCGCCGAGATCGAGCGCCAGCTCGACGAGCTCGACCGCGTCGACTGGGCGGGGGCCCCGGGCGGCGAGACCCCGCGCGCAGCCTGGCGCGATCACGGCGTCGTGATGGTGGCGCGCGATCGCGAGCATGTCGCCGAGCTGTCGGACGACGTCGCCACCGAGCACCTGGAGGTCCACACGGCCGACGACGCCTGGTACCTCGATCGCCTGCGCAACTACGGCTCTCTGTTCCTCGGCAGCCGCGCCACGGTGGCCTTCTCCGACAAGGCGATCGGCACCAACCACACGTTGCCCACCGGACGGGCCGCGCGGTACACCGGCGGCCTGTCGGTGGCGAAGTTCCTCAAGACGCTCACCTATCAGCGCATCGGATCCGACGCCGGCGTGCGTGCCGTCGCCCCCCACGTGGTCGAGATCTCACGCTCGGACCTGATGCCCGCCCACGCGGCGACGGCCACCAAGCGCCTCGATCGCTGGGGCTAGCGACCGGCTCCGACCCCGGTCCCGGTGAACGCGCGCCGGGCGGCGCCGGCGCGCTCGGCCTCCACGACTCGACGCTGAGCTTCCGCGCGCTCACGCAGCGCCGCGAGGTCGAATTCACGGAGCTCGGGATAGTGGTCGGCGACGTCAGCGAGCGCGACCCACAGCGCCCCCTTGCCCTCGATGCCCAGCGACAGCGTCTCGAGGGCCATGAACAGTCCGAACTCCCGGTGGCCGCCGCTGAAGCCGGAGAGCTTGACGTGACTGACCTTCTCGGCGATCCACGTGACCGCCTCCTTGATGGAGTTGCGCGAGGCGCCCAGGCGATCCATCAGCTGCTGAAGGGTCTGGCGATCCTCCTCGATCTCCGCGGCGAGGGCGTTCATCGTGGCGCCACCCATCCGCGCGGCGAGCCGGCGGGCGAGGTCGGAGCCGAAGCGCGCGCCCGCCAGGTGGTCGTTGAGGTAGACGTCCAAGGGCTTGTCGCTGATCAGGCCTCTCGGATCCAGGTCCATCTCGTAAGGGTTACCCGCGGTGACCGGCGCCACACACGGAACGGCAGGACTTCATTGGTGAGACGCGAACCCCCCGAGCATGTCCGCCGTGCGTAACTGGACCCGCCGCGCGTCGGTGTGGGTGGCCGGTTGGCTGCTCGCCGGCGGGCTGTACCTGCTGCTGATCGACACCACGGATCTGCCGGAGCTGATCGTCGGGGCAGCGATCGCCACGCTCGCGGCCACCGTCTTCGGCTTGGCGCGCGAGCAGTACCTGGCGGCCGAGACGCTGCGCCTCGCGTGGCTGGGCCGCATCTATCGTCCTGTCGTGCAGACGCCGCCTGACATCGTGGCGCTGGTGGGGGCCGCGCTCGTGCAGCTGCGCCATCCCGGGCGCACGCACGGAGTGTTTCGGGCCGTGCCCTTTGCCTGCGGCGACGACGAGGCCCGCGAGATCGGCCGCCGGGCGCTGGCGGAGTCGCTGGGCTCGTTTGCCCCCAACACGATCATCATCGGCGTCGATCCCGAGCGCGAGCTGCTGCTCGGCCACCAGCTGCGTCGCCGCGGCGGCTCCGAGGCGATCGACATCCTGGGGCTGGGCGACGAGCGAGGCCAGGCGTGAACGAATGGCTGATCGGCGCGGCCGTGCTGACCTTTGCCCTCATTCCCTGCCTTGCGGTGGCGGTCTTCGCCGAGGCCGGGAACGGTCTGGCCGCGCTGGAGCTGGCCGCCGTGCTTGTCGCCACCATCCTCATGCTGCTCGCCGAGGGGTTCCGGCGCCAGCCCTTCATCGACCTCGCCGTCGTGTTCGCGCCGTTGTCGGTGGTCGGCTCGCTGACGTTCGCGCGCCTGATGGAGCGGTAGATGAGCTGGCGAGCCGTTGTGGCGGTCATCCTGCTCGCCGCGGGGGGAACGCTGGAGTTGCTGGCGGTTCTCGGCCTGTGCGTGATGCGCAGGGTCTATGACCGCCTGCACTACGTGGGCCTGGCGGGCTTCGGCGCTCTGCTGATCGCCGTCTCGACCGTCGTACGCGAGTCGTTCTCGCTGATCGGCGATAAGGCATTGCTCGTCGGCGTCATCCTCGTGATCACCGGTCCGATCATGGTCCACAGCACCGCCCGCAGCCTGCTCATCCGCGAGCGCGGCGATTACCGTGCCGGCATCGAGGAGGTCCGGGAGCCGTGACCGTGCTGCAGGTCGCAGCGCTGGCGCTCGTCGCCGTTGGGGGTTCGGGTGTGGTGCTGGCCTCCGACCCGCTGCGTCAGACGATCGTCCTGGGCATCTTCGGACTCGCTCTGGCGGTGCTGTTCTTCGTGTTCCAGGCGCCGGACGTGGCGCTCTCGGAGATCGTCGTGTCGACGGTCGGACTGCCGGTGATGATCCTCCTGGCGCTGCGAAAGATTCGCCAGCAGGAACGCGATCGGCAGGGGGCCGAGGAGGAGTCGTGAGCCGGTGTGTTCGGCTCAGCGTGTTCGCGCTCGCGGCGACGGTCCTCGCCGCAGTGCTCATCGTCGGGTTCGCCGGGCTGCCGGCCTTTGGTCACTTTCACGGCGTCGATGGCAACGTGATCGACGGCGTCGGCGTCACCGAGCGTCACGCCACCGACCTCGTTACCGCGCTCAACTTCGACTTCCGCGGCTTTGACACGCTGGGGGAGGAGTTCATCCTGTTCGGCTCGGTCCTCGGGATCGTGCTGATCCTGCGCGAACTGCGCGACGAGCATCAGGGCCCGCGCCTCGAGGAGGCCGACGAGCACATGCTGGGAGGCGCCAGCGAAGCCCTGCGGTTGCTCGGGCTCATCCTCGTCCCGGTGTTGCTGGCGATCGGCGGCTACATCGTCGTCCACGGGCAGATCACACCCGGCGGGGGCTTCCAGGGAGGGATCGTGCTCGCTACGGCACCTCTGTCGCTGTTCCTCGCCGGACGGTACCTGCGGACCCGCTTCGTTGCGCCCCACACCATGCTGGAGGTCGGCGAGGCGGTGGGGGCGGCCGGCTACGCGATGGTCGGGATCGCCGGGCTGGTGTTCGTGGGCATCTTCCTCAAGAACTTCCTGCCGTTCGGAATCCCCGGCCACCTGTTGTCGGCCGGCCAGATCGACGTGGCGAGCCTCGCGGTCGGAGTGGAGGTCAGCGGCGCATTCCTGGTCGCGTGGAGCGAGTTCCTCGACCAGGCGATCATGGTCAGACGGAGGCGTGCCCAGTGAGCTTCCTCCCGTTCGCGGTGGCTGCCTGGCTGTTCATCGCCGGGCTCTACGGCATCGTCGCCAGCCGCAACCTGGTGCGGACGATCCTGTCGCTGACGATCGTCCAGTCCGCCACCTATGTCGTGTTGCTGGGGGTTGGTTATCGCAACGGCGGCGCGGCGCCGATCTTCGCCGACATCCCGGCGGTGACCAAGGCGGTCGACCCCGTCGTCCAGGTGTTGGTGCTGACCGACGTGGTCATCGAGGCGACGGTCACGGCTCTGCTGCTGGCGCTGGCGGTGCAGGCTCACAAGCGCTTCGGGAGCCTTGACCCGAACGACCTGCGCGTTCTGCGCGACTAGACGGCCCCATGTCGATCACGGCCCTGCCGGTCGTCGTCCCGCTCGTCTCGGCCGCCGTTCTCACCGGTGCGCGCCGCTGGTCGCCGCGGCTGGTCAACGATGCCGGCGCGACCGCCGTCAGCCTGGCCGTCGTCGTCCTCTGCACGCTGCTGCTCGTGCGCTCCTTGCACCATCCCTTCGCCTACTGGATGGGCGGGTGGCGACCGAAGCACATGGTGTCGATCGGCATTGCCCTCTCGGTCGATTCGATCGGGGCCGGACTGGCCACCTTCGCGGCGGTCCTGGTGACCGCGTCGCTCATCTATTCGTGGCGCTACTTCGACTCCATCGATGGGCTCTTTCACGCCCTCATGCTCCTCTTCCTGGCGGCGATGGCCGGCTTCTCCCTCACCGGTGACCTGTTCAACCTGATCGTCTTCTTCGAGCTCATGGGAGCCGTCGCCTACGCCCTCACGGCCTACCAGATCGAGTCGCGGGGACCGATCCAGGGGGCGATCAACTTCGCCATCTCCAACAGCGTGGCCGCGTACGCGATGTTCCTCGGCGTCGGTTTGCTGTACGCCCGTACCGGCGCGCTGAACATGGCGCAGATCGGCGCCGCGCTCGACGGTCATCGCGCCGATCCACTCGTGATCGTCGCGATGGTGCTGCTGTTCGCCGGCTTTCTCACAAAGGCGGCGGCGATCCCCCTCCACTTCTGGCTGGCTGACGCGCACTCGGTGGCGCCGACGCCGGTCTGCGTCCTGTTCTCGGGGGTGATGGTCGAACTCGGGGTCTACGCCATCGCTCGGCTGTACTGGACGATCTTCGCCGGGCCCCTGGGACCGCACGCCGTCTCACTACGGGCGATCCTCATCGGCTTCGGCGCGGTGACGGCCCTCGGAGGGGCGATCATGTGCTTCACCCAGCGCCACGTCAAGCGGCTGCTGGCGTTCTCGACGATCAGCCACGTCGGTGTTTTTCTGTGCGGGGTGGGCCTGCTGAGCGGCGCGGGTCTTGCGGGAACGGCGGTCTACATCGTCGGCCACGGCCTCGACAAGGCGGCGTTGTTCATGATGGTCGGGATCCTGCTGCACCGCTTCGGCTCGCTCGACGAGTTCGACCTGCGCGGCAAAGGCCGAGCGCTTCCGCTTGTGGGGGTGCTGTTCGGGGCCGCCGGGCTGGTGCTGGCGGCGTTCCCGCTGACGACCGGGTTCTTCGGTAAGTCGCTGCTCGAGGCCGCCGCCATCGACGGCCATTACCCGTGGCTTCCCGCGGTGTTCGTGATTTCCTCGGCGCTCACCGGAGGGGCTGTGCTGCGCGTCGGTGGGCGTGTCTTCTTGGGATGGGGACGTGGCGACCCCGGTGACGACTCCGGGGCGCGGGAGGCAAGCCGGGAGCCCGACGAGGAGACCGAGTCGCGCGACCGGACCCCGCCGTCGATGGTGGTCGTCCCGGCCGTCCTCGTGGCGGCCACGGCCGCCCTGGGGGTCATCCCGGGACTCGTGCCCGGGATCGAGCGCGCGGCCTATGGCTTCGGCGATCACGCGGCCTACATCGGCTGGGTGCTGCGCGGCTCGGCCCGCTTCCCCGCGGTCCCGCACACGCATCTTGCCGCGTACGACTACGTGTACGCGGCGGGGGCCGTGGCGGGCGCTGTCGCGATGGCGGCCGTCGGACTGTTCGGTCCGGGTGTTCGGGTCACGCTGGCCCGCGGGGCGCTGGCTCCCCTGACGGGCGCTGTCAACGGCTTTCGCGATCTGCACAGCGGGCACATCGGTGACTACATCGCCTGGTGGACCGTCGGGGCAGCCGTCCTGGGCGCGGCCTCCCTCCTGCTCCTGACCTGAGATGAGAGTTCGTCGGCTCGCACCCCGGATCGCCGTTCTCAGCCTGATGCTGCTCGGCGGCGGGTGCGGAGCGGCGCCTCCCCAGGCGCCGCCGCGCGCGGCCGCCAAGCTCGACACCTCTCTGAGCGGAATCTCGACGGCCTGTGGCCTGGCCTATCAGGTCTCCGCCTTCCCTCCGCCGCCGGCGGCGCAGCTGACGTCGCTGGACGCGACTGCCAGCGAGCAGGCGATGAAGCTGGCGTCGGTGTTCCACGAGAACCCCGGCTGGATCTACCAGGGCGAGACGGTGCGTACGATCGTCGACGATGCGATCTCGATGCTCGGTTCCTGCGGCCTGTCGGAGGCACGCACGGCGCTCGCCGGCCAAGTCGGCGCTGAGCACCGCGGCGGCCGCTAGCGCCTCCGGGAAGCCTCGCGCCCTACCCTGTCGCGAGTGGTCAGACGAAACCTGTCGGCATCCGCGGCGGTGGTGGCGGCGGCGCTCGTGCTCGCGGCCTGTGGGTCGAGCTCTTCCGCCCCCACCGGCGCGACGCCCCAGCCGGGGCCGGTGAGCGCGCTCCCACAGGCGCATCCGCAGGCGGTCGAGCCGGCAGCCGGGACGCATGCGTCCGCAGCGCCCGACAGCTCGCAGATCGTCGGCGACGTCTCCGCGCACGCGCCATCGCTGGCCGAGGTCAAACGCGAGCTCAAGCGGCTGAACCTGTGCGGCGGGGTCACCAACAGCGCGGACGCTGCGCCGGTGATCGCCGCCTCCGGCGCGGGGTTCATCGCCGACCCCGGCACCAGCCAGATCGAGGGCCAGTTGCCGACCCTGACCGCGCAGCTCAACGCGCTCGGCAAGGCGATGGGCGTCACCATCTACGGGATCAGCGGCTATCGCACCCCGGCACATAGCGTCGCCGTCGGGGGATTCGCCGACGACCCGCACACCAAGGGAGAGGCTGAGGACATCGGCGTCAACAACCTGCTGCGCTCGAGCGCCGCCCAGATCAGTGAGGCCGAGCTGGCGCAGTTCGGCCTCTACCGGCCGTTCGATCCCTCCGATGACCCCAACAACACCGAGGTCAACCACATCCAGCTGATCCCCAAGGCGGGTCCGCTGACGCTGGCTCAGGCCAACAACACGTTCAACCCGGACCCCAGCTGCCGCTGATCAGCAGACGCGGAAGCGCGCCCGCATCGTCTTTCGCACCGGTACCTTCTTGGGCTTCTGAAACAGCAGCTTGACGCTGAGGGTGTGTCGTCCCGAGCGTAGGCCGGCGAGGCGCAATGACGGCTGGGCGGGCAGCCTGTGCACGACCTTGTCAGCCGTATAGAACGTCACCTTGACCCGGATCTTCTTCCCATGGGAGCGCTTCGTCTTGTGGCGGACACGCTTGACGCCGCGGTCCACGAACAGCGAGGCGCTGACGAACCGAACCTTGGCTGCCTTGGACCCCTGGATCGTCGAGGAGGTCAGCTTGATCGTCAGCGACTTGGACTTGGCGATGCATGCCG
>DATAUL010000528.1:0-3836 GCA_036268255.1 Solirubrobacteraceae bacterium | reverse complement strand
GGTCGCGGGACGGATGCCCGGGCACATGAATGTGCTGCTCGCCGAGGCTGACGTGCCGTATGACCTGCTGCGCGAGATGGACGACATCAACCCGGAGTTCCCGCGCACCGACGTGACGCTCGTGATCGGCGCTAACGACGTGACCAATCCGGCGGCCAAGAACGAGCCGGGGAGCCCGATCTACGGGATGCCGATCCTCGAGGTCGACAAATCCGGGTCGGTGATCGTGCTCAAGCGCTCGATGGCGTCGGGGTTTGCCGGGATCGACAATCCCCTGTTCTATGACCCCAAGACGGCGATGCTGTTCGGCGACGCCAAGTCCTCTGTGAGCGAAGTCACCGCCGAAGTCCAGGCCCTGTAGGGACAATGGACTGCAAGCCTGTTCATCACTAGGCTCCGCGCGACATGGACACGAACCGCCTCACCGCCATCCCGATCTTCTCGGATCTCTCGCCGCAGGAGGCAAACCGCCTGGCGACGTTCGCGACCGAGACGAGCGCGGCCGAGGGCCAGATCCTGATGAAGGAGGGCGACTACTCGGTCGAGCTGATCGCGATCGAGGAGGGGACGGCCGACGTGATCCAGAACGGCAAGAAGGTCGCCTCGCTCGGCCGGGGCGATCTGATCGGCGAGATGGGCCTGCTCGAGCGTCGGCCCCGCAACGCCGACGTGATCGCCAGCTCGCCGATGCGACTGCTCAAACTCACCCATTGGGAGATCCGGCGGATGTCCGAGGACACCGTCAACCGCATCAAGGCGCTGATCGAGGCCCGCCGCCAGAGCGGCGACGCCGACCCCGCCGACCAATCGGGCTGACCAGCCGTCCGCGGCCGACAGAGCGGCCCCTCGGTCCCTCGCGCGCCTGAAACGGTCCACTCTGAGCGGCCCTCGGCGTCGCTCAGCCGAGGCAACGCCACGCTTGCCTGTGCTCTGTGCCCACGTAGTGCATACGCACTATGGACCGATTTCCACTCGGTGTTAGTCTGCATTTCGGTCTAACGGCTGGGAGAAGGAGAAGAGGAATGGACGATGGTGTCTCACGACGGCGCTTCATCGGGTACCTGCTCGCCGGACCGACGCTGATCGCGGCGGCCAACCTGAGCGGGCCGCGGCGAGCCGATGCGGCCGTGCCCACGGTCCAACCGGTCGACGAATACGACCTCTCGGATCTGCTGACCGACGCCGCGATGCCGACCTCGAATCTGATCACCGTCGTGGTCAACAACGACGGCACGGTGTCCTTCGCGCTTCCGCGCGCCGAGGTCGGGCAGGGAATCACGACCGCGGTGGCGATGACGATCGCCGATGAGATGGAGCTGCCGATCGGCAAGGTCAAGGTCACGCTCGCCGACGCCAGGCCGGAACTGCTGTTCAACCAGTTCACGGGCGGCTCGAACACGATGCACGCGATCTACACGCCGGTCCGGACAGCGGCAGCGATCGCGCGCGCCGGACTGACCCGGGCGGCCGTCGCCCACCTCGGTGGCCGAGCTTCGGGCTACACCGTCCACGACGGCGTGATCACCGGTCCTGACGGCCGGTCGGTACGGTTCTCCGATCTGGCCAGGCGAGCGGCGGTCGCCAAGACGACCGAGGTGAGCGTCGCCCTGAAGCGCCGCTCGGCCCAGACGATCGTCGGCCGGCCCCAGGGGCGCGTCGACGCCCGTGACATCGTCACCGGCCACAAGCAGTTCGCGATGGACCTCTCGGTTCCCGGCGCGCTGCCCACGATGGTCTGCCGGCCGCCGACGATCAACGGCGGCGCCGAGAAGATCCTCAACGGCGCCAAGGTCCGGGCGATGCCGGGCATCACCGATGTCGCGCTCATCCCTCACACTCCGTATGTCGCCGGCGGGGTCGCCGTGCGGGCGCAGACGTTCGGGCAGTGCATCGACGCGATCCGCGCCCTGCGGGTGAGCTGGGGCCCCGGCTCAGTCGACACCAAGACCGAGGCCTCGGTGCTCGCCGACCTGAAGGCCGCGGAGCTGCCGATGCCCCCGGCCGTCCCGCTGACCAACGCGATCGACGAGACGTTCACCTTCTACCAGCGGCCGGGAGACCCGCTGGAGCCCAACTGCGCGGTGGCCGACGTGCGCTCCGATCGTGCCGAGATCTGGTCGTGTCTGAAGTCCCCGATCTGGGCCCGGGAGCAGATCGCGCTCAACCTCGGCCTGCCGTTGCAGAACGTGATCGTGCACGTCGCCCAAGGCGGCGGGTCGTTCGGACGCCACCTGTTCTGCGATGCCGCCTTCGAGGCGGCCGTCATCTCCAAGCGGCTGGGCAAGCCGGTGAAGCTGATGTGGTCGCGGACCGACAGCTTCCGCCAGGGGCGCTCCCATCCGATGGTCACCTCCCGCGTTCGGGCACAGCACCTGGCCGGCAACGTCGTCGCCTTCGACCAGCGCCATACCAGCGTCGCAACCGACTTCACCCAGGGCCTGGGCGAGTTGCTCACGGCCACCGCCGCGGTCCCGCCGGATGCGAACTACCTCGAGTATTCGGCGGCGATCTTCCTCCTGACGGCGAGCGTCCCCTACAACTTCGGCGTCGCCACCCAGCTGCTCAACGAGGTCTACGAGTACAGCACGTTCAACACCTCGAGCGTGCGCAACATCTACAGCCCGGAGATGCGCACGGCGGGAGAGCTGATCGTCGACAAGCTGGCCGAGACGTTCGACACGGATCCTTACCAGTTCCGCCGTCAGTTCATCCGCGACGACCGGGTGCGCGCGGTGCTCGACAAGGCGGCCTCGGCGGGACAGTGGGGCCGGGCGATGCAGCCGGGCACCGCCCAGGGGATCGCGATCCACCGGGAGTACAAGAGCGCGGCGGCGTGCGTGGTCGAGATCGACTGCACGCCGGCGACCGTCAATCGCACGGTGACGGACGGGTTCACGGGGCCGCGGGTGACCAGGGTCACCTTCGCGGTCGACGCCGGGCTGCCGATCAACCCCCTGGGGATCGAGGCGCAGATGCTCGGGGGCATCAACGACGGGATCGCGCAGGCGCTGACCTTCAGCCTGCACCTCCAGGACGGCCACTGGCTGGAGGGCAGCTGGGACAACGCCTATTACACCCGGCAGTGGAACACGCCGCCCGACGTCGACGTGATCGTGATGCCGACGACGACCGGTACACCGGGAGGCATCGGCGAGTTCGGCGTGGCGGCCACGATGGCGGCGACCGCGTGCGCCTACTGGCGAGCGACCGGCACGTTCCCGACACAGTTCCCCATCAACCACGACCAGGCGCTCGGCTTCACGCCCTATCCAACGGTCCCGCCGCTGCCGCAATCGCCGACCGACGGACTGAAATATGCCCAGTAAGGAGCCCACCGTGCCACGTCACAGCTTCATCGTCAATGGCAAGCGCGTTCAGGTTCAGTGCGAGGGCGACGTCCGCCTGTTATGGGTGCTGCGCGACATCCTGGGCATCACCGGCCCCAAGTACGGATGCGGTCTTCGGGTCTGCCGAGCTTGCACCTGTCACATCAACGGCAAGGAGTTCAACCCCTGCTCGGTGCCGGTCTCCCAGATCAAGCCCGACGACGAGATCACAACGATCGAGGGACTGGCCGCGACCGTGGGCAAGGGCCTGCATCCGATGCAACAGGCCTGGATCGACCACGACGTCGCGCAGTGCGGCTACTGCCAGCCGGGCCAGATCATGACTGCAGCGGCGCTCGTCCGGCGCAAGCAGGCCGCCGGCCAGACGGTGACCGATGCCGATCTCGAGCAGATCCGCAACATCTGCCGCTGTGGCACGTATTTCAGGATCCGCGAGGCGATCGTCGCCGGGGAGACGGCCATGCGCGGCGAGCTCACGCACACGGGCAC
>DATAUL010000527.1:0-8924 GCA_036268255.1 Solirubrobacteraceae bacterium | reverse complement strand
GCCGCCTCCGGGACGATGCGCCGACAGCGCGACACGCTGGCCGGGCTGCGCCGGCTGCCGGCGCCGGCGCCGGCGATCGATCCTCGACTCGACGAATACAGCGCCGACGACATCCTCGCTGCGCACACCACGTCTGCGTTGCGCCAGGACAGGCCCGGCGACGCGCAGATCGCCGCCACGGCGAGTTCGCCAACGGAGCGGGCCGCCGCGTCCGTCGCCTTTCAGGACGTGCTCGACGACGGCCTGCGCGCGTGGATCGCCGCCGGCGCGAGCGGACCCGCCGACGAGCCCTTCCCGGTGTTCGCCGGCCGGGTGCGGGCTGCCCTCAAGGAGACCGCCCGACGCCTGGGCTCCGGGCAGACCGCGCTCCTGTGCACGTCGAGCGGCGTCATCAGCGCCGTCTGCACGACGCTGCTCGGTCTGCCCGACGAGGCGTTCATCGCCTTCAACCGCGTCACCGTGAACACCGGTCTCACGACGATCGCCCTCGGGCGCCGTGGGGCGACGCTCGTCTCCTTCAACGAGCACGGCCACCTCATGTCCGGCGGGCGGTCGCTGCTCAGCTACCGCTGACGGTCCTCACGGCGAGCAGTGCGATGGGGGCGGGAGGTCGAGCGTCGGGTTGCGGTCAAAGAAGCCGACCGGCTGCAGCGTGAAGCCGGCCTTGTTGACCGGCATGATCGGCCAGTCCTCCGGGCGCACGAAGTGCGTGACGCCCACCGTGTACCACAGCACCAGGTCGGCGTCCTCGAGCGGACGGTCGGCTTCGGTCCAATGCGGCAAGCCGTCGGCGGCGATCCGCCCGTAGGGGTAGGTCCCGGCGGGGTGGCGCTGCGCCGGGTCGTGCGGGGTCACCCACAGCGTGTGGCGCGCGAAGCCGGCCCGGCGGTCGGCGCTCGAACCGGGCTGGGCCAGCAGCGTCGCCGTGCCGTGTCCGGGCACCAGCCGGTAGGCGGTCGGCGAGCCATGGCCGTTGCGTCGCTTCGCGCTCTGCACGATCCAGCTGCGCGAACGGCCGTCGTTCGCATCGCGACGGGCCGCCAGCTCCGAGCGCAGCTCCGTGGTGCGCGGACGGAAGGCGTTGCCCACCGGGTTGTCGGGTCCGACGGGCACCGGGTCTGACTCGACCTCCCGCACGCGGTTGACGGTCCCGTCGACGTCGAGATCAAGCCGGAAGCAGAACAGGTGCTGGTGGTGCGGAGCGGCCAGCCCGTCGTCGACGATGTTCGAGCCGTGCGGCGGGCCGCCTCCCGGGACCATCGTGGAGACGATTCCGTGCAGCTGGATCTCCACCTCGATCGTCCCGTCGAGGCCGAAGTACCAGCGAAACGCGTACTCGTAGTTGCCCACGGTCGCCATCGCGTTGACGACGAGGCGGCGGCCGCGGCGCGACTCGACGCCGCCCGTGCGGTCGTCGGTGTGCTTCCACAACAGGCCGGCGTCCTCCTCGTGCACGCAGATCGCGTTGGCGATCGTCCGCACACCGCCGGAGTCGTCGGCCAGGTGGGCGTCGAGATAGACGATCTCGCCGAGGCAGTCGCACCCCAGCTCCAGCGAGTTCAGGCACGCGCCGAGCCCGTACTCGCCGGCGTCGAAGAACGTGCGCCAGTTGTGCATCGGGTCCGGCTCGCCGTAGGGGACGATCATCTCGGCGCACGAGGCGCGGTGCAGCACCGGGCGCTCGTCGTAGCGCACGTCGTGCAGCACGAGGCCCTCCTGGGGATCTACCCCCAGCACCATCGACCAGCGCTGCCAGCGCACGACGCCGCCCTCGACCGAGAACGACACTCCGTCCGGCTGGGCGATCACGATCGGCGTGAGGTCCGTACGGGGCGGCACCACGCCGGCGCGGTAGTCGCCGTCACCCTCCGGGATCGGACGATGCTCGCCGTCCTCGACCTCCAGCACCCGCAGCGTGTCGAGGTCGACGTAGACGATGAGATGCTCCACCGGGCGGGCGTAGCCGTTGCCCCCGCGGTCGCGCCGGGCGTAACACACGGCTCGTCCGAACCGGTGGGTCGCCTCCAGGTGGTGGCCGAAGACGCCGCTGGGGAGCACGTCGACCTGGACGAGCGACATGTCGGTGACCCCGCGCGCCGCCAGCGCGCGCTGGACTCGCTCGTCGGCGACGACGGCCTCCGCCGCGCGGTCGTACTCCTTAAAGATCATCGGCGGCTGGGCGCCGGGCACCCGGTCGCGCCCTGTCACCGCCCCGGTTGGCAGCTCCACCGTCAGTTCGCTCACCCCGGCCGCATCGGCGACGGCCACGCGCGCCTCACGGGGCGGCCGGGGCGTGGCGTCCGGGCGTCCGCGCCACGCGAGGTAGCGCCCCTTGTCAGGCTCACGCAGCGCGGCGCCCACGATCCAGGCGCCGTCGCCTGCCGCGGCCAGGGCCGCGCCGGCTGCCAGGCGAAGCTCGCCGGCGTCGAGCGGGGCGAGCGGATGCACGATCGTCGTCGGCTGGTTGGTGAGTACGTCGGTCATGACCACGCGGCACCCGTCGGCTGGCCGCCCACCGCCTCGCGAACCACCCGGCGGTGCTCGCGCATCGTCTCCATCCCGTCGCGGCCGGGCTGGCGCCCGAAGCCGCAGTACATGGCCACGCCGAACTCGTCGAGGTAGTCCGACGCGGTGGCGCGGCGGCGGCGCAGGCCGGAGACCCCGTCCAGCGGCAGGACGATGCCCAGGAACACCCGGGCGGCGCGGGGGTCGAGGTCGGCGAGCGGAGCGAAGAACCGCTTGTCCTCCGAGCGCAGGTACCGTGGACCGGCCAGGTGCAGCCAGTCGACGACGCGTCCGGAGTGGGCGACCGCGTGGTTGGCCATCCGCACGAGCACGCTGAGATCCTGCGTCTCGTACATCGGCCACTCGGGGAACGTGCCGTAGCAGAGGTGGTAGCCGACGAGCGTCTCCTCGGGGATCAGCGGGGTCAGCCGGGTCGCCGGCCCGGCGAAGCGCTCCCAGGCATCGCCGTCCGTCCAGGCGAGCACGCTCTCGATGTCCTGGGGCTCGTAGGCCATGTCCCACTGGATCGCCAGGTCGTGGGGGGGAATCGCGGTCGTCAGCCGCGCCAGCTCGCGGGCGACCAGATCCTCGTAGCCGCGCTCCGCGACCGGGTAGTCGACGGCGAAGTCGGCCTTGAAGGCGTTGAGCGCGCTCGCGGGAAACGGCAGCCCGACCTGGAAGCGCACGCCGGCCGGGATCACCCCCTCGTCGCGCAGCGCCCGGAAGACGTCATAGGAGGCGATCGCGTCGTCGATCCGCGGCCAGCTGTCCCAGTGCACCTCGGTGACTCCCGGGCGCAGGCTGAAGATCGGCGTCTCATAAGCGTGGCGCGGGATCCCGGTCGGCGATTCGGTCTCCTGAACGACGACGACGTCGGGGTTGGGCCGGCAGAGCTGCTCGCGCTCATACCCCACCCACGCGGCGCGCGGCCCGGTCTCGCCGTCGGGGAGCGCGAACACCATGTCGCCGAACAGCTCGGCGCCCGCCCGGAACGCGGCTTCGGTCGACTCGGCGGGCAGGCTGCCGACCAGCAGCAGGTCGCTGTGGGCTCTCGACGTCACGGTCGCTCTCCTCTCGTCGTCTCGCCGCGCAACCAGCGCGCTCCGCGATCGTAGAGCTCCTGCACCTCGGGCCCGATCAGGCCGGGCATGTCGGGCTTGACGTCGTAGCCGATCATGGTCTGGATGTAGGCGAGATGGCGGTACCCCACGGGAAACGCGCTGAGGCGCTGTGGGTCGAGCGCCGGCCCCGCCCCGCCCGAGACCGGGTTCAGCCGGTCCTGCTCGTAGATCGGCTGGCGCAGCACCATCCCCCACCGTCCGTCGCGCTTCTCCAGGAAGTCGTAGAAGCGCCCGGTGCACACGACGTCGCACTCCACGTCGTGGACGGCCGTGCGCTGGGTGATCGTCATCTTCGTCTGGGCGATGGCGCGCGTGAGGTCAGCCGACAGATCGAGCGACGTACCCCCGAGGAAGTGCAGGATCCTCACTCCCCGCTCGAAGCCCTCGCGGCTCACGCGGATGAAGTCCGGCGCCGGGCCTTGAAACCAGGTGGCCATCATCACGCCGTCGTC
Source organism: Solirubrobacteraceae bacterium (assembly GCA_036268255.1). Taxonomy (GTDB): domain Bacteria; phylum Actinomycetota; class Thermoleophilia; order Solirubrobacterales; family Solirubrobacteraceae; genus Palsa-465. The sequence continues at coordinate 4,846 of DATAUL010000527.1, read as the reverse complement.
GTGCCAGACGGTGGCGAAGCGCTCCCAGTCGCCGGCGTCGCGCCACACCGCCCAGTCCTGGACGAGGTCGCGAATCGCCCGGCGGTCCTCGCTCTGACTCACGCCAGCGTGGGGATCTGGCTCGTGGGCGGGATCGGCGGCCCGGTGGCCTCGCCGCTGACGTCCGGCGTGCCGTAGGTGTGGAAGGTGGGCACGGTCGCGACCCCCCACGCCTGGCCACGGGCGCGTTCGGCCTGGGTCCAGCGGACGGGTTCGTAGTCAGGGTCGTAGATGAAATGGGTTCCCGTCGTCACCTCCACGCGGTTGCCCCCCGGCTCGTACACGTAGAGGAACATCCCCTGGGCGACCGCGTGCTTGGAGGGCGCGGCCTCGATCGGCACGTCCGCGTCGAGGAACAGGTCCGCGGCGCGCAGGAGCTCCTCGCGCGTGTCGACGAACCACGCCAGGTGGTGCAGACGTCCGTTGCCGCCGGCGTGGTCGGCGGTGTAGATCAGCTCGTGGGCGGCAATCGTGAAGCTCATCCACGCGCCGACCTCCTCGCCGTTGTCGAGGATCACCTGCTCGTAGAGCCGGCAGCCCAGCTGCTCGACCGCGAACGCGCGGTTGGCGCCGACGTCGGCGGCCAGGATGTTGACGTGGTCGATGCGCTTGACCGACGCCCCGCGATCGACGTGGCGCTGGGGTACGTTCTTGAGCCGCGGGCGCAACTCCTCCGGCGGCCGGTAGCGGTCGGCCTCGTAGAAGATCTCCATGCGGTGCTCGTCGGGATCTCGGAACTGGTAGGCGGGGCCATGGCCATGGTCGCCGTCTGACCAGCCGTTCCCCAGGCCGGCCGCCTCGATCGCCTCGACGCGGCGCTCCAGGCCCTCCGGGCTCCAGGCACGCAGCGCCATGTGACCCAGGCCGGGCAGCGCCGACTCGGTCAGCTTGAGCCCGTAGGGCTGGGTCTCGCCCCAGCCGCGCAGGAACACCGACTGTCCGGAGCTCGACTCGATCTGCATCCCGAACAGCTCGGTGAAGAACGTCAAGCTCTCCTGGGGCGTCGGCGTCAGGAGTTCGGCGTGATGGATGTGGGCGACATCACGCGTCAGCTCGTTGTTCGCCGGTCTGTTCACGTCCTGCTCTTCTCCACTCGTTCGCGCAACCCGTCCAGATCGTAGGAGAGCGCGCCGCCCTGGAGCTTGGCGCGCTTGACGCGCTCTCGCTCTTCGCGCTGCAGTGAGGCGCCGCGCACCTCCTCGACCCGCTCGTGCTCGACCACGGCCACTCCGTCGGCGTCGAGCACGAGCACATCGCCCGTGCGGATCGTCGCCCCGCCGACGACCACCGGTTCGCCGATCGTGCCGGCAAGGTCCTTGGCCGCGCCCTTGACGCGGATCCAGCGCGACCAGATCGGCAGGCCCAGTTCGACGAGTTCCTCGACGTCGCGCACGGAGGCGTCGATCAGCATGCCGGCCGCGCCCTGGGCCTTGGCCTGGGTGGCCAGCAGATCGCCGACCAGGGCCACCGGCCGCGGTGATGGCATCGTCAGCACGATCACCTCGCCGGGCTGGACGGCGGCCATGACGGCGTGCACCATCAGGTTGTCGTCCTGCCCGCAGACGACCGTCCGGGCCGGACCGGCGACCCGCGAGCCCGGCAGGATCTGGTGCAGGTCGGCGTCGATGTACCCGCGGCGCCCGCCGGCCTCGTATACCGTCGCCGAGCCCAGCCGGGCCAGCTCGGCGAGCGTGTCCTGCGCCACGGCACTCACAGCGCGCTCACCACCTGGGGGATGACACGCATGAACGCCTCGGCCTGGCGGATCTCGGGGTTTCCGCTCGCCCGGCGCGCGTGGTTGCCGCGATGGTCGGCGCGCTCGCGGTAGTAGGTCTGCAGGTACGCCTGGGCCTTCATCGCACTCATCGCGGCGACCTTCGCCTCGATCACGGCGGTGATGTCGACGAACGTCGTCGGCGTGAAGTTGCACAGCTCCGGCTGATGGGGTTCGAAGAGGAAGAGCTCCGGCGGGGCGATCGTTCCGAACGCGCTCGGAACGCCGGCGCCCGCGGCGAGGCTGCGGGCCCGGTCGACGGCCGAGTGGGCGACGGGGTGATCGGGGTTGAAGGGGTCGGTGTCCGTGTGGGTGATGAGCACGTCGGGCGCGAACTCGCGGATCACCTCGGAGATCTGCTCCAGCGCCGCAGCGTCGATCTGCAGCGGGTAGTCGCCGAGATCGAGGCAGTGGAAGTCCGCCCCGAGTGCCTCCGCCGCCTGCTCGGCCTCGTTGTGGCGGATCTGCTTGACGTTCTCGATCGTCTGATCGGGGTCCTTCCACAGCTCGCCCGACTCGCCCCGCTCGCCGTAGGACAGGGCGATCACCCGCCCGGAACCGCCGGCGGCGGTGCAGACCGCCAGAGCGCCGCCGGCTCGCCACACGAAGTCAGCGGAGTGCGCGCCGATGACCAGCATCCTCCGAGCGCTCACAGCGGCTGCGCTCCCGCCACCCGCCGGCTGTTGACCACTGCCATCACGTGGACCTCCTCGTCGGTGAAGCCGGCCGCCAGCAGGTGGTCGACCATGATCCCCATCCCGTCCTCTACGGGCGGGTTGAATACCTGCCCCAGATCGGTCGACAGAATCGAATGCTCATAGCCCGCCTTGCGGATGTTGGCGATCCACTGCTCCCAGGCGATCTTGCCCGTATGCGGCGTCGTCATGCACCGCTCCAGCAGCGCGCCGCGCTGCGCAAGGGCGACCTGGTCGGCCACGGAAAGGCTCTGCGCGGGGAACTCGGGATGGGTGACGACGATCTCAGCGACACCCTCCACCAGCGCGGCGTCGACGACGGCAAAGATCTCGTCGCGCGCCAGATGCCCGGTGGCGAGCAGCAGACCGTGATGGGCGATCCGCTCCAGCACGGCCCGGGTCTGGCCGAGGACCGCGCCGTCGTCGTCGACGACCGGCACGGGCTCGATCTCGATGCCCTGCTCGCGCAGCTCCAGCTGAAGCTTGACCCACACCGGGACCTTGCCGCCGTCCCGCCCGCCGGGCGCCTCGCGTTCGTGAGACTCGTTGACGGAGTCGACGGTCGGCAGCCACACCGTGCGCACGCCCTCCCGGGCGGCGACCTCGACGGCCAGCGGGTTCAGCCCACCGACCGCCCGGTTCAGCACGATCGCGCCCCGGCAGTCGATCCCGGGGACGGCGGCGCGCACGACCGCCGCGCGCTCCGCGGTCGAGGTGTAATGCGACTTGAGCGTGAAGCCGTCCATGCCCAGCTCCAGGAAGCGGCGCGCCAGGGTGACGTCGTCGACGATCCGGGGCACGACGTCGGGCGCGACGTGGATGTGGGTGTCATAGGCGCCCCGCAGCAGCTCGCGGGCGCGGCCGGATACCTCGATCGCCTTGGCAGCCATCAGCTCGCCTGCGCCTGGACGCGCTGATGCAACGCCCGCGTGAAGGTCCCCAGTGCAGCGCACATCGCTCGCTCCAAGTTGTCAGCGCCGCGCGGCGAGGTCATCTTGTACACAGGATCGTGAACAATCTGCCACACCCTACCGCTTAGCGATAACTGCGGTGGGGCGAGGCTTGGCGAGAAACGTGCCATATGTTCCCGTTTCTCGCCAAGGTCGGGCCGTGCCTCACCCAGCTTCGAAATCGCCTTTGTCAGGCGCCGGCGGCGGCGACGATCGCCGTCGTGATCCGCTCCAGGTCCTCGTCGCCGGTGACGTACGGCGGCATCGTGTAGATGAGATCGCGGAACGGGCGCAGCCAGACGCCGTGCTCGACGGCGACGCGGGTCACGCTCGCCACATCGACCGGTTCTGACAGCTGCACCACCCCGATGGCCCCGAGGGTCCGGACGTCGCGCACACCCTCCAGCGAGCGCGCCGGGCCGAGCCCGGCGGCCAGACCGTTCTCGATGCGCGCCACGTCGGCGCGCCAGTCGCCGGACGTGAGCACGTCGAGGCTCGCCAGCGCGGCCGAGCAGGCCAGCGGGTTGCCCATGAACGTCGGTCCATGCAGGAACGCCCCGGTCTCACCGCCGTCGATCGCGTGGCCGACGTGGGGCGCGCACAGCGTCGCCGCGAGGCTCATGTATCCGCCGGTGAGCGCCTTGCCGACGCACATCACGTCCGGGGTCACACCGGCGTGATCGGCCGCCCACAGCCTCCCGGTGCGTCCGAACCCGGTGGCGATCTCGTCGAGCACGAGCAACAGTCCGTGCTCGTCGCACAGTGCGCGCAGCAACGACACGATCTCCGGAGCGTAGAAGTGCATCCCGCCCGCCCCCTGGACGACGGGCTCGACCACGACCGCGGCCGCCTCGTCGGCGTGCCGGGCCACGACGTCGGACAGGTGGCGCGCGTAGCTCTCATCCCACGTCGCCGGCGGGCGGTCGGCGAACACCTGGGGGGCGACCGTCCCGGCGAACTGCGAATGCATCCCGTCGACCGGATCGCACAGGCTCATCGCGCCGAGCGTGTCGCCGTGATACCCCCCGCGGACCGTGATCAGGCGCCGGCGCCCCGGGCAGCCGATGGCGCGCTGATACTGCAGGCACAGCTTGATCGCCACCTCGACGGCCACCGAGCCCGAGTCGGCGAAGAACACGTGCTCGAGACCCGCGGGCGCAAGCGCGGCCAGCCGCGTCGCCAGGGCGACGACCGGCTCGTGGGTCAGCCCCCCGAGCATCACGTGGGCCATGTCCTGCAGCTGCTCTCGCAGCGCGGCGTCGATGACGGGGTGGCGGTAGCCGTGAATCGCGCACCACCACGAAGACATGCCGTCGATCAGCTCGCGGCCGTCACGTAGGCGTAGGCGAACCCCACTCGCCGAGGCCACCGGCAGGGGCGTCTGGGCG
>DATAUL010000526.1:0-8695 GCA_036268255.1 Solirubrobacteraceae bacterium | reverse complement strand
CCGCCGGTTCCCGGATCGGCCAGCACGATCTGGATGAGCGCGTCGGGGGCGTCCCACACCGGGATGTGGCCGCTGTCTGACAGCACGACGTTGTCGATCCGGTCCGGCACCCACACCGGGCGCTGGATCAGGCGATCGTGGTCGGGCCAGACGAGTGTGACCGGGCATCGGATCCGCTCCAAGCCCTCGAAGCGACTGCGACGCATCGCGTCGTTGACCGCGGTGAAGCCCGGTGCCAGCGCGTACGCGCGCACCAGGTGGGCGGCCTGTGGTCTCGGAACCCGGCGCGGGTGGGCGACCGCGCCCCGGAGCAGCAGCGAGCGCCCGCCGGACGTGGAGGCGAGCCGTCCGATCAACGGCAGCAGCGCGCGGCCGACTCGATGGGCGATCCCGTGCTTGGGGACCAGGGGCTCGGGCCACAATCCAGCCGGGGCGATCGCCGTCACTCGCTCGGCGAAGCCGCTCAGTCCGAGCTCCAGTCCCACCCAACCACCGAGCGAGTTGCCGACGACGTGGGCGCGGGGGACGCCCATGGATTCCAGTTGCGCCGCCACCGCCGCTGCCAGGGCGCGGGGGGTGGGGGCCTCGCCGGTCAGCGGCGGCGACTCGCCGAAGCCGGGCAGATCGAGGGCGATCACCTGGTGGCGCTCGCCGAGCCGGTCGACGATCGAGTCCCACATGCGGCGATCGGCGCCGAGCGGATGCAGGAGGACGAGGGCGGGCCCCGGGGATCCGGCTCCCGTCAGGTCGTACGCGAATGGCACGGGCGCGATCAGCTCTCGACGGTTGCGGCCACGGCGGCGCTGAGCAGGGCCGAGGAGCCGGCGACCACCAGCGTGGCGGTGGCGGAGCCCCTTGGCAGTTCATCGCGCCCCGTGACGGTCGCCGTGAGATCGGAGAGGTCGCCGACGATGCTGCCGGCCAGCCAAGGACGCAGCGGCGCCCCGCGCACGGCGGCGAGGATCGCCCCGGCATGCAAGACGATCTCCCGGGCGCCGAGGGCGCGAAGCGGTACCTGGGTGGGGGCGGCGTTCGCGGCCGGCCCGAGCCAGCGTCGGCTGAGCCGGCCCGGCGCCGCGACCAGTCCGGCGCCATAGGCGATCCGCAATCCGAGCACGACGATCGCGCCCTTTCGTGCCACCGTCATGTTCTCACCCTATGCCAATGCGAGCCCGCGCTCATTGTTCGCGCGCGAGCGAGTCGCCGATCAGCCAGATCGTCGGCGGCCACAGCCCGACGAACAGCGCGCGTCGCTCGGCGTTGCCGCGCTCGTCCTGGTCGACGGTCTTGGCGCGGATCCACAGCCCGATGCAGAGCCCGACCGAGCCCATCGAGAGGATCTGCATGTGCCCGGGGCGCAGCCCGCATCTGAAGAGAGTCCTGGTCACCATCAGGAGCGTCCCTACCCGGTGCTCGGCGAGGCCACGCACCGGTGGGTGCGCCCAAGGCCGCCGGGTAGCCTCGGACGAGGATGCCTCGCCGTCCAACCGCCACCAGCCGCTGGCTGACCGCGCTGACCTGGCCGGTCGGCGTCGCTCTCACCTCGTGGGACTACATGTGGCGTTCGACGCCGCTGCACCGTCGCGAGGTCCTCGAGCGGCCGGCCGCGCGTCACCTGCCGCCGTCGTTTCCCGCCGGCGTCGATGAGACCGATGTGCTCCCGGCCCAGCACGGCCGCGGACCGCTGTTTCACCGCCGTTACCGCACCCGCATTCGGGAGGGGAGCCTCAACGCGCCCAGCCTGATGCTCGAGCTCAAGCGCGATCTCAACCGGGCCGCGCCGACCGACTTCGCGCGCTTCGCCAAGGTGCTCGGCGACGCCGGCCAGATGGCCGTGGGGGACGAGTACGTGGTGCGGATGCCCGGCCCGTGGGACGGCCCGGTCCGGGTGACCGCCAGCGACGAGACCTCGTTTCGTCTGGCCACGCTGACCGGTCACCTCGAGGCCGGCCAGATCGAGTTCCGGGTGCTGCCGGAGGAGCCGATGGTGTTCGAGATCCAGTCCTGGGCGCGCAGCGCCGACCGCTTCGCCGACCTGCTCTACCACCGGGTGGGCATGGCCAAGGAGATCCAGCTGCACATGTGGATCTCCTTCCTCGAGGGCGTGGCCGAGCTGGCCGGGGGGCGCATGACCGGCGGGATCGACATCGACACCCGCCGTGTCGACGACCCGTTCCCGGTCTGATGCGATGAGCCAGGCCGACATCGGGCGTCGGCTGGCCGAGCTCGCCGGCAAGCCGGTCAACTACGACTCGGACACGCTGGACCTCGAGCACCCCCCCGACGGGTGGCACGTCGATCACCGCTGCCAGGCGCTGCCCTCCGAGGAGGCGGGCGAGCCGGTCCCCGGCGGAAGCTGGGAGATCGCCCAGCGACTGATCCGAGGCTACGAGTTCGCCGATCCATCGCTGGTGCGCGCCCATTACGACCCGCAGCGACCGCTCGAGGGTCGCGAGATGCTGCTGGAGCTGCGCGCCCTGAACCTCCTCAGCGTCTTTGTCGGAGTGCGCGTCGTGCACGTGTATGACGAGGTCCGCGAGCTTCGCGGGCGAACCGCGCGGGTGTTCGGCTGGGCCTACCGCACGCTCGAGGGGCACGTCGAGCGGGGCCAGATGGACTGGCAGGTGTGGAAGTGGGCGGATACCGGCGAGGTCCAGTTCCGCGTCCACGCCGTCTCGCGGCCGGCGTCGATCGCCAACCCGCTCATCCGGATCGGCTTCTGGGTACTGCGCGGCCACGAGCGCGCTGTGTTTCTCAACAGCACCGACACCCGGATGCGCTCGCTGACCGAGCTGGCCCTCCAGCGCGAATCGGTCGGGGAGGCCGTGCGCGAGGCGAGTCCGGCGCTGACCGCACGCCGCCTGTCCGCCGACGATCCCTCGCACGAGCAGCTGGCCCGCAACGCCGACGACGACGAGCTTTAGGGTTACGGGTCATGAGCCTCCTCTCCACCGCGCGGATGTACCTGCGCCGCACCTCCAAGCTGGACCAGCCGACGGACATCTACGACCACCGGGTCACGCTGCTTGACGGCGGCGAGCTCGATCTCGCGTCGCTGCGCGGGCATCCCACCCTGATTGTCAACACTGCGAGCAAGTGCGGCTTCACGCCTCAGTACGAGGGGCTGCAGACGCTCTATGACACCTACCACGACCGGGGGCTGCGGGTGCTCGGCTCGCCGTCGGCCGACTTCGCCGACCAGGAGTTCGACGACGCCGAGGAGATCGGCGAGTTCTGTCAGAAGAACTACGGGGTGAGCTTCCCCTTGACCGAGCGCACGTCGGTCCGCGCCGATCCGTCGCCGCTGTGGTCAGACCTTGCCCGTCAGCCCGATTCGGGGCCGCCGGCGTGGAACTTCACCAAGTACCTCGTCGGCGCCGACGGCAGGCTGATCGCGCGCTGGCCGACCAAGGTAACGCCCGAGGACCCGCAGATCGTGACGGCGATCGAGTCGGCGCTGCCCAGCTAGCTAGTCCGGCAGCTCGGGGGGCGCGCTGCGATACGCGGGCGGCGTGCGCGACAGGCGGATCGGGTTGCGGGTCAGCGGCACGCTCGACCCATCGGCGTCAGGCACATCGACGACCGGCTCCATCCCCAGCGAGGCCGCCAGCTCGAACGCGCCGCGCACGTCGTTGACGACGCCGGCGGGCACGCGCGCGTCGGTGAGCGCAACCGCCCACTCGGCTGCCGGGCGCTGCGCCAGGAGCCCGACCAGTGCCTCGCGCAGCGCCACCCGGTTATCCACCCGGCGCTCGTTGCCGCGGAAGCGCTTGTCGTCGGCCAGCTCCGGCGCGCCCACCACCTCGCACAGCGCGGCGAACTGGCGGTCGTTGCCGACGGCCAGCACCAGCTCGCCCTCAGCGGCCGGGTACAGCTCGTAGGGCGAGATGCTGGGATGGGCGTTGCCCATCCGCCGGGGTACGACGCCGGCGAGCGTGAACGCCGACCCCTGATTCACGAGCGCGGCGAGCAGCGAGGAGAGCAGATCGACCTCGACACGCTGGCCCTCGCCGGTTGCGTCACGGTGGCGCAGCGCGGCGAGGATGCCGACGGAGGCAAACAGCCCGGCCAGGATGTCGACGAGCGCGACCCCCACCTTCTGCGGCTCGCCCTCCGCCGAGCCGGTGATGCTCATCAGGCCTCCGAGCGCCTGCACGAGCAGGTCGTACCCGGGCAGACGTGCGCCCTGGCCGGCCCCGAATCCCGTGATCGAGCAGTACACAAGCCGGGGGTGATCGGCGGCCAACCGGTCGTAGCCGAGTCCCAGCTTGTCCATCACGTCAGGCCGGAAGTTCTCCACGACGACGTCTGACGCGCGCGCGAGGGACAACGCCTGCTGCCGGCCGGCCCGGTCTCCCAGATCGATCGCCACGCTGCGCTTGTTGCGGTTGACGGCCTGAAAGTACGTGGCGCGGCCGCGCTTGTCATAGGGCGGTCCCCAGCTACGCGTCTCGTCGCCGATCCCTGGGCGCTCGACCTTGGTCACCGTCGCGCCCAGGTCGGCCAGCATCATCGTCGCGAACGGCCCCGCCAGCACGCGCGAGAAGTCGAGGATCCGCAGCTCACCCAGGGCAGTTGGTCGTTCGCCGTCAGTCACGGGAAGATGATCGCTGATGATCGCCGCCGGGGCGGGGAGGGTCGGCTGGATATGACCCCACCCACCCGCTGGCGCACCGGCTCGGGCCGGGTGGGCGCGGTTCCCGTCGCGCTACCAACTCCGCCGGGTTATGCTCGCCCGATGAGCGCCAGATACGTACATACCTGCATTCGCGTCCGTGACATCGACGCCTCGACAGACTTCTACGGACGGCTCGGCTTCGAGCACCGCGGTCGACTCAACTTCACGTCGGCCTACAACGTGTACATGGGCCTGCCGAACGACGGAGACGTCCTCGAGTTGACCGTGAACGTCGGACGCGACGAGCCGTATGACCTCGGCGAGGGTTACAACCACATGGCCATCGTCGTCGATGACCTCGACGGACTACTGGCCAGCCTGGCCGAGGCCGGGATTGCGCCGGAGAAGCCGCCGTACGGGGTGGGTGGGACCGATTCCCGCGAGGAGTACCGGATCTGCTTCGTGGCTGACCCCGACGGTTACCGGATCGAGCTGATCGACCACGCCTTTCCCACGCCCCAGGATCCGCCGCACCCGTCGACGAACGGGGGCTGACACGAGCAACGGCGCGGCCGGGAATCCGGCTGCCTCCGTCCACCGGACAAGATGGACGACTGTTGGGCGCCTGGCACTCCATGCCCTAGACTGCCCAGGTGATGTCAAACCCGTGGCTGGCCATCGATGTGGCCACCGCCCCGGCGCAGAGGGCGCGGGAAGTCAGGCGCGCCTGGGAGAGCTTCGTCGGCGATGGCTGGGAACGATTCAGGGGTGCTGCACCATCGGGCTTGATTCGCGGCCCGATCTCGGACTCATGGCGCCGTTCGGCGGCAGCCGGGGTCGATCCGTCGGGCGCCCAGGTGGCGCCAGTCGTGATCAATGCCGACGAGGCCTCGGCGCGATGGGAGATCCACCCGCTGGCCGACATGGCGCCGCTGATTCGCGCCTGCCTGGCGGCGACCGCTGACGAGTCACGCCACCTGATCGTCGTCTCGGACGCCAACGGCGTGCTGCTGTGGGTCGAGGGCAACGCCCGGGTGCGCCTGCGGGCCGCCGACTCGATGAACTTCGCCGAGGGTGCCCTGTGGAGCGAGGGGGGAGCCGGGACCAACGCGATCGGCACCGCGCTGGCCGCCGAGCATGCCGTCCAGGTGTTCGCCGCCGAGCACTTCAACGAGGTCGTCCAGGAGTGGACATGCGCAGCCGCGCCGGTCCATGACCCCGACACCGGACAGGTGATCGGCGTGATCGATCTCACCGGCGAGATGGCGAGCGTGCACCCGCACTCGATGGCCGTCGCCACCGCCACGGCCCAGGCCGTGGAGGCGCACCTGCGGTGCGAGATGCTCGACCGCGATGCGCGCCTGCTCTCCCGCTACGGCGATCAGCTGACGGTGGGCACGGGTCCGCGGGCGCTCGTCGCCCCCAGCGGCCGCGTGATCGCTTCACAACCTCTCGGCTGGCTGCCGGGGGCCCGGCTCACCGTGCCCCCGGGCGGGGGCCCACTCAGTCTCGGGAGTGCCACCCTGGCGATGGCCGAGACGCTCGGTCACGAGGACGCCTATCTCGTGCGGGCCACACCCGCGCCGTCGCCGAGCGGCAGCGTCGTAGTCGACGCCCGCCCGCTGCACCTGAGCCTGCTGGGGCGCGACAGCGGCGAGGCCGAGGTGGCCGGCGAGATCGTCTCGCTGCGCCTGCGCCATGCCGAGATCCTCACGCTGCTGTGCGCCAATCCCGAGGGGCTCAGCAGCGAGGCGCTCTCCGAGGGCGTGTACGGCGACCCCGCGCGTGCCGGGAGCATCCGCGTGGAGATCTCGCGCCTGCGCAAGCTGCTGGGGGACTGCATCGAGACCGAGCACTACCGGCTGCGTCCCGGTCTGGTGTCCGACGTGGCGCAGGTGTGCGGCCTGCTGCACCGCGGCGAGGTCCGCGAGGCGGCGGCTCGGTATCCCGGCCCCCTGCTGCCACGTTCACTGGCGCCGGGCGTCGCGCGGGAGCGTGAGGCGATCGAGGGCTGGCTGCGCCAGTCAGTGATGAGCGCCGGAGACCAGGAGGCCCTGTGGGGTTGGTTGCAGACCACCTCAGGTGGGCGCGACGTGGCGGCGTGGCGCCGTCTGCTCGCCAACCTGGCGTTTGCCGATCCGCGGCGCAGCCTGGCCGCGTCCCGAATCGCGCAGCTGCGGGCGCAGGGCAGTTCGGCTCCACCACTCTGAGAACCCGTGTAACGCCGGTGTAACGCCTCTTGGGCGTTACGTGGTCTAGTGTCGACGGTGTCGGCTGGCAGACCGTTAGCCGCATCTGGAGCAGGAGAGGGATCATCAGGTGAAGAGCGAGTCCGTGCGCGCGTTCTCGCGCGCCCCTGCCGTTGCATCCAGCCGTAGTCTGAGCACCGCTCGGTCGGTGCTGCGCGTGCTGTCGCTCCTGGTGGAGCGGCCCACCGGGGTGCGCGCCGACGAGGTCGCGGAGGTGCTGGGCAAGTCGATATCGACCGCGTATTACCTGCTGACCAGCCTCTGCGAGGAGGGCTTCGCCGTCCACGAGGCAAAGGGGGTCTACCGCCCGGCCCGGGGACTGGAGGAACTGACCGCGGTCGCCGAGGAGGAGGGGGCGGGCGGGACTGTGTCCGAGGGCCTGACCGGCACCGTCGACGAGCTGTTCCTGCGCACCCGCAAGCGGTCATATCTCGGCGTCGTGCGAGCGGGGCGGATCGAGATCACCACCTTTCGCGGCCGCCAGGGTGTGCCACGCATCCCCGGCCTCGGCAACGAGATCCGCGACAACGCGCACGCGCTCGCGATGGGCAAGGTGGTGCTCGCGCTGCTGGACTCCACCGCGCTCGCGCGCTACGTCGCGCGCGGCCTGAAATCGTTCACGCCCCACACGATCACCTCGCCCCAGGAGCTCGCGGCCGAGCTGGAGCGGGTCCGCGATGACGGGTTCGCGGTCGACCGCGAGGAGATGGCCGAGAACTTCTGCTGCATCGCCGCCCCGATCTTCGACCAGCGAGGTCACTTCGTGGCCGTCCTCGGCATGTCGGTGACCGCCACGGTGTTCGACGCCGAGGTGGAGCGGCTGGCCGACGCCGTCATCCAGGTCGCCGCGGGCGCGGTGGAGGCGGCCTCTGAACAGGCCGGATGGCCCCGGCGTGAGCGGCGCCGCCGACTGGCGTCCGTCTCATGAATTGCAAGCAGATGCAGAAACGACGAGCTTCTTGTAAGCGATCACGCAGCGACTTAGCCTAAATCGTGAGGCCGTGTAGCGGTGCTGCCGCGCGCGGTGCACGAGGGAACCCAAAACCAAGGAGTTAAGGGTGAGCAGAGCTAGCATTACGAAGGCTCACAACAAGATCCAGGAACTGTCCTGGGATCCGACCTATGTGACGCCGGTCGAGAAGTATTCGACCGACTACACGTTTGAGAAAGCACCGAAGAAGGATCCTCTGAAGCAGGTCCTTCGCTCCTACTTCCCGATGGAAGAGGAGAAGGACAATCGCGTGTTCGGGGCCATGGACGGCGCGATTCGCGGCAACATGTTCCGCCAGGTTCAAGAGCGATGGATGGAATGGCAGAAGCTGTTCTTGTCCATCATCCCGTTCCCGGAGATCTCGGCCGCGCGAGCGATGCCACTGACGATCGGGACCGTGCCGAACCCCGAGGTTCACAACGGTCTGGCGATTCAGATGATCGACGAGGTCCGTCACTCGACGATCCAGATGAATCTCAAGCGGCTGTACATGAACCACTACATCGACCCCGCCGGGTTCGACATCACCACGAAGGGCTTCCAGAACTGTTATGCCGGCACGATCGGCCGCCAGTTCGGGGAGGGCTTCATCACCGGTGATGCGATCACCGCGGCCAACATCTACCTGACGATCGTCGCCGAGACGGCGTTCACCAACGTCCTCTTCGTCGCGATGCCCGGTGAGGCGGCCGCCAACGGCGACTACCTGCTGCCCACGGTGTTCCACTCGGTCCAGTCCGACGAGTCGCGCCACATCTCAAACGGGTACTCGATCATCCTGATGGCGCTCGCCGACGAGCGCAACCGGGAGCTGCTCGAGCGCGATCTCCGCTATGC
>DATAUL010000525.1:0-4709 GCA_036268255.1 Solirubrobacteraceae bacterium | reverse complement strand
ATCGCGGAGTCCGGCATGAACGATCCCCGGGTCATGCGCCCCCGCGAGCGTGGCGGCTGGAATTGTGACGCCACCTGGGCCGACGACTTCCATCACGCGCTGCGTACAGTCGTCACCGAGGAGCGCGACGGCTACTACGCCGACTTCGGCCGAGTGGGCCAGCTCGCCAAGGCGTTTCATCGTCCCCACGTCGACGACGGCGACTACTCGCCGTTTCGCCGCCGCCGCTTCGGCGCGCCGGCCGACGACGTTCCGCCCGAGCGCTTCGTCGTCTTCTCACAGGACCACGACCAGGTCGGCAACCGCGCCTACGGCGACCGGATGCCGGCGGTCGCCCGGCCGCTGGCGGCGTTCTGCACGTTGCTATCTCCCTTTGTTCCGATGCTGTTCATGGGCGAGGAGTACGGCGAGCTCAACCCCTTCCTGTTCTTCTCCAACCACATCGACGAGCAGATCGCGGTCGCCACGCGCGACGGACGACGTGCCGAGTTCGCCTCGTTCGCCTCGTTCGGCGGCGAGGTCCCGGATCCCGAGGACCCGGCCACGTTCGAGCGTTCCAAGCTCAGCCGCAACGGCGACCCGGGGCTCCAGCGGCTGTATCGCGAGTTGCTCGCCGCGCGCCGAAGGCTGCCGCGCGGCGACGTCGACGGAGTGGCCTACGACGAGGACGGCCGCTGGCTGCTCGTCCGCCGGGGGGCCTACGAGCTGGTTTCCAACTTCGGTTCGGGGCCTGTCGAAGTACCCTGCACGGGCGGCGCCATCGAGCTGACCGCCGGCGAGGAGGCGCAGATCGCCGACGGAATCCTCACTCTGCCCGCAATGTCAGGAGCTTTGATTCGATGACCGAAGTGTGGCCGGGACGGCCATTTCCGCTGGGTGCCGAGTGGGATGGGCATGGCACCAATTTCTCCATTTTCTCCGAGCACGCCGAAGGCGTCGAGCTGTGTCTGTTCGACGATCACGGCGAGGAGACGCGAATCGACATCACGGGGCGCCGAGCGCTGAACTGGCACTGCTATCTGCCGGGGGTGGGCCCCGGGCAGCGTTACGGCTTCCGGGTCCGCGGCCCCTACGCGCCTGACGAGGGCCACCGCTTCAACCCGGCCAAGCTGCTGATCGACCCCTACGCCAAGGCGATCGAAGGAACCGTCGATTGGGAGCACGACGCCAACATCCTCCCGTACGTCCCGAACGGGGAGGACGACGCCGACTTCGAGCCAGACGACGAGGACGACTCCTACGCGGTGCCCAAGTCAGTCGTCATCGACCAGAGCTTCGACTGGGAGGGAGACCGCCCGCCGCGGATTCCGTTCGCCGACACGATCATCTACGAGACCCACGTCAAGGGCTTCACGATGACCCACCCCGACGTTCGCGAGGAACTGCGCGGCACGTATGCCGGTCTCGCCTCCGAGCCCGCCCTCGAATACATCAAGAGTCTGGGTGTGACGGCGGTGGAGCTCCTCCCCATCCACCACATCTCCGACGAGTCGTTCCTGTTCGAGCGAGGCCTACGCAACTACTGGGGCTACAGCACGATCGGCTTCTTCGCGCCGTACTCCGAGTACGCGGCCACAGGTCGGCGCGGCGAGCAGGTTCGCGAGTTCAAGGGCATGGTGAAGGCCCTGCATCAGGCGGGGATCGAGGTGATACTCGACGTCGTCTATAACCACACGGCCGAGGGCAATCACCTCGGGCCGATGCTCTCGTTCAAGGGCGCCGACAACTCGGCCTACTACCGGCTCGTCCCCGACGATCTGCGTCACTACATGGACTTCACCGGTACGGGGAACTCGCTGAACCCGGTGCACCCCAGCGTGCTGCGCATGATCATGGATTCGCTGCGGTATTTCGTGATCGAGTGTCACGTCGATGGCTTCCGCTTCGATCTGGCGTCAGCCCTCGCGCGCGAGCTCTATGACGTCGATCGTCTGTCGGCGTTCTTTGACACCATCCACCAGGACCCGGTGCTCTCCCAGGCGAAGCTGATCGCCGAGCCCTGGGACGTCGGTCCGGGCGGCTACCAGGTGGGCAACTTCCCGGTCCTGTGGTCGGAATGGAACGGCGTGTACCGGGACGCAATGCGCGACTTCTGGCGCACGTCGGCGAGCGTGGGCGAATTCGCCTCCCGGCTGTCGGGTTCCGCGGACCTGTACGAGTCAGACGGCCGTGAGCCGTTCGCCTCGATCAACTTCATCACCGCCCACGACGGCTTCACGCTGCGCGATCTCGTCTCCTACAACGAGAAGCACAACGAGGCCAATCACGAGGACAACCGGGACGGCACCGACGACAACCGCTCGTGGAACTGCGGCGTCGAGGGCGAGACCGACGATGCTGTTGTCCTCGCCCTGAGGGCCCGGCAACAGCGCAACTTCCTCACCACCCTGTTCGTCTCCCAGGGCACGCCGATGCTGCTCGGCGGCGACGAGCTCAACCGCACCCAGGGCGGCAACAACAACGGCTGGTGTCAGGACTCAGAGATCAGCTGGTACGACTGGAACCAGGACGGCGAGGCCGACCGCATGCACGGCTTCGTGCAGCGCCTCGTCCGCCTGCGCCGTGAGCACCGCACGTTTCGCCGCGAGGAGTTCCTCCGCGGCGCGGAGGTCAACGACTCGGGGCTGCCCGATGTCTGGTGGTTTCGCGCCGACGGTCGCAAGATGACGAGCCGCGACTGGCAGCACGGCGAGGCGGTGTTGGGAATGTTCCTCAACGGCCAGGCGATCCTGACCCCTGGTCCCCGGGGTGAAGAGGTGGAGGACGACTCGTTCGTGCTGCTGTTCAACGCGCACAACGAGGACCGTCAGTTCAAGCTGCCGCGTCGCCGGATGGGCGTGCGCTGGGAGCTGGAGCTGACCACGGCCGACCCGGAGGCTGAGCCCGGGAGCGCCGGCTACGCCGCTCAGGAGCAGCTCAACGTGACCGCGCACTCGATCACGATCCTCAAGCGCGTCCAGTGATCGCCCGCCCGTTGCGGGGTAGCGGATCGTCGTGACCCGCACCCCCTTCCGGGCGACCTACCGCCTGCAGCTCACTCCCGACTTTGGCTTCGCCGCCGCCGCAATGCGGATCCCGTACCTGCGGGACCTGGGGATCTCCCATCTGTATCTGTCTCCATCCCTGCAGGCCCGAGCCGGCTCCACGCACGGCTATGACGTGGTCGACCCGACGCGGATCTCGTCGGATCTGGGCGGCGAGGCGGCGTTTAGGTCGCTGGTGGGCGCCGCGCATGACGCGCGCCTGGGCGTCGTTCTGGACATCGTGCCCAACCACATGGCCGCTGACGACGCCAACCGCTTCTGGACCGACCCGGAATTGCGATCGCGGTTCTTCGACATCGACGCCGCCACGGGTCGTCACCGGCGGTTCTTCGACATCGACGAGCTGGTGGGGGTCCGTCAGGAGGATCCGACGGTCTTCGAGGAGACGCACCGGCTCGTGCTGGGGCTGGTGCGTGAGGGCCTGATCGACGCGCTGCGCATCGATCACCCCGACGGCCTGACCGATCCGCTGCAGTACTTCGAGCGCCTGCGGGCGGGCGGGGCGCAGACCGTGTGGATCGAGAAGATCCTTGAGGCATCCGAGACTCTGCGCGAGTGGCCGGTGACGGGGACCGTGGGGTATGAGTTTTTGAACGACGTCTGTGCGCTGTTCGTCGATTCGTCGGCCGAGAAGACGTTCACGGCGCTATGGGCGTCGCTGTCGGGGGACTCGCGTGATTTCGCCGAGGTCGCCGCCGAGGCCAAGCTTGAGCAGGCGACGACGACGTTCACGCCGGAGATGGAACGGCTGGCCGCGCTCGCGCCGACCGACGGCGGCGTCGAGGCGCTGGCGCGCGGAGTGGCATCGTTTCCGGTGTACCGGACCTACGTGCGGCCGGAGGGCGGCGAGGTCGCCGACGAGGACCGCGCGGCCGTGTCCGAAGCGGACGCGATCCCCGCCGACGTGGCGGAGATGCTGCTGCTCGAGCGTCCCGTGCCGGCGGAGTTCGTCTCGCGCTTTCAGCAGACCACCCCGCCGGTCGTGGCCAAGGGCATCGAGGACACCGCGTTCTACCGCTACGGGCGGCTGCTGGCGCTGTGCGATGTCGGTGGGGACCCCGGCCGCTTCGGAATCTCGGTGGAGCGGTTCCACGACGCCAACGCCGAGCGGGCGCGCCGCTTCCCCGAGGCGATGCTGACGACGATGACCCACGACACCAAGCGCTCCTCCGATGTGCGGGCGCGAATCGCCGCGCTGACGTGGATCGCGGACGAGTGGTCGGATGCCGTGCACTCGTGGCTGTCGGCGACCGTGGAGCTGCGCTCCGCCGACGGCGCCCCCGACGACCTCGAGCGTTACTTCCTGTTTCAGACATTGGCGGGCGCGTGGCCGATCGAGCCCGAGCGGATCGAGGGCTACATGGAGAAGGCGCTGCGCGAGGCCAAGCGCAACACCAACTGGGTCGACCAGAACGGCGCCTGGGAGAGCGCCGTGCTCGAGTTCTGCCGGGCCCTGTACTCGCACGAAGGATTCCTGGCGGAGTTCGAGCCGTTCGTCGCCCGGCTGACACGGCTCGGAGAGGCGGTGGCGCTGCGAACGGTGGCTTTGAAGCTGACGTCCCCCGGAGTGCCCGACATCTACCAGGGCGATGAGATGCCGTTGCTCGCGCTCGTCGACCCCGACAATCGCCGACCGGTCGACTGGGAGTGGAACGAGGCGATGCT
>DATAUL010000524.1:0-1539 GCA_036268255.1 Solirubrobacteraceae bacterium | reverse complement strand
TTGAAGTGCTGCGTGGCCTGATAGCGGTTGAGGTCGTCGAACACCGCGGTCAGCGCCTCGCGGCCATCGAGGACCTGCGTGGGCTCAGAGCCCTGACCGTCCATGTAGACGACGAAGTGCGTGTCCTTGGTGAACAGCGACCTCTGCTCGTCGGCGAGACGGCGATCGGCGCAATGCGCGTACGCGTCGACCAACTCGCGGATCGCCAGGCGGTCCGCCTGCTCGGCCGGTGTGACTTCGGTGTGGATCATCGTGGGCTCCTGTCCTGGCTCGGTTGCAGATCGATCAGCCGAGGCGAAGACTTATTGGCGATCAGGACCACGATCTCAGTTGGGCGTTTCACGAATCAGCGTCCTTTGCTTCGACGCTGTCAGCATCGAAGCGCCATCGTCCCAGAACACGGTTGATACCTGCAGCCACCGCACGGGCCCTGCCGGCCATGTGCACCGACACCCTCGCCTGTCGCCAAAGCAGTACGGAATCGAGACCGCCGCTCGCCCTCGAAGAGGTCGCGCCTCATCGACCCGACAGCTGCATCGACCTATTGGTCGGGGGCCGGAATCGGCTCAGCCAGCGCAGCGCGCCCGGAGGGCGCGTCGAAGGGATCGGCGAAATACTGCGTCTCGTGCGTTACGAGACCGTCTGTGATCTCCATGACGCTGACCGAGTTTGTGGGCACGCCGTCATAGGTGATCACGCACTCGCTCACCCAAAGGTCGCCGCCGCCGAGGATCCGCCGGATGGTGAAGTGGCGTTCGGCCGGGTGCCCGCCGCGTTGCGCTTGGATCCTTGACCTGCCTTTGAAGCGTTCGCCGGACTGCGGGTAGTCCAGGATCGCGTCCGCAGCGTAGATCGCGTGCTCAACGTCTACGTCCCCGCGCTCGGAGGCCTCCCAGTGCTGCCGGACCCGAGCCCGGATATCGGCGTCACGATCGCTTGCGCTGTCCACCTGTTGCCCCCATGACCACTAGGAATCTCGCTGACTCGCCGGACGAATGCTACCCGACGATTCTCGTGCAGCTCGGGACCCCGGTAGCGGTGCCGGGCCGCGGGGACCCCGTTGCGAAGACCCGGGAACTGAAAGGCTCGCCCGTGATCTTCTAGCCGTGGTCGAGCTCCGTCGGTGGATCGTCGGTCGGCGCAATCCGTCTGCCCTCAGGCGCGCGACAGAGGCACGGGTGTGCTGGCCGGGCAGAACGCGTCGGCGACGCCTCCTGGCCCTCGAGACGTGGAGCCCGGGACGGGGCGACCGGCGCCGGCGGCCCATGCGGCGTGCGTTTCACAGACGAGCGGCGGCATGGGGATAGGATCGCCGGCACGAAGACGACCGACGGGGTGGTGTTCATGGGCGAAGTGGCTGGAAGGCGGATGACGGCGGAGATCGACGGCGATTTCGTTGTCTTTCTCATCGGCGCGCGGTTCAACGACAAGTTGCAGTTCGCCCGCGCCCTGTTGGACCTCGGGGGCCGGCGCGGGATGAAGCACATGCTCGACTATCTCGTCGCCCACCCAGAGAAGGGACTGCTCGCCTACGAGCTG
>DATAUL010000523.1:0-3659 GCA_036268255.1 Solirubrobacteraceae bacterium | reverse complement strand
GGCGCGACGCGTTCGGCGCATCTGACCGCTGTGCCGACCCGGGACTGCTGTCGGTCATCGGTGCGACCATTGGCGTATGGCGGCATGGAGAGACGTCGAGCAGGCAGAGCCGGAGTTTGCGCAGCGCGTGCGGGCCCTGTTCGACGCTTACCGACACAAGACAATCGCCACGTTGCGAGCCGATGGGTCGCCGCGGATCTCTGGGATCGAGGCTGTCTTTGAGCACGGCGAACTGGCCTTTGGCTCGATGCCGAACGCGCGCAAGGGCGCGGATCTGCGTCGGGATCCGCGGTTCGCCCTGCACAGCGCCACGGTCGACCCGGTTGAGGGCTCGGAGTCGCAGTGGCCAGGCGAGGCAAAGATCTCCGGGCGGGCGATCGCTGCCATACCGATGACCGAAGGACCGGACAGCGATCGCTATACGGCCGACATCGCCGAGGTGGTGCACACCCACCTCAACGAGGAGGCCACGATGCTCGTCGTCGAGTGGTGGTCGCCGGCGCGGGGGCTGCGACGGATTGAGCGCGAGTGACCTCGAGCGCTGCCAGATCGCCTCAGTCGGCCTCTACAAAGCTGACCTTCGCCAGCGGGCTGCGCGCGACCCAGTCCTCAAGCACAGCTGTTGGCCAAGGGCTGCCGGGGCCGTGGCGCTCGTTGAACTCATCGACGAAGTCGACGAAGACGCGACGACGCTCTGCCGGATCGGTGATGACCGTGGCCACCGCCGGCAGGTCGGCGACGACGCCGTGCTTGAGGTGGAACATGAACTGCGGCTCAGTGGTCAGGTTGAGCAGCCAGGCCCGTGGACCTGGTCGCGGGATCCCGCTCAGGTAGACGGACTCCTCGAACCGGTAGAAGACGATCTCGACTCGGCGCGGCTCTCCGGAACGTCGACCTGTCGTGGTGATGTCGATCGTGCGCGCCTCGAGGGTCGAGGCACGACCGATGGCGAGCGCCTGGCGTACGTCGTCACGCATCTGATGTCGCAGGCTACTGGGGGGCGATCGAGATCCAGCCGGTCCGGCTTGGCCCAGCCTCACGCCATGGCAGTGTTGACATCGCAGGCGTCGGATTTTCCGCGCTGGTACCAGGACGTTGTGAGCAAAGCCGAGCTCGCCGAGACGGGACCGGTTCGCGGCACCATGGTGATTCGACCGTGGGGCTATGCGATCTGGGAGCGCGTCCAGGCCGAGATCGACGCGCGGATCAAGGCGACGGGCGTTGAGAACGTCTACTTCCCGCTCCTCATTCCTGAGAGTCATCTCAGGCGCGAGGCCGAGCACGCCGCTGGTTTCAGCCCGGAGCTTGCCGTGGTGACCCGGTGCTCACGGGACTCAAGACCGAAGCCGAATGCTTCGCGGGAGCGATCGCCACCCTGACCTGTGAGGGCATGATGCGCGACGGGAAGGCGCTGCAGCTGGCAACCAGTCATGAACTGGGCCAGAACTTCGCTCGTCGTGTGACATCACCTACACCGACGGACACGGCACCCCCCAGCATTGCTGGACGACCTCGTGGGGCAGCTCAACCCGGATGATCGGCGGCCTGATCATGTCTCACGGCGACGACGCCGGCCTGCGGCTCCCGCCTCGCGTCGCCCCGGTCCAGGTGATTCTCGTGGCTGTCAAGGATGCGCCCGGAGTGTCCGAGACGAGTGCGACTCGAGCGGGAGCTCGGTGACCTCGGGATCCGAGTCCGCGCCGATCGGGGCACGGATATATGGCTCGGACGTCGGCTGACCGACTGGAAGCTCAAAGGCGTGCCCGTGCGAATAGAAGTGGGACCCCGGGACCTCGCCGCCAACCAGGTCACGGTCGTTCGACGCGACGATTCCCAGCCAGATCTCGTGGCGGCCGACACGGCCGCGGCGGTCGCTGTGGCCGCAGTCGACGCCGTCCAGACCAACCTTCACGAACAGGCCGCCGCGATGCAGGCCCGCCGCACCGTAGATATGGACCCGTGGCGATCGCCGCTCGTGCCTACTGAGTCGGCACGGGCGACCAAGGAGAAGAGGTGCCGACACGTCCGCGCGTCGGGTCAGTAGGTCGTGTGCATGGCGGCGGCGACCTGGGTCAGCGTGCTCTGAGCGATCCCGCGAGCCGCGTCGCTGCCGTCGCGTAGGACCTTCCTGAGATAGCCGCGGTCACGGATGAGCTCGGACCGGCGGTCACGGACTGGTCGCAACCGTTCGTTGACGGCCTCGGTGGCGCGGCGCTTGAGCTCGGCCGCTCCTCGGCTACCGATCTGCTCCCCGAGCTGGCGAGGGTCGACCTCCTCGCACATTGCGGTGAGCAGGACGAGGTTGGCGACCTCGGGACGGTCCTGCGGGTCATAGGTGATGCGCGGGTCCGAATCGGTCTTGGCCTGGCGTAGCAGCCGAGCGGTCTCATCGGCGGTCGCGGCCAGAGCGATCGCGTTGTTGCGGCTCTTGCTCATCTTGCGGCCATCGGTTCCCAAGAGAACGGGGACGTCGCTGAGGAGCGCTTCGGGCTCGGGAAAGACGGGACGCTCCGGCGCGTATCGGCGGTTGAACCGCCGCGCGATGGCGCGGGTCTGCTCGACGTGCGGGAGCTGGTCGGCGCCGACGGGCACGATGGTGGCCTGGCAGAACAGGATGTCGGCGGCCTGATGCACCGGGTAGGCGAGCATGAGCCCGTTGAGCGCCGTCATCCCGGAGGCAGACGCCTCGTCTTTGACCGTGGGGTTGCGCAGCAGCTCGGGCAGCGTGACCAGGCTCAGAAACGGCAACAGCAACTGATTGAGCTCGGGCACGAGCGAATGGGCGAAGATCGTCGCACGCGTCGGGTCGATCCCGACGGCCAGGTAGTCGGCGACGAGCTCGTCGACATCCTCCGCAAGCGACGCGGGGCTGTCGCGGTCGGTGATCGTCTGGTAATCGGCGACCAGCACCATCAGATCCATTCCCTCCGCCTGGAGTCGGACCCGGTTCAGCAGGGTCCCGAAGAGATGGCCGAGGTGCAGCTGGCCGGTCGGGCGATCGCCGGTCAGCGCTCGGTCCGCGAACGCCTCGGAACGCGGAGCGGTAGTTGAATCGAGGTCAATCATGGGAGGGCCTTTCGTAAAGGGCCCCTCCCGAGCACACATCGTCAGCCTCGCCAGCGGACCGCCCAGGAGCGGCCC
Source organism: Solirubrobacteraceae bacterium (assembly GCA_036268255.1). Taxonomy (GTDB): domain Bacteria; phylum Actinomycetota; class Thermoleophilia; order Solirubrobacterales; family Solirubrobacteraceae; genus Palsa-465. The sequence goes on along the minus strand of DATAUL010000523.1, from coordinate 518 downwards.
GAGAACACAGATCAGCGGGGCCGCGTGAGAAGCGGCCACCACCAGCAATGACGACGAATGCCGAACGACATGCTGCGGATCATACGGACGACCCGGCTCAGCTCAAGCCGACGGACGCAGATCAGGCGACTTCGGTGGTTGTCTGTTGATCGGGCCCGTCCAGAACTCGATGCCCCATCTTCCGGCGATTTCGTGCAGTTCGGTCGGCCCGGCCGGCTCGTGCTCGGGCGGCGTGCGCTCATCGGAGACCTGGACGCCGGCCTCCAGGAAGTATCCGCTCATCGCGCCCGGCTGACCGACGACCTCGAACCGCGCGGGCGCGTCGGAGAGGTTGACGGTGCCGTGGACGGTCCATGGCGGCACGAAGATCGTGTCGCCGGGGTCGAGTGTGCTGGTGCACACGATGGTTCCATCGCGTTCCTCGGCGAGCGTGAGCTGACCCTCGAGAATGCGGAACCATTCCGCGAAGGCGTGTCGGTGGGGCGGGGGACCGCCGCCGGGCTGCGCCAGGACTTCGA
>DATAUL010000522.1:0-5229 GCA_036268255.1 Solirubrobacteraceae bacterium | reverse complement strand
GCCAGCGTCAGGCGCTCAAACTGCACTGAGGCGCTCCAGCAACCCGTCGATCTCCGCGGCGCGCAGCTTGTGGGCCACCGGGTTGGCGATCAGCCGAGCCGTGCAGGTGGCGATCTCCTCGCGGATGACCAGCCCGTTCTCACGCAGCGTGGTGCCGGTCGCCGTCAGGTCGACGATCGCCTCGACCAGCCCGGTGAGCGGAGCCAGCTCGACCGAGCCCTTGACCTCGACGATCTCCGCCTGGCGCCCGGTGGCGAGGAAGTGTCCGGCGGCGATCTTCGGGTATTTGGTGGCGATTCTGACCACGCCCAGGCGACGCAGGGCCTCGGCGGCGCGGTCCTCCCCGGCGACGCCGGCCAGCACCATCTGGCAGCGCCCATAGCCCAGGTCGAGCAACTCATAGACCTCGCGCTCTGACTGCTCCATCAGCACGTCCTTGCCGGTGATCCCGATGTCCGCGGCGCCGGCCTCCACGTAGGTCGGCACGTCCGAGGGCCGCATGGTCACGATTCCCGCGTCCTCGAAGAGCAGCTTGCGGTCGTTGACGCGCACCTCGCGCGTGTCGATCCCCAGCCGATCGAGGAGATCAAGCGTATCGGCGAACAGCGCCCCACGGGGCACAGCGATCCGTAATCCGGTCAACCGTGCCTCGGATGGGTGGGATCTGACTCCTCGGCGGTGAGGGCGATGTGCAGCCGCTCCACGTTCAGCGCGAAGCCGACCGCGGGCAGCGGATGGCCGAAGGAGCCCAGCAGCTCGTCATAGCGACCGCCGCTTCCCAGCGGCACTCCATAGGCGGGGTCATAGACCTGAAACACGGCGCCGGTGTAGTAACCGAGGCTGCGGACCAGGCCGAGGTCGAAGATGATTCGCGAGGCGACCTCCGGAGCGAGGCGAGCGTGCACGTCGCGCATCCCGGACAGGGCCTCGTGCAGTCGTCCCTCCAGTCCCTCGAGCACCCCCGGTCCGCCGCGGGTCCGGGCCAGCCGCAGCAGCAGCGCGGCGTCGTCCTCCTGCAGCCCCAGCGCGTTCACCTCGCGGTCGACGCCGACGAAATCCCCGGCGGCCAGTTCGGTGAGGATCACCTCCTGGCGGGCGGGCGAGACACCGAAGGCCTGAAGCAGCGACGGATATAGCGAGGCGTCTCCCAGCCCGACGCGATAGTTCTGCAGCCCGGCGGCGTCCAGTGCCGCACACATCACCCCCAGGGCCTCGGCAGTCCCGGCCGCGCCCGGGACCCCGATCAGCTCCACCCCCGCCTGTAGAAACTCGCGCGACTGCCCGCGTGACGGGCGCACTCCGCGATAGGCGTGGGCGGTGTAGCAGAAGCGCAGCGGCGGCTCGACATGGGCATAGCGGGTGGCCACCACGCGGGCGATCGGGATCGTCATGTCGGGGCGGAGCACGAGCACTCCGCCGTGCTCGTCGAACATGCGATACGCGGGCGCCGCACCGGCGATGTTCGTACGCTGGAAGGTCTGCTCGTACTCCAGCGCCGGCGTATACACCTCGCCGAAGCCGGCCTGCTCGAACACGGCGCGCATGCGGTCGGTCATCTCCCGCACCTCGCGCATCTCGTCGGGCAGCACGTCGCGGGTGCCGCTGGGGATGCGATCGACCCGGGAGGGGCCGAGCGGCTGCCCGGAGCGACCCGCAGCGCTCATCTCGGCCACTTAGTCAGCTGCGGACCCGACGGGCGCGTCTTCCAAGCGCGTGATGCGCGCACCGAGGTCGCGCAGACGCTCGTCGATGCGCTCATACCCGCGGTCGATCTGACCGATGTTGCCGATCTCGGTGACGCCGTCGGCGCACAGGGCGGCGATCAGCATCGCCATCCCGGCGCGGATGTCCGGGGACTCGACCCGCGCCCCCCGCAGGGGGCGAGGACCATCGACGATCGCGCGGTGGGGATCGCAGATGATGATCTCGGCTCCCATGTTGACCAGTTTGTCGGTGAAGAACAGCCGGTTCTCGAACATCTTCTCGTGGATGATCACCGACCCCCTGGACTGGGTGGCGAGCGCCAGCGCGATGCTCGTCAGGTCGGCGGGGAACGCCGGCCATGGGCCGTCCTCGACCTTGGGCTTGTGATCGCCGTGATCGTTGCGGATCTCCAGGTCCTGGTTGCCGGGCACGATGATGTCGTGGCCGTGGACCTCGGAGCGCAGGCCGAGGCGCTCGAACACCAGGCGGATCATGCGCAGGTCATCGGGGATCGTGTCGCGAACCACGAGCTCGCCGCCGGTCACGCCGGCGAGCGCCATGAACGACCCGATCTCGATGTGGTCAGGCGCGATGTCATGGGTGCAGCCGCGCAAGCTGCCCTGGCCGTGGACAGTCATGACGTTGGAGCCGATGCCGTCGATCGGGGCGCCCATCTGCGCCAGCATCCGGGCCAGGTCCTGAACGTGGGGCTCGGAGGCGGCGTTGCGGATCACGGTCGTCCCGCGGGTCAGGGCGGCGGCCATGAGGGCGTTCTCGGTCGCCATCACCGACGGCTCGTCCATCAGGAAGTCACACGGGCGCAGGCCCAGCGGCGGGGCGGAAAGCTTGATCTCGCGATGCTGGTTGTCGACGGTGGCGCCGAGCGCGCGGAAGGCGTCGAGGTGCGGATCCAGCCGGCGGCGGCCGATCACGTCACCGCCGGGCGGGGGCATCTGGGCGCCCCCGAAGCGGGCCAGCAGTGGGCCGGCGAGCAGGAACGAGGCGCGGATCCGCTCGGCGAGGTGGGCGTCGACCGCGGTGCTGTCGACGGTGCCCGCATTGATACGGACCTCGTCGGAACCCACCCAATCGACCTGCGCGCCGAGCATCTCCAGCAACGTGACCATCGCCTCGACGTCCGAGATCCGCGGCACGTTGCGCAGGATCACCTCGTCGTCGGTGAGCAGGCAGGCCGCCAGGATCGGCAGCGCGCCGTTCTTGTTACCGGCCGGCGTGATCGTGCCCGACAGGGGCACGCCGCCTTCAATCACGAACTTCTCCAACTGAATCGGCCTCGCTGTGGTCGCTTGCGGAGGGCGGGACGGAGCGCCAGTCAGACTAGCTGGTGCGGCTGGTGGCGCTGCGCGTGGCGGAGGCGCGGTGGCCTCGGGGCTCTGAGCTAGGGTAACGGCCATGGCCCAGAATTCGCGAGCCCAGGCGTGGGACCTCCTTTGCGAATGGACCCGATCAGACTCCCTGCGGCGCCACATGTTGGCCGTCGAGGCGGCGATGCGCGCCTACGCTCCGCGCTTCGAGGGCGACGTCGAACTGTGGGGGCTCACGGGGCTCCTGCACGACCTCGACTACGAGCGCTATCCCGACCTGGAGACGGGTCATCCCCGGTTCGCCATGGCCGAGCTCGAGCGGCTCGGCTATCCGCCTGAGCTGGTGCGCGCAGTCGCCTCCCACGCCACCTATCTCGGGGTCTCGCGTGACTCGCCGATGGAGAAGACTCTGTTCGCCGTCGACGAGCTGGCCGGGTTCGTACTGGCCTGCGCCTACGTGCGGCCGTCAGGCCTCGACGGGATGACGCCGAAGTCGGTCAAGAAGAAGATGAAGACACCGGCGTTCGCGGCCGCCGTCAGCCGCGAGGACATGACCGAGGGTGCAGCCGAGCTGGGCGTCGACTTCGACGAGCACCTGCGGATCGTGCTCGCCGCGCTGGCCGAGCACAGCGACGAGCTGCTGCCGGCGCCGTCCTCCTCGTCGGCCGGCTGAGGCCGCGCAGGCGCGGCCGACCGCGCCTCCGCCGGCCCACCTGCTGGGAGAAGAGGCCCCGTCTGGGAGAAAAGGCCCGGAAACCGGGACATTTCTCCGGCCGACGGCGATCGCCCGTCTGCCGGCCTGGCGCTGGGCTATGTTGAGGGTCATGGCGCTGAAGATCGTGGTGCTGGAGGGCGACGAGACGGGCCAGGAGCTGCTCGAGGAGTCGCTCCGCGTGCTCCACGGCGACCTGCTCGGGCTCGAGCTGGAGCTGCCCCGGTTCGACCTCTCGCTGGAGACCCGCCGCCAGACAGACAACGGCGTCGTCGAGGAGGCTGCCGTGGCGATGCGCGAAGCCGGCCTCGGGCTCAAGGCGGCCACGATCACGCCCGAGGGCGCCGGCGACGTCGGATCGCCCAACCGGATCCTGCGCGAGCGCGTCGACGGCAAGGTGATCGTGCGCACCGGCCGGCGGCTGCCGGGCGTGGCCCCGATCGCCGGCGTCCATCACCCCATCTCGGTCGTGCGGATGGCGGTCGAGGACGCCTATGGGGCGGCCGAGTCACGCGAGGGCGAGCCCGGCAGCGCGGGCGAGGTGGCGCTGCGGACCGAGCGGGTCACGCGTTCCACCTGCCACGCGGTCGCCGAGTACGCGTTTCGGACGGCGGCCAAGATGGGCGCCAAGGTCTACGGCGGTCCCAAGTGGACGGTCTCGCCCGTGTATGAGGGGATGCTCAAGGAGGAACTCGACGCGGCGGCGGCCCGCCAGCCGGAGATTCCCTACCAGCCGGTCCTGATCGACGCCACCTACGCCGGACTGATGTCCGGGGCCACCGACGTCCCGCTCGTCATCCCCGCGCTCAACCGCGACGGCGACTGCCTGTCGGATCTGGTGCTGCCGATGTTCGGGTCGATCGCCGGGGCCGAGTCGGTACTGCTGGCGTTCGATGCGAACTACGACACGACAGTGGCGATGGCCGAGGCGCCCCACGGCACGGCCCCGGCGCTGCTCGGCAAGGACCTGGCCAATCCGCTGGCGATGATCCTGGCCTGCGGGGCGCTTCTGCGCCACGCCGCCGACCGCCACGGACCCGCGTGCGAGCGCGCGTCGCGCGCCATCTACGAGGCCACGCTGGAGACGATCGCGGCCGGAGTGAAGACGCCGGACCTGGGCGGGCACGCGGGCACGTCGGAGTTCACCGACGCCGTGGTGCAGCGGATCGCGACCAAGCTCGACGTGTGGTCGTCACTGGGGACCTGAGGGTTCCGTCCGACGCCCTCCCTAGTCTTACGAACATATGTTCCAGTTTTCCGCCAAGCGCCTGAGAGCTCTCCTGACGCTCACTGACGACCTCCTCGGCGATCCGCCCGCGTCCGAGCCGCACCCCCACCGCCGGCCGGTGCGCATCGAGCGCGAGCGCCGTCCTGGGTCGGTGACGCCGCGCGCGATGCACTGCCTCTGCCCCGTCCGTCCGGCGTCCGGCGACGCGTCGCGCGACCGGGTCAGCTGAGCAGCGCAACGCCGTCAGGTCGTCCGTCCGT
>DATAUL010000521.1:0-1869 GCA_036268255.1 Solirubrobacteraceae bacterium | reverse complement strand
CGCTGGGCGACCTGGCCGAGGCGGCCCTGCTCGGCCAGCCACACGCGCAATGTCTCTGACAGCCGACGGCGAGACCCGGGCGAGAGCCCGGACAGCGGCGCCAGCCGGTCGGTGGCCAGCTCCAGCGCGAGCCCGGGGTCTGAGCGCAGCAGCAGCTCGCCGGCGTTCTCACGTGCGCTGACCAGCGCCGGCTCGAGGCCGGCCAGTTCGAGCGCCGCCCGCGCGCGATCGAAGCTGGTCCGTGCCTGCGTCCAGTCGACGGTCGTCCCCAGGCCGGCTCGCGCCCCGGCTCCGATCACGGCGCGCCGCAGCGCCGCGTTCTGCCCCGGCCCGTCAGGATCGGCGACGAGCGCACAGATCAGCTCGCCGATCCCTTCGCTGATCGTGCCCGGAGGCAGCCGGGAGACGGCGTCGTCGCGGTGCTCGCCGCCGATCGCCACCACCGCGAGCGTGCGGGGCAGCGTCCAGTCCGCGTCGGCGGCCGCCGCCAGCACCGCATCGGGATCGGCCGGCGTCTCGCGGACGAGGATCCGCACGAGCCTCCGCCGGCTCAGCTGGGCCTCGCTGGCCGCCGCAGACTGCTCGAGCGCGTAGCCCTCGGCCGATTCGGACGACAGCACCTCGATATAGGCGAAGATCGATTCGGCGAGCAGGTACAGGGTGTCGGGCTCGAGGCCGGCGGCCACGCCCGCAGAGGCGAATCGCCGCCAGGCCACCCGGGCGCCGATCCGGTAGGCGCTGAGCAGCGACTCGAGGCTGCGCCCGGCGCGCATCTCGCCGCGCCCCAATGCGCGGTAGACGTCGGGGCGCTGGACCGCGCCCCCGGCCTGGATCTCCGCCAAGAGGTGGCGCAGCGCCTCGTGGACTCCGGCCCGCAGACCGTTCCCGAACGGCCCCTCCAGCGGGCGTGAGTAGGCCGGTACGGTGGCGACTGCCAGCATCATCTCGCCGGCCACATCTTCGAGCTGCGGGCGCAGCACATCGGCGATCTCCGACGGAAGCTCATGCCACGGCTGGTCGGGCATCGCCTTATACGAGTGGCATAAGTTCCGAAGCCATACTCATGCCTACCATAGGAGAAACTTGCTGCAGGGCCACGTATGCTCTCTGACAACCCGTGAGCCGCACCAACAAGATCGTCAACCTCATCGGCGTCCCGCTGCCGCTCGTCGGCCTCGGCGTCGCCATCGTGCTGCTCTGGAACCGCATGATCGGGCCGCTGGAGCTGGCGCTGCTGGTGGTCTTCTACGTGATCACCGCCATGGGGATCACGCTCGGCTTTCACCGCATGTTCACCCACCGGGCCTTCGAGTCCTCACGCACCTTCCGCGCGATTGTGGCAGCGATGGGCTCAATGGCCATGCAGGGCTCGGTCATCACCTGGGTCTCTGACCACCGCAAGCATCACGCCTTCACCGACCAGGACGGCGACCCGCACTCCCCCCACGGTCACGGCCCCGGGTTCGCCGGCGCGGTCAAGGGCCTGTGGCATGCCCACGTCGGCTGGCTGTTCGAAACCGTCGGCACCTCCGAGCGGGAGCGCTTCGCGCCCGACATGGTCAAAGACCGCACGATGCGGGTCATGGACAAGCTGTTCTTCCTCTGGGTCGTCCTCGGCTTCCTGATCCCGTTCGCGCTGGGCTGGATCATCGGCGGCGGCCTGGGCACGGCGCTCACCGCGCTGCTGTGGGGCGGCTTCGTGCGCGTCTTCCTGCTGCACCACGTGACCTGGTCGATCAACTCGGTCTGCCACTTCTTCGGGCGCAAGCGCTTCGACGTCGAGGACGAGTCGCGCAACGTCTTCTGGCTGGCGCCCCTCTCGATGGGCGAGGCCTGGCACCACAACCACCACGCCTTCCCCACCTCCGC
>DATAUL010000520.1:0-23661 GCA_036268255.1 Solirubrobacteraceae bacterium | reverse complement strand
GCCACGCGGCCGGCCAGCAGGTCACCGACCGCGTTGAAGCCGATCGTGATCCGCTTGACGGCCGCCGGGCGCGCGCCGCTGCCCAGCAGGATCGAGTTCAGGACGGCGGTGTCCGACGGAGCGCCGGTGACGCCGACCGTCTGGCCGGCCAGCTGGCGGGGGCTCGCGTAGCGGGGCTGTGCGATCACGGCAGCCAGCGGGTGCTCGACGATCGGCAGGATCCCGACGATGCCCTGCTTACGAGCACGGGCGATCGCCAGGTCGTGGATGTCGAGGATCGCGAAGTCGGCCCGCCCGGTGGCCAGTAGGCGGATCGCGTCGGTCGACGCCGACGGGGTGATCACGTGCAGGTTGACGCCGGCCGCGCGGTCATAGCCGCGGGCCAGCGCCGCGTAGATGCCGGCGTGTACGGCGTTGGGGGTGAAGTCGAGTACGAGCGTCGCGCTGCGCGCCCGCGCCGCGTGGTGCCCGGTCTGCCGGCTGCTCGAGTCGCTGGTCGATCCGCAGCCGGCGAGCAGCACCGCGAGCAGCGGCAGGAGGGTGATCATTCGTCGCATCGGCGGCCAATATATGCGGCTCCCTAGTATTCGCTTCGAGCATGCGACGCCGCGTCACCTTCAGCCGCAATCTCACGCTGTCGCTTTCGCGGACGTGCCGCTGCTATTGCAAGTACTGCGCGTTCGCGACGCATCAGCCGCATCTGCACGCCCCCGACGAGGTGCTGGAGACGCTTGACCGCGCTGCGTCGCGCCATCGCGTCAAGGAGCTGCTCGTGCTCACCGGCGAGTTGCCCGAGCACAACCGGGGTGTCGCCGCCCGGCTGGCGGAGTACGGCTTTGACGACTTCGTCGCCTACGTGGCATGGGTGTGTGAGCGGGCGCTCGAGCGCGGTCTTTTGCCGCACACCAACCTGGGGGTGCTGTCGTCTGCGGATCTCGCCCGGTTGCGCGAGGTCACGGCGTCGCAGGGGCTGATGCTGGAGTCGATCTCCGAGCGGCTGATGGAGACCGTTCACGCGGGCTCGCCGACCAAGCATCCGGCGCGGCGGATCGAGACGATCGCCGCCGCCGGCGCCCTGAAGATCCCGTTCACGAGCGGGATCCTCGTCGGCATCGGCGAGACCGAGGATGAGCGGATGGCGTCGCTGGCCGCGCTCGCCGAGCTGCACGCCGAACACGGACACCTCCAAGAGGTGATCCTCCAGAACTTCGTGCCCCACGACAGCTACTACGGGCGCGAGCCGGCCGACATCGCCACCGACGCGGCGCACGAGTACTGGCGAACCGGGGTGGCCGACGGCCCGCAGCTCGACGCCCCCAAGTGGGCCTGTCCGGTCACGCTTGACGACATGAAGCGGCTGATCGCCGAGGCGCGGCGCCTGATGCCCGACATCGGCATCCAGGTTCCGCCGAACCTGTCGGACTGGTGGGCGGAGCTGGTGGCCGCCGGCGCCACTGACCTGGGCGGACTGAGCGCCAACGGCGACCATATTTCCCCGGAGCATCCCTTCCCGTCGCCGACCCAGGTGCGAAAGCGCCTGGCCGCCGACGGCTTTGCGCTGTCTGAGCGGCTGTGCGTGTATCCGGAGTACATCGATCCCGAGTGGGTCGCGGCGCCGGTGCTGGACGTGATCACGAGCCGCTATTGGTCGTTTATTCCCCGGCGGGGCAGCGGACGGCGGGTGGAGCTGACCGTGGCCGACGACACGGCGCCGCGCGCGGTGGAACGCGCCCGTGACGGCCTCGCGTTGACCCCAAAGGAGCTGACGGCCCTGTTCGCCGAGCGCCGGCCCGAGGTGATCGAGGACATGCGCGCCGCCGCCGATGAGCTGCGGGCGCGTCTCGCCGGCGACACCGTGACGTTCGTCGTCAACCGCAACATCAACGTCTCCAACGTCTGCATCGTCGGCTGTGCGTTTTGCGGCTTTGGGCAGTCCAAGCGCTCGCCCGACGCCTATGAGCACTCCGAGGAGGACTTCGCCCAGCGCGTCGCCGAGGCGCTCCAGTTCGGCGCGACCGAGCTGTGCATCCAGTCGGGGATCCATCCCGACTGGGGTCTGGAGGACTACCTGCACTGGCTGCGCTTCGCCAAGTCGATCGCGCCGCAGCTGCATCTGCACGCGTATTCCCCGATGGAGGTCGCCCACATGTGCGACGTCAGCGGGCTGTCGGCGCGCGAGGTGTTCTCCCAGCTGCGCGAGGCCGGTCTCGGCTCGACGCCCGGCACGGCGGCCGAGGTCCTGCACGACGGCGTGCGCGAGCGCATTTCCCCCAACAAACTGCCGGTGGCCCGCTGGGTCGAGGTGATCGAAGCGTCGCATGCCGAGGGCATCCGCTCGACGGCGACGGTCATGTTCGGCCACATCGAGGAGCCGTCAGAGCTCGCCGAGCACATGCGCGTCGTCCGTGAGCTGCAGGAGCGCACTGGTGGCTTCACCGAGTTCGTGCCGCTGTCGTTCATCCCGTTTCAGACCCTGCTCGGACGCGCTCACGGGGTGCAGGAGATCTCACGCGAGGAGAACCTCAAGCACACCGCCGTGTTCCGGCTGGCGCTCGGGGAGACGGTGCGCAGCGTGCAGGCGTCCTGGGTCAAGATGGGCCTCGACGCCGCCACCGAAGCACTGCGCTGGGGGGTCAACGATCTCGGCGGCACGCTCATGGAGGAGTCGATCAGCCGGATGGCCGGCAGCTATCACGGGGTGCGTCTGGAGCCCGCCGATCTGATCGGGGCCGCGCACGCCGCCGGACGTCCGGCGGCCGAGCGCAGCACCCTGTATGAGATCCGGCGCCGCTATGACGTTGAGGCCGCGGCGGCATGAGGGCGACCGCGGCGTGAGCGTCGAGCGCCCGCCGTCGCTGTTTGCGGGCGTCGAGCCGCTGGAGGTGTTCGTCGAGCTCCTCGCCGACCTAAACAACGACACCTCCTCGACGGACTTCTACGACCGCATCTGCGAGGCGATCTGCCGCCTGACGACGATGCGCCGGGCGGCGATCTTCATGGCCGACTCGGCCCGCCGCCGCGTCTACGTCGTCGGGGCGCACGGCACGTCGTTCCGGCAGCTGATGAACCTCCAGCCGTCGCCGACGCTGCTCTCGACGCCGATCGCCCAGCGGGCGCTGCTCGAGGATGAGGTGGTGGTCGTCTCCGACGGGGTCGAGGACCAGGTGCCGGCCGAGTACGCAGAGCAGTTCGGGATCACGACGCTCGTGTGCACGCCGCTGAGCGCCGCCGGCCACGCGTACGGGGTGATCTGCGCCGACCGCGGCGGTGGGCGCTTCGAGCTGACCGACGGCGAGCGCCACCTCCTGTGGACGCTGGGCAAGACCGCGGCACTGGTGGCCACCGCCCGCAACGCCACCCGCCAGCAGGAGCGCACACGACGGCTGGGCGAGCGCCTCGAGCTGGCCCGCGAGATCCACGAGCGGGTCATGCAGCGGTTGTTCGGGGTGTCGCTGGCGCTGAGTGCCGAGCGCGCGCTGGACTCCGATCAGCGCGAGCGCTGCCGGGTGGAGATGCAGGATGCCTTGTCCGACCTGCGCTCGGCGCTCGAGCGACCGCTGGCGCCGGTCGTGCAGACGACGGCGACGACGCTGGCCGCCGAGGTGGCGAGGGTGGACGAGTCGAGGTCGCCAGTGGGGCCGCTCGTCGTCGACTGGCCCAACGGGGTGGAGGTGCCCGTCGATGTCGAACCCCTGGCGCAGTCGGTGTTCGCCGAGGCCCTGCGTAACATCGCCAAACATGCCTCGCCGACGCGGGTGCAGGTGAGCGTGTCCTCGGATGCCGACACGTTCGCGCTGGAGGTGCGCAATGACGGCGTGGCCGCCGGGGCACGGGGGGCGGGCATGGGTCTGCGGCTCGCGGCCTTCGAGGCGCTGCAGCACGGCGGGATGGTGGAGTTCGGGACCGCCGAGCCGGGGGCGTGGCGAGTGCGCCTGGTGGTGCCGATCGCGGGCGCATCCGCGGCATGAGCGGCCCGCCGGACGAGTCCGCGCTGGACGGCCGGCAGCTGCGCGTGCTCGTCGTCGACGACCATGACGTCGTGCACTGGGGCTTTCGCGTGTTGCTCGGCGAGCAGCCGTGGGTGCAGCGCTGCGTGGCCGCGCGGACCGGCGCCGAGGCGCTTGAGCTGCTGCCGAGCCTGCACCCCGACGTGGCGCTCGTCGACCTGTTCCTGTCCCACGAGTCCGGCGCTGACGTGTGCGCGTCGATCCGCAAGGCGTCGCCGTCCACCCGCGTGCTGCTCATCTCGGGTGCCGGGCGGATGTCGCCGGCGGCCGCGCGGGCGGCCGGTGCCTCGGGGTTCGTCTCCAAGGACTGGGACGCCGGGGAGGTCGCCCGGGCGGTACGGATGGTCGGTCTCGGCATGACGATGTTCGCGCCGACGTCCGAGCAGCCGGCGCCGTTGCTCTCCGAGCGCGAGCGCGAGGTGCTCGACCTTGTCGCCGCCGGGTCGACGAATCGCGAGATCGCGCAGGTGTTGTTCCTCTCTCCCCACACCGTCAAGGAGCACACGAGCGCGCTCTATCGCAAGCTCGGTGCGCGTAACCGCGCCGAGGCGGTGCAGCGCGCTCAGCGGGTCGGGCTGCTGGCGTGAGCGCGCAGGGGTTGTTCGAGGGCTTTGCGTCACGTCGGCTGGCGTGCGAGCGCGGCGAGGTGTTCGCTCGCGTCGGCGGGAGCGGCCCACCGGTGCTGCTGCTCCACGGCTATCCCGAGACGCATCTGATGTGGCACGGAACGGCGCCGTTGCTGGTGGACCGCGGGTTCACGGTCGTCGTCGCCGATCTGCCCGGCTACGGCGACTCGCTGCGCCCCACGGCGAGCGACGATCACGTCCCGCACTCCAAGCGGGCGATGGCGCTGGACCTGATCCAGGCGATGGCCGGGCTGGGCTTGGACCGGTTCGCGGTGGCCGGCCACGATCGCGGCGGCCGCGTCGCCTACCGGATGGCACTCGATCACCCGGCAACGGTGACCGCACTGGCGGTGCTGGACATCGTGCCCACCGCGGAGGTGTGGAAGCGCACCGACTCGACCTCGGCGGTCAGCTACTGGCACTGGAGCTTCCTGGCGCAGCCGGCCCCCCTGCCCGAGCGGCTGATCCTCGGCGCGCCCGAGGACTGGTTTGAGTACCACGTCCGCCGCATGGGGATCGGCGGCGACCCCGAGCGCTATCCGCCGGACGTCGTCGCTGCCTACCGCGCGCAGCTGCGTGATCCGGGCGCCGTGCAGGCGATGTGCGAGGACTACCGGGCCGGCGCCACGATCGATCGCGAGCTCGACGAGGCCGATCGCGGCCGTCAGATCGAATGCCCGGTGCTGACGCTATGGGGAACCCACGGGGCGCTGCCGCGGTTCTACAACGACGTGCTGGCGGTCTGGAGCGAGTGGGCGGCGGACCTGCGCGGGCGAGGCGTCGAGGCGTCGCACTTCCTCGTCGAGGATGCCCCTGAGGAGGTCGCGGCCGAGCTGGCCGGCTGCTTCGCGCCGGCGGACGGCTGAGCGGCGCCTACCGGCGCCGCATCGCCCACTCGATCACCGGCAGCTTGACCGCGTGGGGCAGGTACTGGCTGGCGAGCATCGCGGCGCGCACCTGGGCGCCGGGGACCACGACGCGGCGCCCCGCCTCGAGGCCCTTGACGCCCGCGCTGGCAGCCTGCTCGGGCGTGACCCACGCAGGCTTGGGGACCGCCTTCTCGAACGACTGGCCACTGGCCACCTCCCACCCGGCCACGTCCCAGAACTCGGTCGAGACGGGCCCCGGGGCGAGTGCCGTGACGGTCACGCCGGCGCCCTTGAGCTCGTGATGCAGCGCCTCGGAGAAGGTCAGCATGTAGGCCTTGGCGGCCGAGTAGCCGGCCGAATAGGGGAGCGGCTGCATCCCGGCCGTCGAGGCGACGTTGAGCACGGCACCCGAGCCGCGGCGCACCATCTCGGGCAGGAACGCCGAGCACAGCGCCATCGGTGCCTCGACGAGGAGGCGGACCTGGTCGAGCTCGCGGGCCGGATCGGACTGGTAGAACGCGCCGCCGGTGGCAAACCCGGCGTTGTTGACGAGCACGCTCACGGTCAATCCCAGCGACTGCGCGCGCGCCGGCAGGCGCTGGCGGGAGGCCACCTTGCCCAGGTCGCAGCCGAGGGTGTCGGCGCGGATCCCGAACTCGTCGGTGAGCTGAGCGGCCAGCTCGTCGAGCTTGTTCTTGCGGCGGGCGACGAGGATCAGACCATGGCCGCGCTTGGCCAGTTCGCGGGCGATCGCGGTGCCGATTCCGGCCGAGGCCCCGGTCACCATGGCGGCGGACGTGGAGGTGGGTTGGGGCAGGCTCACGCGGCGATCGGGCGCCAGACTACCGCGTCTCCCCCCGTTCGGGGGGAACTCGCAATCGGGGCTGTACCAGCCTCCGTGTCCCGGCGTAGGTTCAGCTGCATGAGCACGCCCACGGCCATCCTGTTCCCCGGGCAGGGGAGCCAGACTCCGGAGATGCGCGACCCGGTCGCGCGGATCCGTCCGGACCTGTTGGAGCTCGCGGTGCGCGTCGTCGGGGAGGACCCGTTCCCCCGCGCCGACGAGGGCACGAACTTCGCGCAGCCGGCGATCTTCTGCGCCAGCCTGGCGGGATGGGAGGCGCTCGGTCGTCCGCCTGCCGAGCTGATGGCCGGCCACTCGCTGGGCGAGCTGGGCGCGCTCGTGGCGGCGGGGGCTCTCGACGAGCGCAAGGGCCTGGAGCTCGTCACCCTGCGCGGGCGGTTGATGTATGAGTCGGGCCTCGCCGCCGGCGACGGGAGCATGCTGGCCCTGATGGGCGCCGGCGCCTCTGACCAGGCTGCCGAGATCGCCGCGGCCCACGAGCTCACCGTGGCCAACGACAACTCCCCGATGCAGGTGGTGCTCTCCGGCGAACGGGCGAATCTCGACGCGGCCGGCGAGCAGGCCCGAGAGCTCGGCCTGCGTCCGATCGAGCTTGACGTCACCGGGGCGTTTCACTCGCCGATGATGGCCGCGGCGGTGCCGGAGTTCCAGGCCGCGCTGGCCCGTACCACCTTCTCCGAGCCCGGGTGCACCGTCGTCTCGGCGGTGACCGCTCAGCCGTTCACGGATCCGCGCGCCGAGCTGGCCGATGCCCTGACGATGCCCGTCCGCTGGCGCGAGGTCATGCTCACCTTGCAAGACCTGGGCGCGCAGCGCTTCGTCGACGTCGGCCCCGGCCGGGTCCTCACCGGGTTGGCCAAGCGCACCCTGAAGGGCGTGGAGCTCGTCAATGCCTGAGCTGCACGAGAACGGCTGCGCGCTGGTCACAGGCGCGTCACGCGGAATTGGGGCGGCGACGGCCCGCGCGCTGGCCGCCGACGGCTGGGCGGTCGGCGTCAACTATCGCTCCGCCGCCGATGGCGCCGCGGGCGTGGTCGACGAGATCGTGTCCGGCGGCGGTCGGGCATTCGCGGTCGCCGGCGACGTCTCCGACCCCGCGACGCCGGATGCGCTCTTCGAGGCGCTGGAGTCGCACTTCGACCGGCCGGTGCTGGCACTCGTCAACAACGCCGGTATCAGCGTCGACGACCTCACGCCATCGATGAGCGACGACGCCTGGAACGCGGTGATCGAGACCGATCTGAACGCCGCCTTTCGCCTGATGCGCCGCGCGCTTCGTCCGATGATGCGCGCCCGCGCGGGCCGGATCGTCAATATGTCGTCGGTCGTCGGCCTGCGCGCCAACCCGGGCCAGGCCAACTACGCGGCCGCCAAGGCAGGCCTGATCGCGCTCACGAAGACGACCGCCGTCGAGGTCGCCCGGCGGGGGATCACGATCAACGCCGTGGCTCCCGGGTGGATCGACACCAACATGACCGCCGACGTCTCCTCCGAGCTGCTGTCGCAGGTCCCGGCGCGCCGAGCGGGAACCCCGGAGGAGGTTGCGGCCTGCGTTCGCTTCCTCGCGTCGGCGCAGGCGGCCTATGTAACCGGTGCAGTGCTATCCGTGGACGGCGGACTTGCTGCCTAAATCGAAAAGGAGCCGTAGATGTCAGTGACAACCGAGCAGGTCGAGGGCCGCGTCGTGGAGACGCTGGCCAGCTTCGGCCCGGATGCCAGCCAGATCACCCGCTCCGCCACCTTCGAGGAGCTCGACATCGACTCGCTGGACCTGGTCGAGCTTGCCCAGGTCGTCGAGGAGGAGTACGGCGTCGTGCTCAAGGGTGAGGACATGAAGGAGCTCAAGACGGTGGGCGACGCCGTCGACCTGATCGTGGAGCGGGCCGGCTGACATGTCTTCCCTGCCGGACAGACGCAAGGTCGTCGTCACCGGGATCGGCGCCGTCACCCCGCTGGGGATCGGCGCGACGACCCTGCACGACCGCTGGGCTGACGGCGTGGTCGGAATCGAGGACGGCGCGGGACGCTCGAGGGAGTTCGCGCCTGAGGACCACCTGTCGATCAAGGAGGCTCGCCGGCTCGATCGCTTCGCGCAGTTTGCGCTGGTGGCCGCCGGCGAGGCGCTGGCGCAAGCCGGCTGGGACGGGGAACCGCCATACGACCCGCTGACCGTCGGATGCGTGATGGCGACCGGCATCGGCGGGCAGAACAGCGTCGAGACCCAGCTCGACGTCATGCGCGCGAAGGGAGCCAAGGCGGTCTCGCCCCTCGGTATCCCGCAGTACATGCCCAACGCCGCCGCCGCCGCGGTCACGATGAAGCACCACCTGCAGGGTCAGAGCTACGGCGTTGTGTCGGCGTGCGCCAGCGGCGCTCACGCCGTCGGCTCGGCGTTGCGGATGATCCAGTACGGCGACGCCGAAGCGGTCGTCTGCGGCGGAACCGAGGCGACGCTGACGGACTTCGCGTTCGCCTGCTTCGGCAACATGCAGGCGCTCTCGGTCAGCGGCTTCTCGCGCCCCTTCGACCTTCGCCGCGACGGCTTCGTGATGGGAGAGGGGTCCGGAGTTCTCGTGCTCGAGGAGGCCGAGGCGGCCGCCGCCCGCGGCGCCACCGTGCTCGCCGAGATCGTCGGCTACGGCTCGACCACCGACGCTCACCATCTGACCGCTCCCGAGCCGACCGGCGGGCCCGCCTCGCGCGCAATCGAGCTGGCGATGCGCGATGCGGCAGCCCAGCCCGACGAGGTCGACTACATCAACGCCCACGGCACCTCGACGCAGCTCAACGATGCCGCCGAGACGGCCGCGATCAAGCGGGCCCTCGGCGACCAGGCCAAGCGGATCCCGGTGTCCTCCACGAAGTCCTCGATCGGCCACCTGCTCGGTGCCGCCGGCGCCGTGGAGGCGGTGGCCACGGTGCGCACGCTCATAACCGGCGTGATCGCGCCGACGCTCGGCTACGAGGTGCCCGATCCAAAGCTCGACCTCGACTACGTCCCCGGGGAGTCGCGCGCGCTGATCACCGGCAACGGGCACCCGCCGCTGGCCCTCTCCAACTCGTTCGCGTTCGGCGGCCACAACGTCACGCTGGCCGTGCGCGGAGCGCCGAAATGAGCGCCACCGCTAATCCCGTCCCCCGGCGCCAGCGGCTGACGCCGTATGAACGCCTGGAGGCGCTGTGCGACCCGGGCTCGATCCGCGTGCTGCGCTCCCAGGCGCGCTCCAGCCGACTGGGCGAGCGCGCGGTGGCGGGCGACGGGGTCGTCGGCGCCACGGGCGCGGTCAACGGCCGGCCGATCGGCTGCTACGCCCAGGACGGCGCGTACCTCGGCGGATCGCTCGGCGAGCGCCACGCTGACACGATCGTGCGGGTGCTGACCACCGCGCAGCGGGCGCGGATCCCGGTCGTCGGCTTCGTCGAGTCAGGTGGCGCGCGCATGCAGGAGGGGACGGCGGCGCTCGCCGGCTACGGCCGGATCTTCCGCGAGACGGTCGCACTGACGGGCGTCGTGCCGCAGATCTCGATCGTTTCCGGCGCCTCGGCGGGCGGCGGCGCATACTCGCCCGCGCTGACCGACCTGATCGTGATGACCGAGGACGCTGCCATGTTCCTCACCGGCCCCGGCGTGGTCCGCGAGGCGCTCGGCGAGGAGATCGACGCCGCCGGGCTGGGCGGACCCCACGTACACGATCGAAATGGCGTGTGCCACCTCGTCGAGACCGACGAGGCGGCCGCCGCGGTACGGGTGCGTGAGCTGCTGTCCTACCTGCCGAGCTCGACGGGGTCGGCGCCCCCGCGGGCGGTGCCACTGGACCCGATCGCTCCTGATCCGGGCGCGTTCGTCCCGGCGGCCTCGCGCAGCGCCTACGACGTGCGCGACGCGCTCGGCGGGATCGTCGACCGCGACTCGCTGGTGGAGCTGTGTCCCCGCTGGGCGCGGAACATGGTGACGGCGCTGGCGCGCCTCGACGGCCGGCCGGTCGGGATCGTGGCCAACCAGCCGCGTTTCCTCGGCGGGGTGCTCGACGCCGAGGGCTCGGAGAAGGCGGCGCGGTTCGTCGGCTTCTGTAACTCCTTCGGCCTGCCGCTGATCGCCGTCGTCGACACGCCCGGGTTCATGCCCGGCTCCAAGCAGGAGCAGGCGGGCGTGATCCGCCACGGCGCGTCGCTCGTGCGCGCCTTCGCGGCCGCCCGCGTGCCGAAGCTGACAGTGGTGCTGCGCAAGTCCTACGGCGGGGCCTACATCACGATGAACTCCCGCGATCTGGGGGCCGACCTCGTGCTCGCCTGGCCCGACGCCGAGCTCGGGATCATGAGCGCTCGAGCAGCTGTCGGGATCGTCAACCGCCGCGAGCTTCGGGTGGCACCTGACCCGGACGCCGAGCGCGACCGGCTCGCCGATGCCTACGCGCGCGAGCATCTGCTCGCCGAGTCGGCCGCCGCCGAGGGCTTCGTTGATGAGATCGTCGAGCCCGCGGAGACGCGCGACCGGCTGGCGTGGGCGCTGTGCTCCTTCGCCGGATCTGACCCCACCTACCCGTCTCCCGACCGCTCGTGATCCTTAAGGGCAAGCGTCTGGTGATCACCGGTGTGATCACCAGGGGCTCGATCGCCTACCACGCCGCCGAGCGGGCCCAGCAGGAGGGCGCGGAGGTCGTGCTGACGAGCTTTGGCCGGGTGAAGCGGATGACCGAGCGTGCAGCGCAGCGGCTGCCGACGCCCGTCGACGTGCTCGAGCTCGACGTCAACAAGGCAGAGGACCTGTCGACGTTGACGGACACTCTGCGCGACCGCTGGGGCACAGTCGACGGTGTCCTGCACGCGATCGCCTTCGCGCCCGAGGACGCGCTCGGCGGCAAGTTCATGACTGCGCCCGCCGAGAGCGCGTCCCAGGCGTTTCTCACCAGCGCGTACTCGCTCAAGGCGCTGGCCGCCGCCGTGGCGCCGCTGATGCCGCGCGGGGCCGGGATCGTCGGGCTCGACTTCGACGCCAGCGTCGCGTGGCCGGTCTATGACTGGATGGGCGTGGCCAAGGCCGCGCTGGAGTCCGTCTCGCGCTACCTGGCCCGTGACCTCGGCCCCGCCGGCGTGCGCGTGAACCTCGTGTCCGCCGGACCGCTGGGCACGGTGGCCGCTCAGGGGATCCCCGGCTTCGAGCAGCTCGCCGACCTGTGGCGCCAGCAGGCTCCGCTCGGCTGGGACATCTCGGACCCCGCTCCGGTGGCCCGTGCGATCTGCTGGTTGCTGTCGGAATACGCCGAGGCGATCAGCGGCGAGATCGTGCACGTCGATGGCGGATTCCATGCCGTCGGGGCGCCCACGGAGCTCTGATGTCGCGGCACTGGGCCGGAATCCGCTTCGGATTCCACGCCGCAAGCGCACCCACGCTCTGAGCGACCGGGGGTCCGTCAGCGAAACAGGTCCTCGGAGTCGGCGCGCAGCATCTCGACCGCGCCGGGGCCGTCTTCGGCGGTGACGTGACGGCCGGCCCCGCTGACCAGGACGGCCGGCTGCATCGCGTCCTTGGCCCGTGCCAGGTCGGCGGCCGCGGCGAGCTCGTCGGCGACGGCGATCCAGGTGGCCTTCAGCTCCCGTCCGCGCGCATCGGTGAGTCCGCGCCAGTCCTCGAGCCCGCGCAGCCCGGCGCACCCGATCGCGACGTCGACCTGGCCGTGGCGCCACGCCCGCCCGAACGAGTCCGTGATCAGCATTGCGGGGGCAACACCGAGCTGTTGTCTGAGAGCCGTCCTTAGGTGCCGGGCGGAAGCGTCGGGGTCCACCGGCAGCAGGATCAGCGTGTCGTCGTCGGTTGAATTGGAGGCGTCCACGCCGGCGTTGGCACACACGAATCCGTGATGGGTGACGCAGATCAGCACACCGTTGGCGGCGCGGCGGACCTCGCGCGTCTCGTCGAGCACGACCTGGATGTGCCGGGGGTCCTTGCCGCCGAGCTCTGACGCCAGCTCCTGCGCGCGGTCGCTGACCGTCACCTGGGACAGGCGCCGGGTCCGGCCCTCGGCCTTGGAGACGACCTTGTGGGCGACGACCAGCACGTCGTCGGGAGCCGGGGCGCCCGCGGGCAGCGCGGCGGCGATGAGCGCGGCGAGATCGTCGCCGTGGCGGACCTCGGGCAGACCGGCGAGGACCTGTGCTGTGATCACGGATCGGTCGCCGCTCGTCGGCGGATCGACGCGGGGTCGGGACAGGGAAGTCTGTTTGACATTGACATCTATGTCAGTTAAGCTCGCGGCCGTTGGATGGACGTCCCATGCCGATGGAGCGGGACGGAAGGAACACTAGGCGAGAGGTGGCTGGCGTGGCGAAGCCGCGAGCACTTGTGATCGGCGGCACCGGCCCGACGGGCCCTTTCGTGGTCGAGGGGCTGCACGCGCGCGGCTATGAGGTGACGATCCTGCACGGCGGCCAGCACGAGGTCGAGTTCGCGGTCCCCGGCGTCGCGCACATCCACGAGGACCCCCACTTCCTCGAGGGGCTGCAGCGCGGGGTCGCGGGCCGCACCTATGACCTCGTGGTTGCCCAGTACGGGCGGCTACGGGTCATCGCCGAGTACTTCAAGGGGCGGACCGAGAGGCTGATCGCGATCGGCGGCGCCACCGGCATCTTCGCGCCGGAGGACGACGAGCGATGGGGCCGTACCGGCCGGCCGACGCTGTTCTCCGATCGCAGCGAGACCTACGTCCGCGACGAGGGCCCGAACAAGATCCACAAGATCGGGTTGCGCATGGTCCAGGCGATGGAGACGCTCTTCGACAACCACGCGCTGGGCGCCTATACCGCGACCTACCTCGCTTATCCGGTCAACTACGGGGCGCGGACGCCCGGTCCCTACGACTGGTCGATCGTACGCCGGGTGCTCGAGGGCCGCCGCTCCTTCGTGCTCGCCGACGGTGGGCTGAAGCTGGAGAGCCGGGTGTACAGCCAGAACGCCGCTCACGCGGTGCTGCTCGTCGCCGACAACCCACAGAAGGCGGCCGGCAAGCGCTACAACGTGGCCGACGAGACCGCCTTCTCGATGCGCCAGCGGGTGGAGTTCGTCGCCCGGCACCTCGGAGCGGAGCTAAACATCGTCGACATGCCCTACGAGCTCGCATGGCCATGTCACCCGCTGTATCGCCACTCGCCCGAGCACCGCCTGACCCAGAGCTCGAGGATCCGGGACGAGCTGGGCTATGTCGACGCCGTCGCCCCGGACGTCGCTTACGGGCGCTACGTCGACTGGCTGGTCGAGAACCCGCTGACGCCCGACGGTGAGCTCGAGCGCCAGGTCGGCGACCCCTTCCAATACGACGCAGAGGACGAGCTCATGGAACGCTGGATGACCGCTCGCCGCTCGATCGGCGAGATCACGTCCCCGCTTCCGCAACAGGGGCACCAGTACCGCCATCCCAACAAGCCCGGTGAGGCGTGGACAACAGCGCCGGCGACGCCCTGATGGCCGCGATCGGCAGTCACAGCGCCGCGCAGTTCGAGCCGTTCGAGGGCGCTCTGCTCAGCGAGGAGCGGCTGGAGCGGACGCTCACGACCCACGTCGGCAGCCTCGTCCGGCCGCCTGAGCTGGTCGCCCAGCTCCGCGCTCGTGAGAACGGTGAGCCGCTCGACGAGGACGCCTTCTCAGCGGTTCTGGCCGACGCGGTCGACGACGTCGTCCGCCGTCAGACTGAGGTTGGCATCGACATCGTCAGCGACGGCGAATACGGCAAGACGTGGACATGGGCGTGGTACGTCCGCGACCGGCTCAGCGGATTCGAGGAACGCCCGTGGGGGCCCGAGGGGGAGCGCGAGCCTTCTCGGACCGGAAAGGACCGTCGTGAGTTCGCCGACTTCTACGCCGAGTACATGCGCGTGCACCAATCGGCGGACGGCGTGCGCCAGCGCGGCGAGTGGGTGTGCGTCGGCCCCGTCGGCTACGCCGGCCGCGATTCGATTGCGCGCGACATCGCCGACCTGAAGGCAGCCGCGCGCACGGCGGGAGCGCGTGGGGCGTTCCTTCCGGTGGTGGCGCCCGCGAGTGTCATGCCCGTTCGCGCGGATGAGCACTACTCCTCCGACGAGGAATTCATGTTTGCCGTCGCCGACGCGCTCAACGAGGAGTACCGGGCTGTCGTCGATGCCGGACTCCTGCTGCAGATCGACGATGCCTTTCTGGCGACGATGTACGACACGATGGTTCCGCCGGCCTCGCTCGCCGAATATCGGGGGTGGGCCGAGCTGCGCATCGAGGCGCTCAACCGCGCGCTGGCCGGTATCCCGCCGGACCGGGCGCGCTATCACATCTGCTGGGGCAGCTGGAACGGCCCGCACACCGGCGACGTGGCGCTGCGCGACATCGCCGATCTGATCCTGCGGGTCAATGTTGGCGGCTATTCGCTCGAGCAGGCCAATCCCCGCCACGAGCACGAATGGCGCGTGTGGGAGACAGTCACGCTGCCTGAGGACAAGGTCCTATTCCCCGGCGTCATCAGTCACTCCACCAACGTCGTGGAGCATCCCGAGCTCGTGGCCGAGAGGATCACCCGCTTGGCCCGGCTGGTCGGCCGCGACCGCGTGATCGCCAGCACTGATTGCGGGTTCGCTCAGACGCCGTTCATCCAGCGCGTCCACCCGTCGGTGATGTGGGCCAAGCTGAGCGCGCTCGTCGATGGTGCGCGGTTGGCGACAAAGGAGCTGTGGCCGTGATCGCGGCGTTTCACCGAGCATCCGCTGCTCATCGGCCGAGACCGGGGGCGCCGATGCGCGGCGCGCCATCGGGCAAATGAACGCCGAACATGTTCTTAAGTTGACAGAGACGTCGAAGTCAATTAGCTTGAGCGATGTCCTCTGAAGTCGGGCGTGTGGCCCGTGCATTCGAGCGGCAAACGAGGGGAATGGATGCTTCACATCGATACCTGTCACGGCGGTCGCTCGCCTACGTCGTCACGTCCTCAGGGGGTGACGCCGTGACGACGATCGAGACGCTCCAGGACGGACTCGATGTCAGCCGGCCTGATGTCACAACTCCGGAGGAGATCGAGGCATACCGCGCGGAATACACGGGATCGAACAAAGGCCTGCTGGACTCGTTCGAGTTCTGGCTGGAGTTTCGCCCGGACGTCCTGAAGCGCCACAAGGCCCGGACGCGTCACTTTTCGTCGGTGACGGAGCCTCGGCATCCACTCGTCGGTCTGCTCGGTGCGATTCACCAGTACACCGTCAACGGATTCCGCGAGGGCATCGCCTACGAGATCCGCCTCTCGCAGACCAATGGCGCCCTGCGGACCGACATTCTCGACACGCTCTCGGTGGCATTCATCCATTCGGGTCACCGTGGCATGTATGCGGCCGCCGCCTACAAGGACTACTTGCGCGAGTACATCGACCCCGACGTGCCTGACCGGTTCCCGGCCAACTTTCACTTCGCTCCTGGAGCGTTCGACTCCGGAATGGACTACTCCACGCGCGAGGCGAGCGAGCAGGACATGGCGAATCTCATGTCCTGGTATGCGTCAACGCTGGGCGAGATTCCGCGGTATGTGCAGTTTCTCGCTGAGCATCGTCCCGGGTTGCTCAAGGCCTACCGAGATCGTCTGGAGCACGCGATTCGTGACTCGCTGCCGGCGCAGATGCTGCCCTTTCTCATGCTCAACTACAACGTCGTCCGCGGATTCGGCGAAGGAATCCGCGAGAACGTGCTGCTGGGCCGGGCGCTCGGAATGACGCGTGAGCAGCTGCTCGACGCGATCAGCTACGGCGTCCTCCACGCGGGCGCCAACGCGCTCGGAATCGTCGAACAGGCGGCAGGAGATGTCCTGCGCGCCACGGCCTGAAGGACCGCAGGGAAGCAGTCGCACCAGTCCCGCTCAGGGGCGCTAACGATCAAATGAGGAGAGAGTTGTGAGGCGAACCGTGCTGCGCGGATTGTTGCTGGCTGGCTCGATTGCCGCGCTTGCGGGCTGCGGATCGACGGGATCGGCGGGCGGAGGTGGCTCGAGTGGCGGTAAGAGCAGTGGTGGCGGTGCCACCAACGTGATGACCGCCAAGAATGGGAAGTTCCCGCATCCCATCGTCATCGGGGGTGCGATCGGCAAGACCGGCCAGCAGGCTCCGTTCGACGGCCCGCCGTGGAACGGCGTCCAACTCGCCATCCAGGACATCAACAAGGCCGGCGGCGTGGACGGCCAGCCGATCAAAACGATCTCGCAGGACTCCACGTCCACCGTGCCGGGCGCGCGCACGGCGACGCTCGGGGTGCTGGGCCGAGGCGCTCAGCTGACCTTCCAGACCTGCAACTACGACTTCGGAGTGGCCGGCGGAGAGGCGGCTTCGTCTGCGGGCGTGATCGCGTGGTCACTCTGTGCCGCTTCGCCGAAGTGGGGGGTCCAGGGAATCGGGAAGACGGCGTTCACCGCCGGGGTCGTGACGTACGCCGAGGGCAACGTCGACGCCGACTTCGGTGTCAAGCACTTCGGCAAGAACGCCTACCTGATCTGCGACAGCTGGATCGATTACACCCTGCAGACCTGTCAGGGGTTCAAGGACGCGGTCAAGCAGTACGGCGTCAACGTGGTGGGAGACGTCACCGTCAACACCACCAAGAACACCAACCTGTCGGCGCAGATGACCCAGCTGCGCAACACCAAGGGTGTGGACTTCATCTACGCGCCGATCGTGGCGCCCACGGGACTCACGATCCTCAAGCAGATCCGGGCGGCCGGCATCAACCTGCCGATCGTCAGCCCGACCGCCAACTACGGCCGGTTCTGGGCGGCCACCCTGCCGTCATTGAGTAACTACTACGTCGACGGGCCCGCCCAGGTGTACGGCAACAAGCCGGGCGAGCTGTCCGGCGGCGATCCGCGCCCCGCGGTCAACGCGATCGTCAAGCGCTACGTGTCGATCTATCACAAGAACCCCGACCACGGGAACTTCCTCGAGGGCTACGCCTCGATGATGATCCTCGCCCAGGCGATGAAAGCAACGGGGACGACGTCCGGGACGGCGATCGCAAGCTGGATCGACAAGCACGGCCCGTTCAACACCGTGCTCGGGCCCAAGGTATGGACCTCGACGCTGCAATCGGACCCGAAGCGCGAGTTCATTTTCGTCAAGTACACGAAGTCGTGGCCGTCGTACTTCGCGACGATGACGCCGACAGCCACGGTCAACCTCCACCTCGGCGGCTGACGCAACGATGACGGGAGCGGCACAGCGGCCATGACCACGGCGGAAACCGACTCCTGCCTGGAGACGACGGGGATCGACGTGTCCTTCGCCGGGCTGGTGGCCCTGACGGATGTGACGCTGCGACTCGCGCGAGGAGAGATCCTCGGTCTGATCGGCGCCAATGGCGCCGGCAAGACGACGCTGGTCAACGTGATCACCGGTTATCAGCGCTGTAAGAGTGGGACAGTGATCCTCGACGGCGAGGACATCACGAAGGCGTCTCCGGAGGAGCGGGCCAGGCGCGGCCTGGCCCGCACCTTCCAGGCCGGTCGGCTGTTTCGCCGGTTGACCGTCGAGGAGAACCTCGAGGCGGCCGCCTTCGGCGTCGGCATGAGGCGCAGGGCGGCGCGCCAGCGGGCGACGGAGGTGCTCAAGCTGACGCGCCTGGAGCGTCTCCGGCATGCTCCCGCAGGAGCGCTGCCCTATGGCGAGGAGCGGCGTGTCGCCCTGGCACGGGCGCTCACGATCCGCCCGCGCTTTCTCGCCGTCGACGAGCCGGCGGCGGGCATGAACGAGACCGAGAGCGAGGAGCTGCTCGAGCTCGTGGCCGAGATGCGCGACCGCGACGGCGTCGGAATCCTGATGATCGAGCACGACGTCGGCCTTGTGATGCGCCTGTGCGACCGCGTCCAGGTGCTCGCCGAGGGCAAGACGATCTGCGTGGGGAATCCGGATGAGGTCCAGCGGGATCCTGAGGTGATCAGGTCCTACCTGGGCACGAGAAAGGTCTCAGTCGATGCTGCTTGAGGTCCAGGACCTGACGGTCAGCTACGGCCCCGTGCGCGCCGTGCGCGGGATCAGCCTGTCGGTCGACGCCGGCGAGATCGTGACGATTGTCGGCCCCAACGGTGCCGGCAAGTCGAGCACCCTGATGACCATCGCCGGGGAGAAGTGCCGGCCGGCCAAGCGGGGTCAGGTGCAGGTCGGCGGCAGCATCCTCCTCGACGGCGAGCGGCTGCTCGGTCAGTCGGCCGATCGCATCGTCCGCCGCGGTGTGTCGATCGTCCCCGAGGGACGCCGGATCTTCGCCACGCTCACGGTCGGCGAGAACCTCATGGTGGCTCGCGCGGCGCGACGCGACCGCGGCGACGCCGAGCGCGAGATGCGCGATCTCATCGAGCGCTTCCCGGCCCTGGGAACGTCGCTGCACCGTCCGGCCGGCCATCTGTCCGGGGGCCAGCAGCAGCAGCTGGCGATCGCCCGCGCGCTGCTCACCAAGCCGCGCCTGCTCTTGCTCGACGAGCCCTCGCTGGGGTTGGCCCCAATGGTCGTCGAAGAGGTCTTCGAGATCATCCAGGAGCTCCGCGACAGCGGCCTGGCGATCCTCCTGCTCGAGCAGAACGCTCTTCAGGCGATGGAGATCGCGAATCGCTCAGAGCTGTTGCGCAACGGCCGGCTGGAGGAGATCGACAGCGGTCGCGACGGCCAGAAGATGCTGGCCGCCTACTTCGGTATCGAGGCGGTGAAGGTGCCATGAAGACAGTCATCCAGTACGCCATCGACGCGATCAGCTCGGGCGGTCTGTACGCGCTGCTCGCGCTTGGCCTCTCGATGACCTTCGGCATTTCGCGGATCGTCAACCTCGCGCAGAGCGAGCTGATCATGGTCCCGGCCTACCTGATCATGGTCACCGCGCCCTGGGCGGCGCCGCTCGTCATTCTCGTGGCGATCGTCTCCGGCATCGTGCTCGCGCTGCTCATGGAGCGCTTCGCCTTCCGGCCGCTGCGCGGCGCTGATGAGACGACGTTGCTCGTGGCGTCTTTCGCTGTCAGCCTTGGCATCCAGAGCGTCGTCGAGGCCGCCGCCGGCGACAAGGCGAAGGGCACCGACTTCGGCGGCGGACTCAATAACGGGATCCACTTCCTCGGCCTGACGGTGGCCAAGCTCGACGTGGTCGAGATCGGGATCACCCTCGTGCTCCTGCTTTCGCTGCTCTACTTCCTCAAGCGTACGACGCTCGGCGTCCAGCTGCGCGCCGCCGCCATCGACTTCGACATGGCCGAGCTGCTCGGGGTGCGCTCCCAGCGGGTGATCATGTTGGCGTTCGCGATCAGTGGCGTGGCCGCCTCGGTCACCGCGATCGTCGTCGTGGCCCAGACGGGGAGCCTCACCCCGACGCTCGGCGTCCAGCCGCTGCTCGTGGGGGTGGTGGCGGTTGTCGTCGGCGGTCTCGAGAGCCTCGGCGGGGCCGTCGTCGGGGGCTTTCTGCTGGGCATCGTCTCAGTGGTGCTCTCGGTGACGCTCCCCCAGGGCCCGCTGCAGTACCAGGACGCGCTTCTGTACCTGATCGTGATCATCGTCCTGCTCGTGCGGCCCCAAGGGCTGTTCGCACGCGGATCGGCACTGGAGAGGGTGTGATGCAGGTGGTGCAAGGGGCATGAGCGTGGCCGCAGGAGTGACACCGAGCAAAGAGGAGGTCAAGCGGCCGCGACCCCGCCGCCCGCGGGGGGTCCTCGATCAGGCGTGGCCGTTTCTGTCGCTGGTCGGGATCGTGGTCCTGCTCACGCTCGTGCTGGGCAACGCGAGCGGAGAGATCATCACCTATCTCATCCAGGCGCTGGTGACGATGATCGTGACCATCGGCCTGTACGTGTTCGTGGGCAACTCGGGCGTGCTGTCGCTCGGGCACGCCGGACTGATGGCCGTCGGCGCGTACGTGGGCGGGATCATGAGCATCCCGGTCATCCAGAAGTCGACCCTGCTGCCG
Organism: Solirubrobacteraceae bacterium; assembly: GCA_036268255.1. Classification (GTDB taxonomy): domain Bacteria; phylum Actinomycetota; class Thermoleophilia; order Solirubrobacterales; family Solirubrobacteraceae; genus Palsa-465. Next base: position 3,364 of record DATAUL010000520.1, on the reverse strand, counting down.
GCGCTCCCTCATTTCCTGTCAAGCACCGCGCTCAGCCTCTGGCCGGCCGCCCTCCTGGCCGCGGTCGTCGCCGGAGTCGTCGGGTACCTCGTGTCGATCCCGATTTCCCGGCTCAGCGGCCTCGGCGCAGCGGTGGCAACCCTCGCGCTGCTGCAGATCTCGCAGGTGGTGCTCATCAACTGGCACGTGCTCTCCAGCGACGGCGGCGCCACGCCGGGGGTCCCGGTGGACACGACGACGTGGGCCGCGGTGATCGGCGTCGTCATCGCTCTGGCGATCGCCTACCTGTATCAGCGCTCGGCATCTGGGATCCGGTTGCGGGCCAGCCGCGAGGACCCGGTGGCGGCTCGCTCGCTCGGCATCAACATCCCGCGGGAGCGCCGGCGGGCGTTCACGATCAGCGCCGCCGTCGCGGGGCTGGGCGGAGCGCTCTACGCCCACTCAGTCGGGACCGTCAGCGCCGCCGACTTCTTCATCGCGACCGGCTTCCTCCAGCTCGCGATGCTCGTCGTCGGAGGGATCAACAGCCTCGCGGGCGCAGTGAGCGGGGTGCTCGCGATCTCGCTGATCACCGATTTCTTCGTGCAACTCGAGAACGGGCAGGGCGTCGGGCCGTTGAAGGTCAACCTGCCCAACGGCATCGAGACGGCGATCGTCTCGCTGCTGCTCCTGCTGATCTTGATCAAGCGGCCGGCCGGGCTGACCAAAGGTCAGGAGTTCCGTCTGCCCAAGCGCCTCGGTGGCCGGGGTGCTCTGGCCGACGCCGAGCTCGAGGCATCCGCGATCTCCTCGACGGACGTCGCTGTCGCCACTCCGACCGACGATCCCGGCGTGGCATGAGCGCGCCCCCGCCGCGTCATCCCGGCTGGCGTCTCCCGGAGCCGTTGCCGTACCCGAATGTCCTCATCGTCTGACTGTCTAAGGAGCCTGGAACGTGAGATATCGAATTGGCGTCGACATCGGCGGCACTTTTACCGACTGTGTCGTCGCCACCGACTCCGGCGGGCGGACCGTCTCGAAGGCGTTGACGACCCCCGGCTCGCTCCAGGACGGAGTCCTCGAGGCGGTTCGCGTCAACGCTGAGCAGCAGGGGCTCTCGCGCGAGGAGTTGCTGAAGTCCACCGAGCTGTTCGTGCACGGCACCACCCAGGCCACGAACGCCATGCTCACCCGCACGGGCGCGCGCACCGGGCTGATCACGACACGCGGCCACGAGGACGCGATCATCATCGGCAAGGTCTACTCCAAGGTGGCCGGGCTGCCGGAGCGCGACCTCGTGCACTCGTCACGGCTGCGCAAGCCTGACCCGATCGTCCCCCGCCAGCTCATCCGCGGGGTCGCCGAGCGCATCGATCGCGATGGAGACGTGATCGTGCCTTTGCAGGAGCAGGACGTGATCGCCGCCATCGACGGCCTTCTCGCCGAGGATGTCGAGGCGATTGCCGTGTCGCTGCTGTGGTCGTTCCTCAACGACTCCCACGAGCGGCGGATCAAGGAAATGCTCGCCGAGCGCGCCCCTGGCGTGTTCACCACGTTTTCGCACGAGGTCGCGCCCGTTCTGGGCGAGTACGAGCGCACCGCGACAACCGCGATCACCGCCTACATCGGGCCGAAGGTCGTCGGCTACCTCGAGCAGCTCGAGGCGCGGCTGCGCGATGAGGGGCTGGCCCAGCCGATGCTGGTCATGCAGGCCAGCGGCGGGCTCACGTCGGTTCTCGATGCCGCCCAACGACCGATCGTGACGTTAGACTCGGGGCCCACGGGCGGCATCCTCGGCTGCCAGCATCTCGGTCGCCTGTACGGCGAGGAGAACGTCATCTGCACCGACGTCGGTGGGACCTCGTTCGACGTCGGGCTGATCCTCGACGGTCAGGTGCCGCTCGAGTCCGAGCCGGTGGTAGCGCAGTACAGCTTGCGGATGCCCAAGGTGCTCGTGAACTCGATCGGCTCGGGCGGCGGGAGCATCGCCTGGCTGGACGAGGGCGGCCTCCTGCGCGTCGGCCCCCAGAGCGCCGGCTCACGTCCCGGGCCCGCCTGCTACGGACTGGGCGGCACCGAGGCGACCGTGACCGACGCCGATCTCGTGCTCGGATATCTCGACGCCGACAACTTTCTCGGCGGGCGCATGCGGCTCGATCGCGACCTGGCATTGCGGGCGCTGGCGCGGCTCGGCGAGCAACTGGGGATGGAGCCCGAGGAGGCCGCTGTCGGCGTCTTTCGGATCATCAACTCGCAGATGGCCGACCTGATCCGCAAGTCGACCATCGAGCAGGGCCACGACCCGCGCGACTGCGTGCTCGTCGCCTACGGCGGTGCCGGCCCAACCCACGCCGTCTTCTACGGCCACGAGATCGGCTCCAAGGCGATTCTCGTGCTCGCCGACTCGACCGTGTTCTCCGCCGAGGGGATGCTGACCTGCGACATCACCCACACGGCGGAGGTCTCACGGCAGCTGAGCACCCCGTTCGATGATGCCGACCTCGCGCAGATCAACGAGCGCTTCGAGACGCTCGAGGGTCGGGTCATGGAGCAGTTCGCTCGTGAGGGCGCCGGCGCGGATGAGATCTCGCTGGCTCGCACCCTCGGGGTGCGTTTCCGCCAGCAGGTCCACACCGTCGAGGTGGAGGTCGACCCCGGACGACTCACGTCCGCCGGTGCCGACCGGCTGCTGGAGCGCTTCGTCAAGCGCTACGGCCAGGTCTACGGCGAGGGCGCCCTGCTCATGGACGGCGGCAACGAGGTCGAGCTGCACCGGGTCGTCGGAACCCGGCCGATCGACCCCGTCACGTTCCCGGCCCATGAGGAGGGCGGGCGGGATGCGTCGCACGCCGTCAAGGGCCAGCGCGATGCGTATTTCGATCCGGTCGGCCTGACGAGCACCACCGTCTACGACGGCGATGCGCTCACTTCGGGCAACGTCCTCGATGGGCCGTCGATCGTGGAGCGGATGGGCGACAGCGTCGTCGTTCCGCCGGGTTATCAGGCGGCCGTCGACAAGTATCTGACGATCCGCCTGAGCGCGGTTCCGAACGCCGACGGCAACGCCGCCTCGGCCGGCGCCGGCGGCCGGATCGGAGTCGTGTGACCGCCGCGGCGCCGGGGATCGGCGCCTCAGTTTCCGATGCGCTGGATCCCGTCACCTTTGAGGTGATTCGTCATCGTCTGTGGGCGATCAACGATGATCAGGCCCGGATGGGCGCGCGCCTGTCCGGGTCGCCGATCATCTATGAGGGTTATGACTTCAATGCGTCGCTGATCACGGCTGATGGGCGGGCTTTGTATTGCGGGGTGTACATCCTGCAGCATGGGGCGACGATCGATGAGTTCGTGCGCAAGGTGCTGGAGGAGTGGCCGGCGCATGAGA
>DATAUL010000519.1:0-7042 GCA_036268255.1 Solirubrobacteraceae bacterium | reverse complement strand
CCGGTCGGTTCCTACACGACGACGCTGCTCGACGATCCGGTGCTGGCCGGCGCCAAGGTCCAGGAGGAGGCCGAGGAGGTCGTTCGGGCGGTGCGCGAGGAGTCCGACGAGCGCGTCGCCGAGGAGGCGGCCGACGTGCTCTACCACCTGGCGGTGCTGATGCGCGGCCGGGGTCTGAGCCTCGCCGACGCCGAGCGGATCCTCGATGGCCGTCACCGGGGCTGAGACGCGGTCCGCGGCGGTACCGTCGCCCTCGCTGGCGACGGTCCGCGAGCTGGCCCGCGACCACAACCTGATCCCTCTGCACCAGACATTCATCGACGACGTCCAGACGCCGGTGTCGGCGTTTCTCAAGCTGCGCGGCGAGCACGAGCTGGGATTCCTGCTCGAGTCTGCCGACCAGGGGCGCGTGGGGCGCTACTCGTTCATCGGCTGGCGCCCGCGCCGGGTACTGCGCTGGTCGTTGGGTGATCCTGGTGATCCCTATGAGCTGGCGGCGGAGGAGCTCGGCCGCTTCCGGATCCCCACGCTCGACGGGCTGCCACCGTTCGCGGGCGGCGCCGTCGGGGTGTTCGCATACGACCTGGTGCGCACGGTGGAGCCGCTCGGCGAGCCCAACCCCGACCCGATCGGAGTACCCGACCTGGCGCTGATGATGACCGACGCGCTCGTCGTCTTCGACCACCTCAGGCACACCATCACGGTGATCGCCAACGTCTACGTCGACGAAGACGTGGACGCCGCCTATGCCCGCGCCGCCGACACGATCGCCGAGGTGCGCTGGCGCCTGGACGGACCGGTGCCGCGCCCCTCGCAGCGCCCGGCGCGCGACCGCGTCGCCCCCCAGTTTGAGTCCAACATGACGCGCGAGTCGTTTCAGGGGATGGTCGCGCGGATCATTAAGTACATAACCGCCGGCGACGCGTTCCAGGTGGTGCCGTCCCAGCGCTGGTCGGCGCCGGTGCCCGTCGAGGCGTTCTCGATCTACCGCGGTCTGCGGGCGGTCAACCCCAGCCCGTACATGTACTTTTTGGATTTCGGCGACTTCGAGATCGCCGGGGCCAGCCCCGAGCCGCTCATCACCGTCGGCGGCCGCCGGGTCGCCACCCGGCCGATCGCCGGCACTCGCCCGCGCGGCGCGACCGTCGACGAGGACCAGCAGATGGCACAGGAGCTGCTCGCCGACGAGAAGGAGCGCGCGGAGCACGTGATGCTCGTCGATCTGGGCCGCAACGATCTCGGCCGGGTGTGCCGCTACGGGTCGGTGCAGGTGGAGAGCTTCATGGCCGTGGAGAACTACAGCCACGTGATGCACATCGTCTCGAGCGTCGTCGGCGAGCTGCGGCCGGATGTGGGGGCGCTCGACGCGCTGCGCTCGGTGCTGCCCGCCGGGACCTTGTCAGGCGCGCCCAAGGTCCGCGCGATGCAGATCATCGACGAGCTGGAGCCGGTCAAGCGCGGCGGCTACGGCGGCGCGATCGGCTGGGTCAGCTATACCGGCGAGCTGGACACCTGCATCCACATCCGCACGGTCGTCGTCAAGGACGGCGTCGCCCACGTGCAGGCCGGCGGGGGCACCGTCGCCGACGCCAAGCCGGCCTACGAGTTCGCGGAATCGGTGGCCAAGTCCAAGGCGGTCATGCAGGCGATCGAGCTCGCCGTCGCCCAACCCGATTGGCCGTAGATGCGAATTCTCGTTCTCGACAACTACGACAGCTTCACCTACAACCTCGTGCAGTACGTGGGCGAGCTGTCGGACCCGCCGCACGAGATCGAGGTGGTGCGCAATGACCGGGCGACGATCGACGACCTGCTCGTCCGCGGCTATGACCGGGTGATCGTGTCGCCCGGCCCGTGTACGCCGAACGAGGCGGGCATCTCCCTGGAGGCCGTGCGGCGCTTCCCCCAGGCGCGGATCCCCACCCTCGGGGTGTGCCTCGGTCACCAGGCGCTCGTCCAGGCATGGGGGGGCGAGGTCATCACCCACCACCCGGTGCACGGCAAGACAACGGTGATCGAGCACGACGGCCGCACGATCTTCCGCGGCCTGCGCCCGTCGCTGGAGGTGGGCCGCTACCACTCGCTGATCGCGGCGCCTGAGCTGCCGGCCGTCCTGGAGCGCAGCGCGGTCGCGGACGGGATCGTGATGGCCGTACGTCACCGCGAGCTGCCGGCCGAGGGGGTCCAGTTCCATCCCGAGTCGGTGCTCACGGAACAGGGCCACGAGCTGCTGGCCAACTTCCTGGGAGGGGCACGGACGGGATGAGCGCCGGGCCGGAGCTGATCACGGCGTCGATCGATGCACTGGCCAGCGGCCACGATCTGACCGCCGACCAGACGGCGGCGGTGCTCGCGCTGATCATGCGCGGCCAGGCCTCCGAGATCCAGATCGCCGGCTTCCTGATCGCGCTGCGGACGAAGGGCGAGACCGTCGAGGAGCTGGCCGGGCTGGCCCGGACGATGCGCGCCCTCGCCGTGCCGGTGACCGTGGACCGCCGGGATCTCGTCGACACGGCCGGGACCGGCGGCGGTCGCCGCACCTTCAACGTCTCCACGACGGCCGCGCTGATCGCGGCGGGGGCCGGGTGCACGGTCGCCAAGCACGGCAACCGCTCGGCCACCGGCCTTTCGGGCTCCGCTGACCTGCTGGAGGCGCTCGGCGCCAAGATCGACCTGGAGCCGGACGCCGTGGCCCGGTGCATCGAGGAGGTCGGTTTCGGCTTCATGTTCGCGCCTCGGCACCATCGGGCCACGCGCTTCGTGATTCCGGTGCGCTCAGAGCTTGGGGTCCGCACGATCTTCAACTTCCTCGGGCCGCTGACCAACCCGGCGGGCGCCTCCCGGCAGCTGATCGGCGTCTCCGATGCGGCGTATCTGGAGACGATGGCGGGCGCGCTGGCGCTGCTGGGCACCGAGCATGCGCTGCTCGTCTCCAGCCATGACGGCCTGGACGAGCTCAGCATCTGCGCCCCCACCCATGTCTTCGAGGTGACCGCCGGCGGGATCTCCGAGTACGACGTCGCGCCCGGGGACGTCGGCCTGAGCGCCGCCCCGGCCGATTCGATCCCCGGCGGCGATCCGGCCCGGAACGCCGAGATCACGCGCCGGATCGTGTCCGGCGAGTCCGGCCCCGCCCGGGATGTGGCGGTGCTCAACGCGGGGGCCGCGATCTACGCCGGCGGCGGCGCGTCCGGCCTGGCCGACGGGGTGGCGGCGGCCCAGGCGGCGATCGACTCCGGGGCCGCACAGGCGGCGGTGGAGCGCTTCATCGCCGCGACTCATCGCCTGGCGGGCGACGCGGCGGTGCGATCGTGAACGAGCTTCAGCGGATCGTCGCGCGCACCCGCGGCGAGCTGGCGGTCCGGCGCGCGGCGGCGCCTGTCTCGCAGCTCGAGGCCGAGGCGGCGGCGCGCGCGGCCGCCGACCCACCGCGCCCGTTCGCCGCCGCCCTGGCCCGCCCCGGCCTGTCGGTGATCGCCGAGCATAAGCGGCGCTCGCCGTCGGCGGGCACGATTCGCGAGGACCTGGAGATCGAGGAGGTCGTCGGCGCCTACGAGCGAGGGGGAGCGGCCGCGCTGTCGGTGCTCACCGAACAGGTCGGCTTCGGGGGCACGCTCGACGATCTGCGGCGGGCGCGCGCGGCGGCGACGCTTCCGATCCTGCGCAAGGACTTCGTCGTCGATCCCTATCAGGTGATCGAGTCGATGGCCGCCGGCGCCGACGCGATCCTGCTGATCGTGGCTGCGCTGGAACCCGACGAGCTGGCGGCGCTCTACGCGCGGGCGCAGGGCTTCGGCCTTGGCGTGCTCGTCGAGGTGCATGACGCGCGTGAGCTCAGCCGCGCCGCGCAGCTGCGCCCGGAGGTGATCGGGATCAACAACCGCGACCTGACGACGTTGCAGGTCGACACCGAGCGCACCCATGAGCTGCTGGGCGGCGTCCCGGCCGGAACGACGGTCGTGTCGGAATCCGGGCTACGTACACGAGCGGATCTGGAGCGTCTGGCCGCGGCCGGCGTCGACGCGGTGCTCGTCGGCGAGGCGCTGATGCGCTCGCCCCACGTCGAGGCGGCCTGCCGAGAGCTCGCCGGCCGGCTTGTTTAGCTCATCTCAAGCCCCGCCCAGCACACTCACCAGGCGATGACGCACGTAGCCCGCTCGCACTTCCTCGCGGCCGTCGTCGGCGGTCTGATCGTCGGCGCCGGGCTGCTCGTCTTCGGCGCCGCCGGCCGCGGGCACACCGAGACGATCGTCGAGGAGGCTCCGGTGGCCTCCCAGCCGGTCGCCGGCGCAAGCGGCGCTCAATCCGGGCTGACCCCGCACGACATCTACCAGCGCGACGCCCCCGGCGTGGTGTACATCCGCGCCAAGCTGGTGGCGCCGGCCGAGAGCGCGTTCAACACGTTCCACGCCCCCGGGAGCGGCACCTCGACGGGCTCGGGGTTTCTCGTCGACCGCCACGGAGACGTGCTCACCGACTATCACGTCGTCGACGGCGCCGACCGCTCGCGGGGCGTGACGGCGGAGTTCGAGGGCAACATCGTCCGCCCGGCCGGAGTGATCGCCGTCGATCCCAGTTCGGATCTGGCTGTGCTGCATATCGACATGCGGGGGCTCCCGGCCGTCCGGCCGTTGACGCTCGGCGAATCGAGCACCGTACGGGTGGGTGATCCGACACTGACGATCGGCAACCCGTTCGGCGTCGATCGCACCCTCACCAGCGGGATCGTCTCCGCGCTGGCGCACCGCCTCCCGGCAGGCGACGGGGAGGCGATCGACAACGTGATCCAGACCGACCAGCCGATCGACCCCGGCGACTCCGGCGGGCCGCTGCTCGACGCCGGCGGCCAGGTGATCGGCATCAACTCAGAGGTGACGACGCCGAGGAGCGGGGGCCGCAGCGCTGAGACGCTGGCGTTCGCAGTCCCGATCGACACCGCCGACGAGATCCTCTCCCGTGCGGCTCACGCGGGACCGGTGCGGGTCGCCGACATCGGCCTCGGCGCCGGCCCCACCCACGGGGGCGCCGGGCCCAGCGGGGGGTCGAGCGCCGGAGCGCGCATCACCAGCGTGGTCCGCGGCGGGCCGGCGGCGGTGGCCGGGCTCAGACGCGGCGATGTCATCGAGCGCGTGGACGGCGACCCGGTCGCCTCGATGAGCGACGTGCTCGCGCGCGTCACCACGCGCAGCCCCGGGCAGAGCCTTGTCCTGACGCTGCGCCGGGGCCACCGTCTGCGCACCATCACCGTCGTGCTCGGCAGCCGGACCGCCCCGGCGTCCTCGGGCGGCCAGTAGTCGCAGACAGCCGTCGCTGCGCTGCTTCGTACGATGGGGGGGTGGATCCGACCGACGCACCGAAGATCAAGTTCTGCGGCATCACGCACCCTGCCGACGCCGACGCGGCCGTCGCCGCCGGCGCCTGGGCGATCGGGATGATCCTCTGGCGGAGCTCGCCCCGCCACTGCCGGCTGGGCGTCGCGGCCGAGATCGCCGCCGCCCATCGCCGCCAAGCGGAGATCGTCGGTGTGTTCGTCAATCCGACGCTCGACCAGGTGGCGCGCGCCGCCGACGAGATCGGGCTGACGATGCTGCAGCTGCACGGTGACGAGGGGCCGTCGTTCTGCGCCGAGGCGGCCCGGCGCACCGGATGCCGCGTGATCAAGGCGGCGCGGGTGCGCAGCGGCGCCGACATCCAGGCGCTCGGGCCCTTCCACACCGACCTTCACCTGCTCGACAGCTACGTGAGCGGGCTGCGCGGCGGCAGCGGCGAGACGTTCGCCTGGGATCTCGTCCGATCGCACCGCTCCCGCGTCCCCGTGATCCTCTCCGGCGGCCTGTCGCCCGGCAACGTCGCCGAGGCGATCGCCCGGGTCCGCCCGTTCGCCGTCGACGTGGCCAGCGGGGTCGAGCTATCGCCCGGCCGCAAGGATCACGACAAGCTGGCCGCGTTCGCGGCGGCGGTGAGCGGCGAACCGGTCGCCGGGCCGGCAGCGTGACTACCGCGGTCGAGCATCGCTTCGGCCCCTACGGGGGCCAGTACGTGCCCGAGACGCTGATGCCGGCGCTGGCCGAGCTCGAGCTCGCCTGGGTGGCCGCCCGCGACGATCCGGGGTTCCGCGCCGAGCTCGACGGCCTCCTGCACAACTACGTGGGCCGGCCGTCGCCCCTGTACCGCGCGTCGCGGTTCTCCGCGGCCGCCGGGCATCCGGTCTACCTCAAGCGCGAGGACCTCAACCACACCGGCGCCCACAAGATCAACAACGCCCTTGGCCAGGCGCTGCTGGCCAAGCGGATGGGCAAGCGGCGGATCATCGCCGAGACCGGAGCCGGCCAGCACGGGGTCGCCTCGGCGACCGCCTGCGCGCTGCTCGACCTCGAGTGCGTGGTCTACATGGGGACCGAGGACATGCGCCGCCAGAAGCCCAACGTGGAGCGGATGGGGCTGCTCGGTGCGCGCGTCGAGCCCGTCGAGGCCGGCGCCCGCACGCTCAAGGAGGCCGTCTCGGCGGCGATCCGCGACTGGGTCGCCAACGTCGAGACGACGCACTACATCATCGGCTCCTGTGTCGGGCCGGCGCCCTATCCGGCGCTCGTGCGCGACCTGCAGCGGGTGATCGGCGACGAGGCCCGCGCCCAGGTGCTCCAGGACGCCGGCCGGCTGCCCCAGCGGGTGATCGCGTGCGTCGGCGGCGGCTCGAACTCGATCGGCATCTTCATCCCGTTCGTCGCCGACGAGGGCGTCGAGCTGATCGGGGTCGAGGCGGCCGGCGAGGGACTGGATTCCGGGCGCCACGGCGCGCCGCTGACCGCGGGCGGCCGCGGCGGAGTCCTGCACGGCGCCTACTCGGCGATCATGCAGGACGAGGACGGGCAGATCCTCGAGGCGCACTCGATCTCGGCCGGTCTCGACTATCCGGGCAGCGGGCCCGAGCACGCCTGGCTGCGCGATCAGGGCCGCGCGCGCTACGTCGGCATCACCGACGAGCAGGCGCTGGACGCGTTCGGGCGCCTCGCCCGCCTCGAGGGGATCATCCCCGCGCTGG
>DATAUL010000518.1:0-2858 GCA_036268255.1 Solirubrobacteraceae bacterium | reverse complement strand
AGGCAGGCACAGACCCAGGACAGCGCGTAGCTGAACAGCAGGAACACGCCGAAGCCGCCGAGCGTCGCCAGCGCGCTGCCGCCGGGCTTCCAGCCAACGATGAGGCCGACAACGGCCACGATCGCGGTGCAGAGGACGGCGCTCAACAGATCGGCGAGCGAACGACCGACGAGCACCGCCGCGGGCCACATAGCCAGCGTCCGGAAACGGTCGATCACGCCCGTGCCCAGGTCCGTGGTCAGCCCCACTGCGGTGCCGATCGCGCCGGTCGTCAGGTTCAGCGCCAGCAGTCCCCCGATCGCGAAGTTCGCGTAGCTCCCGCCTCCGGGCAGCGAGACGCCGGCGCCGAACACGTACACGAACAGCAGCGTGAACAGGATCGGCTGGATCGTGACGTCGGACAGCCGCAGCGGCTCGCGTCGGATGTGGACGAAGTTGCGGACGGTCAGCACGGCGACGTCCCGCAGTCGCCCGGCGAGCCGCCCGCGGCGAGGTGGAGCGGTAGCGAGTGGGAGGGCGGTGGCGGTCATGCGAGGGCTGCCTCGAGTTCGTCGTCGGTTTCCCGAGTGGGTTCGGGTTCGTCGTGGCCGGGATGGCCAGTGAGAGCGAAGAACACGTCATCCAGCGACGGCTGGCGGATCTCGACGTCGTCGACCTCGATCCCCGCCTCGTCCAGCGCCCGCACGACGCGGGTGGCCAGCCCGGCGGAGGCCCGGACGGGGGCCTGCAGCTGCCGGCCATCTCGGCCGATCTGCACCGCGCCGCCGACCAGGGGCGCGAGCGCCCGCTCGGCCTCGGCATGGGGCGCGGTGAGCAGTATCTGCACCCGTGCTCCTCCGACCTGGCGCTTGAGCTCAGCCGCGGTGCCGTCGGCGATCGCGCGGCCGTGATCGACGACGACGATCCGATCGGCGAGTTCGTCGGCCTCATCCAGGTACTGCGTGGTCAGCAGCAGCGTCACGCCGTCTGCGATCAGCTCCCGGATCACGTTCCACATCCGCATCCGGCTGGTCGGATCCAGCCCGGTCGTCGGCTCGTCCAGGAACAGTACCGGCGGGCGCATGACCAGACTGGCGGCCAGGTCCAGACGACGGCGCATGCCGCCGCTGTAGGTCCGCGCCATCCGCTCGGCGGCGTCGGCGAGGTCAAACCGCTCGAGCAGCTCGCCCGCCCGGGCTCGCGCCCCGCGGCCACGGAGGCCGCTCAGCCGGCCGATCATGACCAGGTTCTGGCGCCCGGTGAGGACTTCGTCGACGGTGGCGTCCTGCGCGGTCACGCCGATGTTGCGCTTGACCAGCGCCGCGTCGGCGACGACGTCGAAGCCGGCGACCCGGGCCGATCCCTGATCAGGCTGCGCCAGGGTGGTGAGGATCCGGACGGCGGTCGTCTTTCCGGCGCCGTTGGGTCCAAGGACGCCGAGCACGGACCCGGCCGGGGCCGCGAGGTCCAGTCCGTCCAGCGCCTGCGTGGTGCCGAAGCGCTTGCGCAGGCCCTCGGCTTCGATCATCATGGCGGTCATCCAACTCCTTACCGGTCGTAAAGTAAGCGCATCCTACATGCAACTTACCGGTCGTCAAGTAAGGGCGGTCGGCTAGACTGTCTCCGATGAGCGCCACGACCGCCGGATCGAACCGTTCGGCCGCCTCCACGCGAGAGCGGATCCTCGACATAGCGCTCGAGATGTTCACCGAGCATGGCTACGACAAGACCTCGCTGCGCGACATCGCCGAGCGCCTGGGCACCACCAAGGCAGCGCTCTACTACCACTTCAAGAGCAAATCGGACATCCTGCTCGAGCTGCACCTCCGCCTGCACGCGATCGGCCGGGAGATCCTGGACGAACTGGAAGCGCTTGATGACGGTCAGCAGCGCGCGGCGGCCTGGCCGGCTCTGATCGACCGCTTTGTCACCGAGTTCGCCGAGAACCGCGCGCTGATGGCGCTGCACCAGCGAAATCAGAGCGCCGTCGAGGACCTACACCGGTCCGAACGTCATCGTCTGGACAACGACGACATGGAGCGCCAGTTCCGGCGGCTGCTGTCCAGCCCCGATATCCCGGTTGCCACGCGGGTGCGGATGGCCTGCTCGATCGGCGCAGTGATGGGCGGAATGCTCAGCACCAACATGCTCGACGATGTGCCGGCGGCTGATCTCACCGACCTCGTCCGCGAGACGGTCAGCGACATGTTCGCGTCAAGCTGACCAGCCCGATCCGCCGGGCGCGCGACGCGGCCGAAACCGCGGGCGCACGTTGATCGAGCCGGTGAGGGCGGGTCGAGGCGCAGTACGGTTTGACCGTGGGTGACGATGCACCGTTGATGAGGCTGGTGCGGGCGATCGTGCAGCGAGATCGGCGGCGCATATCCGGGTTGCTGGCCGTGGCACCGGATCTCGCGTTGGCGCGCTTCGCGCTCGGTGCGACCCGACACGCTGCTGAGGGCGCGGAGGGTCACGCCGGCCGCGTCACCGTCAGTCCGAGTCGCCCCGTGCTGCTCGCAGATACGCGATCAGCACCGCGTCATCGGATTCAGCGCGCTCGACGAGCTCTCCTGTACACGCGCACATCTCGACGACGGCATGATCGGCCGTTAGCTCGACTACCCGCCAGTGCGCGCCGAACATCACCCAGCGCTCGAGATGCTCGATCGTGAGGGGCTCGGGCGCCACCGCACCAATTATGAGACGTCCTCAGTCCGGTGACGAGATCCGTTCGATCGTCGCCAACCAGGCCGGGACACCCCGCGGGGCGAACGTTGTCAGGATCCGATCCGGACTGACGGAGGCGACGCTCCAGCCGCCGCTTCGCGTGAACGCTGCTCGCAACTCGTCCTCGCTGATGGGATGCGGGCCGGTATCAG
>DATAUL010000517.1:0-6228 GCA_036268255.1 Solirubrobacteraceae bacterium | reverse complement strand
GTTGTCAGCGACGGTGTAGGTGCCGGTGGTGACGGCGCGGAGGTTGGTGAGCACGGGGGAGCTGTCGATCGCGTTGGACTGGATCACGAAGCTCTCGTGCAGGGGGAAGTCGCCGTCAGATGAGACGTAGATGCCCACCGTGGTGGTGTTCTTGATGGTGTTATCCAGCCAGTGGCTGGTACCGGCGTTGGCGTCAGTCTGGTAGAAGTCGATGCCGATCTGGCCGCCGTCCATGTAGTTGCGCTCGATCGTGCTGGAGCGATACCGGGCCGAGACCGCCGACTCCGAGAAACGCGTGATCGTGTTGTCGGTGATCGTGGCGTCGCTGGCGTCGAGGTAGATCCCGTGAGCGTTGTAGCCCGCGTCGTAGAGGCCGACGTTGTCGATCGTGTTGCCGACCACGTGGTAGCCGTCGCCGTTGAGCAGCATCCCTGACAGGCCGGTGTTCTGCACGACGTTGTTCTGGATCGTCCAGTCCGTGCCGTTGGCATACAGCCCCAGCTGCTGGTTGCCCGCCGGCAGCGAGAACTGGCAGTTCTGGACCGTGATGTGGTTGCTCGGTCCCTTCACGGCGCTGCCGCCGAAGAACGTGCTGGCAAACCGCAGATGGTCAAAGAGCAGGTAGTCATGGACAAACCATGCGCCCTTGGGCAGCACCGCGTCGCCCTGGCCGAAGGAGCCAAACACGATCGAATGGGCCGCCGTGCCCGACGTCGCCGGCTCAAGATCGCTGTCAGAAAACGTCTGGCCACCGGCGAACAGAACCGCATCGCCCGGCGCCAGCGACTGACGATTGACCCGACCGACCGTCTGCCACGCCTGCGCAGGACTCGTACCCGAATTGGCATCCGAACCCGACGCCGACACGTAGTACGTCGTCCCCGAAACCACCGGCACAGCCGCCCCAACCACAAGCGGCATCCGCCGCGCCTGGACCGGGGCCGAAGCCTTGGTGGCCGTGGGGGCCTTGGCCTTGCGGTGATGCTTGGCAGCCTTGGCCTTGCGGTGATGCTTGGCAGCCTTTGTCTTGTGGTGATGAACCTGTGCGCCCTTCCGATGGGTGCCGGAATCGCGGTGACTGATGGCGGCCTGGCCAGTCGACGCGATGGAGAGGAACATGATGACCGCGGTGAGGAAGATGTATCGGAAGTGGCGCATAGGAGCTGTCTCGGCTCCCCGCCATATGTCCCCTCAAGGTGTCCAGCAACCTGGACAGATGGCGGAGCACGCGTCCTGGACGGTCCGTGGACGCTCTCGCACCGACATTCCTGGGCCCGCGGCGCCGGCCCGTGCGCCGAGAGCTGTCAGCGCGCCCGGAGCGCGCCGCGTGCGGACAGACTCATCGCCCGAGCGGCGCGGAGCGGCGGCGTGCGCAGCAGAGGCGCGTAGCCGTCGAGCATCTTGAGCGCGACGATCGCGTACGGGTCGCCGTTGCTGACCATTGCGCGCGTGAGCTCCAGGCGGTCCCAGATGCCCGAACCGGTGGTCACCGCCGCACGCATGCCGGCGTCCCGGACGGCGCGGACCGCCTCCGTCCCGTAGAGGCCGAACGGGTAGGCGAACGTGTCGACCGTCGAGCCGATGATCGTCTCCAGCCGCCGTCGGCTGGCCTCGATCTCGGCGCGGCACTGCTCGTAGTCGAGGCTGGCCATATCTGGATGGCTGAGCGTGTGAGCGCCGATCTCCCAGCCGCTGGCCGCCAGCGCCTGGATGTCCTCCTCGCCGAGCATCTCGCCGCCGCCACCGGGTGAGACCCAGGGGTTGTAACCGCCGATGAAGTTGCAGGCCACATAGACGGTGGCGCGAATCCCCAGCCGGCTGAGGATGGGCAGTGCGGTCGTGTAGTTGTTGCGCAGGCCATCATCGAAGGTGACCACGGCGATCCCAGGGCGCGGCCGGCCGCTCCCGAGCTCGTCGGCGGCCTCGGACATCGTCATGAACCGGAAGCCTGCCTTGAAGAGCAGCTCGATCTGGCGCTCGAATTGCACGGGGGCGACCTGCAGCCGCGAGAGGTCCAACGACAGGGGACAGTCGGCGACGCCGTGGTAGCCGAGGATCACCGAGCGACGCTGACGCAGGCGCCGCAGGAAGCTCAGCCAGAATGCCCGGTTGGGGGCGGGGCGGACGTTTGGGGGCCGCTCGACGCGCGGAGGCGCGGGATCGGGCGGGAGTCGGCCGACGAGCTCAAGCAGCGGACCGGCGACCTGCGGATCGAGCTCCGAGGGAGGGAGCGAGCCCGGCGGCGGCACCAGGGGCAGATCGGCCACTAGCTCGCCTGAGCCCGAATCAGTCTCGAAGACGGTTCCGTCGAGGAGTCCGCGAATCGGGGTGAGAGCTCCCCGTAGACCTCCAGGATTCCGCGCATCATCCTCGCCAGCGTGAATTCGCTTCTGACGCGCCGACGGGCGGCCGCGCCGAGTCGCGCAGCCGCCGCCGGATCGCCCACAAGCGTCACGAGCGCGTCGCCGAGCGCATCGGAGTCGCCGGGGGCGACCAGCAAGCCATTCTCGCCTGAGGTGATCGCCTCCCCCACCCCACCGACATCCGTGGACACGAGCGGACAGCCCATCGACATCGCCTCCAGCATCACATAGGGGAAGGCCTCCGCGAGGGACGGCATCGCGAACACCTGCGTCCCGGCGATGATGCTGAGCGGATCGGTCGTCGGCCCCAGGAAATGGACCGAGGCGTCGATTTGCAGCCGCACCGCGCGTCGGTGCAGCGTCTCGCGCTCCGTACCGTCGCCCCAGATCGCCAGCTGAACGTCTGGGTGGGCCTCGTGCACCCGCGGCAGTGCATCGAGCAGCGTCTCGACCCCCTTTCCGGGTCGGAGCTGCGTCAGCGTGCCGATCACGGGCCCTCGACGGGCGAGTCGCGCCATCGCCGGTTCGACGGTCGACTGCTCGGTCGGCTCAGCGATCCCGTTGTGGACCACGCGGATCTGCCGCCGACGCGCCACGCGACGAGCGAGCCTTGCCTCCGCCTCGCAGACGCAGACGATGCGGCCCCCGAGGGCCGACAGGGCACGCTCGATCGTCCGATACGCGGTGCGCTCGCCGTCGCGCTCGAAGTAGCCGGCGAACGCGTAGCCGTGCGGCGTGTAGACCACCGGAAGGCGCGGGTGCGCGACGTGCACCAGCCGGGCGACGGCGCCGGCCTTGGAGCTGTGGGCATGGACCAGGTCGGGCGCGGTCGCAGCGATCGCCGCGTTCAAGCCGCGACAGGCGCGCAGATCGGCGTGTGGTGAGAGCGAGCGCCCCATCGGCAGCCGAACATGCCCGCAGCGCTCCGGCACACCCGGGGGTCGCTCCGGCCCACAGAGGATCACATCGTGACCGGCTCCGTCGAGGCCGCGGGCGAGATCCCCCACATGTCTGCCCACGCCACCGTCGACCGGTTGGTGCACCAACAGTACGCGCGCCAAGGATTTCGCTCGGCCCGCCTGCTCGTCCCTAGGAGAGCTCGCGAAAGCGCAAGACTTCGGCGATCGTCATCGCGAGAATCCGCAGATCGAGCCGAAGGGACCAGTTCTGGATGTAGTAGTTGTCCCATTCGACGCGGTCGACGATCGACGTCTGGCCGCGCAGACCATGTACCTGGGCCCAGCCGGTGATGCCGGACTTCACGCGGTGGCGGTCCTCGTAGCGGGCGACGTCGCGCAGGAAGCGCTCGACGTACTCGGGGCGCTCGGGACGGGGGCCGACGAGGCTCATGTTCCCGCGCAGTACGTTGATCAGCTGCGGGAGTTCGTCGAGCGAGAGCTCGCGAAGCAGGCGTCCGACTGAGGTACGACGGTCAAGGCCCTCGACCCCACCGGGGGCCAGCCCGGCGAGTGGCTCGAAGCTGCTGCCCGGCGCCGGAGGCAGGCGCATCGTCCGGAACTTCAGGACGTCGAATTCGCGCCCGTCGCGGCCGACCCGGCGCTGGCGGAACATGACCGGCCCCCGCGAGGACAGCTTGACCACGGCCGCGATCAGCAGCAGGATCGGGCTGAGCAGCGCCAGCACCAGCAGCGCGGTGCCGAAGTCGACGGCGTGCTTGATCGCGAACTGCCAACCGCGGGGGTCGATCGAGTTCAGAGTCAGCAGCGGGAGCCCGCCCACGTGGTCCAGCGTGGTCCGTTCGTTGATCGTCTCATAGAGCCTGGGCACGAGCGAGACGCCGACTCCCAGTTGCTCGCACTCACGCACCTTGGAGACGAGGATGTGGTCGGGCTCGGAGGAGAAGGCCAGAATCACGTGGCGAGCCCCGGTCCGTTCGATCACGTCAGCCAGATCGTCAGGCCCTCCGAGCACGGGGAGCACCGGATTGTCCGTCTCGAGCATGGGCAGCGGATTGGCGTCCAGGAAGCCGATCGGCCTGAAGCCGTAGATCTTCTCGCTCATGAGGCGGCGAAGGAGATGCATGCCGATCATCCCGGCGCCGACGATCAGGGTGGGCACGCTGAAGGCCTCGCTGCGAATCGCCTCGCGGCGGACCATGAAGAGCATCGCCCGTGCCGTTCCGAGGTACACGGCGCCGAACAGCCAGAGCCGGATCGCCAGCGAGAGCGGATGGGTGGAACCGAAGATGGACTCGATGGCGATCGTCAGCATGGCCGCCAGCGAAACCACACCGAGGACGTGGGCGGCGGTGTCGACGACCGTCCCGTTGAGCCGTTCATCCGGAGTGCGGCGGGCATGGAGCAGGCCGAGGACGAGGATGGGGAAGAGCGCGGCCAGCCAGCGGTTGGACCACGCGCTGTGCAGGGAGGTGTCCGCGAACAGGGCCGCAGAAGAGGCGAGGTAGAGCACCACGACGTCGATCGAGAGCCGCAGACGTGCCCACGCGCGGGGGGCGAACGCGCGTTCGGACATCCGGCCCGCAACGGCGCGGATCGGACTGCGGGTGAGCTGTACTGCCGGTGCTGTTGCGGTGGTGGCGGCGTGCGGCGTCATTGCTTGCAACCCCAATTCATCCTGATCGAGATCTTGCTTGTCCTGGCACGCCACCCACATGCATCGCCTGACCCCATATTCGACGACGTTCGTGCCCCTGCTTCCGTACGCGTCCATCCTAGCGCGATCGCGTCGATTCGTCGTTTGTTTTCGCGGACGACGGCAGGGCGGCTCTCGACCGCCCACGCACGACGGGACGGCCCGGGGAGGGTGGAGCTAGCTGTGCTGGTCAAAGAAATCGTCATCGATCCGAATCGTGTGCTCACCCCCTTAACGCGGCGAGTCCCCCATTGGTTCGGCGCGAGAGGCAAATTTGACGTCCGTAGTTCCCACGGATTGTCGGCATCACACCGCCCTCGAGCACGCACGGTCTCGCCACCCGGCGGCTTTGATCCAAGCTGCCATGCCGCCAGGGAGAAGCTCATGCGCGAAGCCTTCCCGTTCAGAGTGCATCGATACCCCCAATCTACGGATATCGGCGGCCATAGGGCCCTTCAGCGCGGAATGGGGCAGTTATTTCATGCACGGACTCCAGCCCTCGGCGAGCTCCCGCAGCTATCCGCGCGCGAGGCCCGTGCGCGACACCAGCAGATGCGGGCGGCCGGCCCGCGCGGCGCCGCCCCGCCCCGTCCAGCGTTGTGTCCAGGCGCCGCACGGGCGCGGCCTAAACATGTGTCCAGCTATCGTCGACTGGTAGTAGGACGTCTGGCTGAGCGCCGATGCGCCAGCCATGCGAAACCTAATCATGCGAATCTCATCCGTTGCGATTGTTGCCCTCGCCGTGCCGACAATCGCGCTGGCGGCTCCGTCCCCGACCGCTCACCGCGAGCACCGCAAGTCCGCGCATCAAACGACCAAGCGGTCACAGGTGGCAAAGGTCGCGTCAACGGGATCGCATGGCAAGGCCTCCAAGAAGAACCGCAAGCCGGTGCCCGTGAAGGTGGCGCCGAAGCCCGCGCCGACCACCACGACGCCGAAACCGACTCCCACTCCGACCACCACGACCCCCGTCTCCGCGCCGCCCCCCACCACGACGACAACGACCACGCCGACGACCACCGTTATCGTGCCTCCGACCACGACTACGACCACGATCACGACTCCAACCCCTCCCGTTGCCTCCGCGCCTAACCCGCGGATGCCGCTTGTGGTTGCGGCGGCTGTGCCGGTGGTTTCGGGGACGACGTACTACGTGTCGGCGTCGGGTTCGGATGCCAATTCGGGTACGAGTCCTGCGCAGGCGTGGCAGACGGTCGGTCGGGTCAATCGTCAGTCGCTGGCGCCGGGCGAT
>DATAUL010000516.1:0-2375 GCA_036268255.1 Solirubrobacteraceae bacterium | reverse complement strand
TCGGACTGCTGCAGCTCAGCCCGACGGACACGGCCGTCTACCTGACCCAGTCGACCCCGGGCGTGCACGACTCGCCCGGCCACTATTACCCGGCCAGCGGCACGTTTCACCGGACGTTCGCGCGCGTCGTCCCGACCACCGTGCAGGAGGCGAAGGCGCTGGCGAGCGACATGCGCGCGCTGCACGTCGCAAAGCTCTACGTGGCGCCGAGCGATGGCACCGCCTATGGGACCTCCGTGGCGGATGAGGTTCGCCAGGACGCGCGCGCGGCCGGGCTGACGCTCAGCTCGGCTCCGAGCGGCGCGGACGGCATCTTCTACGGCGGCGTCGACGGCCCGTCCGCCGCACAGGCCCTGGACCGCCTCGCCACCGCCAGCCCCACCGCCAAGCTGTTCGCGCCCTCGGCCCTCTACGACGACACGCTCGCGGCGAAGCTGAGCCCGGCCGCCCAGAAGAACCTGTACGTGTCCGCCCCTGGCCTACCCGTCCGCGGCCAGAGTCCCGCCGCCGCGGCATTCGCCTCGGCCTTTCAGTCCACCTACGGTCGCGCGCCGCAGCCGCAGGCGGTCTACGGCTACGAGACGATGGCGGCGCTGCTGGCCGTGCTCAAGCAGCTCGGCGCGAACGCCAACAGCCGAGCGCAGGTCGTGGCGCGCTTCCGTGGCCTCAAGAATCGCCAGTCGGCGCTCGGCACCTACTCGCTCGCGAACGGGGACACCGACCTCGCGTCGTTCGTGATCGCTCACCCGGCGGGTGGAAGGCTGGTCCCCCGCACCAGCCCTTGACCGCCCGGCTGCGGTGGGCCCGGCGCCGAACCGTCGTCCTCCTTGCCGCGATCGCCGCGATCGCCGGGGCCGGCCTGGCGGGCTGTGGCTCGTCGTCGCACAGCGCGCCGGCCGGGAACCGCGTTTCCGGCGACGAGCTGACGATCTACGCCAGCCTGCCGTACTCCGGGCCCTCCGGGGCCAGCGGCGAGGCGGCGCTCGGCGGCGCTCGGATGGCACTGGACGCGATCGGCGGTCGCATCGGGCGTTATCGCATCACGCTGCGAACGCTCAACGACGCCACCGTGGCCCGTGGCGGATGGGACCCGGGCCAGACGAGTGCCAATGCCCGTCAAGCGATCCTCGATCGGACGACGATCGCCTATCTCGGGGACCTCAACTCCGGGGCCACCGCCGTCTCGATTCCGGTGCTCAGCCGCGCCGGGGTGCCGCAGGTCAGCCCTGCCAGCACCGCTGTCGGCCTGACCCAGGGCGGCGATGAGGCCTCTCCCGGCGAGCCGCAGAAGTACTACCCGACGGGCCTGCGTACGTTCGTCCGCGTGATCGCCAACGATTCCGTGCAGGCCGCCGTCCAGGCGCGCGTGCAGCGCGGTGCCGGCTGCCGGAAGACCTATGTCGTCGACGACGGCGAGGTCGACGGCAACGACGCGGCGATGAGCTTCCAGGTGGCCGCCAAGGCGGCCCATCTGCCGGTGGCCGCCTCCGACCAGTACGACCCCAAGGCCTCGAGCTACGCGCCGCTGGCCAAGACGGTCGCCAAGAGCGGCGCCGACTGCATCCTGATCAGCGCGCTCCCCCAGGACAACGCCGTCGCCCTCACCGACCAGCTTGGCCGGGCGCTGCCCGCCGCCAAGCTCTTCGCCACCGCCGGTCTGGCGGAGCGGGCGTACTTGGACCCGGCCCACGGCGGCGTATCTCCGTCGCTGGGTGGGCGCCTGGTGGTGACCGTGGCCACGCTGAGCGACAGTGACTACCCCCCGGCCGGACGTCGCTTCCTGGCGGCCTACGCGCGCCGCTACGGGGGCTGGCAACCTGACGCGATCTACGGCTACGAGGCGATGAGCCTGATCCTCGACGCCGTCTCGCGCGCCACCGAGCACGGCAC
Organism: Solirubrobacteraceae bacterium; assembly: GCA_036268255.1. Classification (GTDB taxonomy): domain Bacteria; phylum Actinomycetota; class Thermoleophilia; order Solirubrobacterales; family Solirubrobacteraceae; genus Palsa-465. Next base: position 485 of record DATAUL010000516.1, on the reverse strand, counting down.
TCGCCCGGCGGTGCGCTCGCGCGTCACGCACGCCCTGTTCGCCACCGCTGACCGCCACAGCGTGCTCGGAACGTACGGAATCACCCGCCTCGGCGACACGACGCTGCACCTGTGGGGGGTCTATCACGTCGAGAACGGGAGGCTGGCGTTCTGGAAGGTGATGTCCGGCTGAACGGTGCCCGGCCGTGAAGTTTGGGTTCTGTTAGACGGCTCCGGACCGGACCCACGGACTTGCTGCGGTCCGGGGCCGTCACTAGTCTGCCGCCATTGGGGTAACTCGGAAAGCCTGACGTTCACCAGAGGAGGACGTTTATGAGATTGGGGAATGCGATCAGAGCATGCCTGATCGTTGGATCGCTCGCGGCCGTGACGGCCTGCGGGAGCAGCTCGAACAGCAGCAGCTCCAGCAGCAGCTCGGCGGCCGGCGGCGGTGGAGGCGGCGGTTCGACCGTCGACATCTACTCGAGCCTGCCGCTGCAGGGCGC
>DATAUL010000515.1:0-3466 GCA_036268255.1 Solirubrobacteraceae bacterium | reverse complement strand
GCTCTCCGACGAGGAGCGCGACATCCGCGACACGGTGCGCGCGTTCGTCTCCGACAAGGTCGTGCCCTACGTGGGCGACTGGTTCGAGCAGGGGACGATCCCACTTCAGCTGGCTCGTGAGCTCGGACAGATCGGCGTGCTGGGCATGCACCTGGAGGGCTACGGATGCGCCGGGACGAGCGCGACCGCCTACGGCCTGGCGTGCCTGGAGCTGGAGGCGGGCGACTCGGGGATCCGCAGCCTCGTCTCGGTCCAGGGCTCGCTGGCGATGTACGCGATCCACCGCTGGGGCTCTGAGGAGCACAAGCAGCAGTGGCTGCCGCGGATGGCCGCCGGCGAGGCGCTGGGCTGCTTCGGCCTGACCGAGTCCGACGCCGGCTCGGACCCGGGGGCGATGCGCACGCGGGCCAAGCGCGACGGCACCGACTGGATCGTCCACGGGCAGAAGATGTGGATCACCAACGGCTCGGCGGCCGAGATCGCGGTCGTGTGGGCGGTGACCGACGACGGCGTCCGGGGCTTTCTGGTGCCGAGGGGGACAAAGGGCTTCACCACTCAGGACATCCACAAGAAGATGTCGCTGCGGGCCTCGATCACATCCGAGTTGCTGCTCGACGACGTGCGCCTGCCCGAATCGGCGATGCTGCCCGAGGCGACCTCGCTCAAGGGGCCGCTCTCGTGCCTGAACGAGGCCCGTTACGGGATCGTTTGGGGCGCGGCCGGTGCGGCGCGTGCCTGCTTTGAGGCGGCGCTTCAATACAGCCTCGAACGCGAGGCGTTCGGCCGGCCGATCGCTGCCACGCAGCTGCAGCAGGCAAAGCTCGCCCACATGGCGCTCGAGGTCAACCGGGCGACGCTCCTGGCGCTGCACCTCGGGCGGCTGAAGGACGCCGGCGAGTTGCGTCCGGAGCATGTCAGCATGGGCAAGCTCGGAAACGTCAACGCCGCGCTCGACGTCGCCCGGACCGCTCGCCAGGTGCTCGGGGCCAACGGGATCACGCTCGAATACCCGGTGATCCGCCACATGAACAACCTGGAGTCGGTCGTTACCTACGAGGGCACCGCCGACGTGCACGCGCTCGTGCTCGGCGGCGCGCTGACGGGAATCCAGGCGTTTCGCTGACTCAAGCCAGGTTGCGGCGCAGGCGCCCCGGCCCGTAGGATCGGGCCCATGCGTCGGGGGCTTCTCGCAGTCGTGATCCCGCCAAACACGTGTTCCTCACCGGGGGCCCGTCGGGTCAGCGCTACGACCTGGAGATCGGCGCGGTCAAGAACTGCGACGGCGCCGACGCCTGCTTCGTGGCCGACTTCACCGCCGCGCCCGGTCGGACCGTTTTCGGCAAGCGGGTGACGGTCACGGGCGCCACCAAAGCCGGCTTCACGTCGCTCTCCTGCGGAGCCTCCTGCTCGCCGCCGCAGATCGTGTTCATCGTGCACGGCGTCCGGTACACCATCCAGGCCAACCTGAAGAAGACGGCTAAGGGCGACCGAGCAACGCTGATCGGCGCCGCCGAATCGGCGATCAGCGCCGGACCGAGGTAGCTCGGCGGGCTGGCCGGCGTGATCGCGGCCTGCGCAGCCCACGTCCCGCTGCGCCGGATCCCGGCCCACGTGGTGGTGATCCGCGACGGGCACCGCCTGGTCGCACCGCGCCGGCGCGAGGGCGCGTCACGAGCGCCGCGCCTGTTCCTCCGGGCCGGCGACGAACTGCGCGTCGGGCGCCCGACGATCCTGCGGTTGACCTATGGCGGCAACCGCTTTGGCATCGCACACGGCAGCTCCACCCTGACGTGCCGCCGACCGGCGATCGGACCGGCGCCACACCAACCGCGGAGCGGCGTGCTGGCGCTCGAGCTGACGTCGGGCCGCGTGCACGTGCGGGCCGGCGATCGCTCCCGGCGCGCGGTGGTGGTCAGTCGCGAGCTTCAGGCGTTCGCGCCGCTGCCGGCCACCACCTTCGTCGTCGAGCGCAGCCCGCGGGCGAAGCGGTCAACCGCCTGGACGCTGGACCGGCGACTCGTCCTCGCCCGCGGCTCAGATCCGTCGGTCCGCATCGACGCACGCGTCGGCTACACGGCGATCTCCGATGCGCGCGGACTGCGCCTCGATATCTGGCCGTTCTCGGCCTCGCGGCTGCAGCGGCCGACGACCCCCACCGACCGCCTGACGCCGTACTGGGCCGACGGCCTGCCGTGCTCGGCCGGCTGCACCGCCCCCGGAGCGATCCCCGGCTGGCCCCTCAAGCCGTTTCACCAGCAGCACGCCATCCGCGCCGGAATCAACGAGTTGCGGCCGGCCAACTTCCACGTGGCCGTCGACATCGAGGCGCGCGACTTCGAGCCCGTGTACGCGATCCAATCGGGGATCGCCCACATCCGCTACGCGGGCGAGCAGGACGTCAACGTCGACGTCGGGCGCTTCTTCTACTGGCACGTCAACCCGATGGTGTCCGAGGGCCAGTGGGTGAGTGCGTACACGACGCAGCTGGGCACGATCCTGAACGGCGCTCATCATCTCGCGCTCTCAGAGGGCACGACGGACGACTACCTCAACCCGCTGCGCCCCGGCGGCAGCTTGGCGCCCTACCACGACCACGAGCCTCCGATCATCGGCGTGCCCCGCCTGTTCGCCGACGGCTCGGCGATCGTCGGGGCGTTCGATCCGCAGGGCTTCGTCGGGTCGGCGCGCTATTACGAGACGCCCGTCCTGGCCCCATCATCGCTGGCGTGGAGGCTGTACACCGCTCGTGGGCGCCCGCTGACCGGCCTCATGTGGGCGATGCGCGGCTCGCAGAACTACCCGTCGGTGCTCAAGCCGGTGATCTTCGCCCCCGGCGCGTCCAACCCCGGCTACCGGTGCTTCTTCGATCACCGCCGCTGCATCCCCAACTGGGTCTACCGGCTGGCCGGCGGTCTGACCGAGCCGCTCCCGTTGGCCGGCCTGCGACCCGGGCGCTACCGGTTGACCGTCTACGCCTGGGACTGGGCGGGCAACACATCCGCGCTGGACGACTGGATCACGCTGCCCCTCAGCCGGGGAGCCACCGCCGCCGCGGCCGCCGAGTTCGGGCCGCTGCGCGCGCATTCCGATTACCCGTGAGTGCCGCTCACCAGCGAGTCGGTGGCGGCGTCGGCCTCTCCGCCGAAGTACTGGTCGAGCACCTGGGAGAACACGGGCGCGTCCGGATCGGCCCGCGCAAACAGGGTCATCGAGGAGCGCAGCTTCAGCGCGTCGATGCCGCCGAAGACCTCCTCGGCGGCGCCGGTCGGAAGCTGCGTCAGGGCCCACGCGGATTCGATGAGCCGCGGCCCCAGGAGCGGATGCGCCAGGTAGGCTCGGGCCTCCGCCAGCGACGCGATCGCGAACCGGCGGGAGATCGGGCTCTGCCCCAGCCCGGCGATCTGCGGGAACACGAACCACATCCAATGGCTTGTCTTGCGCCCGGCCCGCAGCTCGGCGAGCGCTG
>DATAUL010000514.1:0-3640 GCA_036268255.1 Solirubrobacteraceae bacterium | reverse complement strand
CCGAGGAGGATCGCCACCTCGGAGACCGGTAGCCCTCCGAACGGGCCCTCCGGGCGCTCGCCCTCGCGGCCGAGCTGGCGCTGTCCCCGCTGGCGCTCGCGCGCGGCCTCGGCGGCGCGGATCGCGCGCTCCTCGCGACGGCTGGAGGGAACGGCGCGCGGGGCGCGATCGGGCGTGCGGCGCTTGCGCGAGCGTTTGGACTTCTGAGAGGGCAACGGCGCTGAGCATAATGTCGACCGTGACCCGCCGCGCCGCCGTCCGGATCGCACTGCTGCTGACGGCGGCGGCGGTGCTGATGCTGCCGAGCCTCGCCGCCGCCGACGGGGATCCCGCGAGCGACACCCTGCTCGGCGAGAACGTCTTCTATCCCTACTCCCCACCGGTTGCGCGAGCCCTCCAGCTCAAGCTCAACGCGCAGACGGCGGCCGCCAAGCGCGCCGGCTTTCCGCTCAAGGTCGCCCTGATCGCCGGCCCCACCGATCTCGGTGCCATCCCCAGCCTGTTCGGAAAGCCCCAGGCCTACGCCAAGTTCCTCGATCAGGAGATCAGCTTCCGCGGCGCGCAGCCGCTGCTGGTGGTCATGCCGGCGGGCTACGGCGTGCAGGGGGTGACCGGGCCGGCCCGGCTCGCGGTGAGCGGGCTGCCCAAGCCGGCGGGGAAGACGAGCACCGACCTGGCACGTGCGGCGCAGACCGCCGTGGCCAAGCTGGTCTCCGCCTCCGGTCACTCGGTCAAGAGCACAGGTGGCGGCGGTGGCTCGAGCGGCGGCGGCACCACCGTGCTGCTGATCGTGCTCGTCCTGGCGGCGATCGCGGTCTCCACGGCGCTGGTCGTCCTCCGCGTGCGACGATCATCCACCTAGCGGTCGGGGGCGGCCACCGGCTCAATCCCAGCGGTTGCGCCCGGCGCGCAGCGCCCGCAGCTCCGAGACCCCGTAGGGCTCGGCGCCCGACCCGGCGCCGGCCTCGCCGGGCAGCGGCGACTCGGCGCCCGGCAGCAGCTTGACGGTCTGCGCCTGCTCAGCCGTCGCCCCCTGGCCGTCGGCGCGGATCTGAATCACCCGCGCGCCCGCCCGCGAGGCGACGCACGCGCGCAGCCGCGTGCCGGCGAACAGCAGCGCCGCACAGTCATCCACGGCGTAGCCGTCGGGAAGGGCGCCCGCGGCGACCGCGCGGCGATAGGCAGGCAGCCGCTCGGGCTCGCCGTCGAGATGGACCGACATGCTGCCGTCGAGCAGGTGCATGCCCGGCGCCGGCCGGGGGGCGCCGCCGCTCATCGTCACGCCGCCTTCAAACCAGCACATGGCGCCCGCGCTCAGGCCGGCGAGCACGACCCCGCGCTCCCACGCCTGGCGCATCGCCTCGTCGAGACCGTGCTCGCGCCACACGGCGAGCATGTTGCGCATCGAACCGCCGCCGACGTACACCGCATCCTGGGCCAGCAGGTGAGCGGCGGGGTCGACGATCCGGTCGCGACCGAGATGGAACAGCGACAGGATGCTCGGCTGGCACGGCCACGTCGAGAAACGCTCATAGAAGCGGGTCGTCTGCTCGCGCCCGTCGCCGGAGGCGGTCGGCAAAAAGCAGATCCGCGGTACCGGCTTGCCGGTCAGCGTGAGCACGAGGCGGTCCAGGGCCGGGCACGCCTCCTGCATCGTGAAGCCTCCACCGCCCATGGCCAGAATCCGCCGTCGATCGTCACCAAAAGAGTCGACCACCGTCAACCAGGATGGCGCAAGCGATCTGTGGGCGCAGGAGCGCCGCGGACGGGCGCTCACGCCGCCAGCGGCTGACTGTCCAGAACGGCCGTACCGGCCGCCGGGTTGCCCAGGTAGCGGACGGGCAACTCGCGCTCGGTGACCGTCCCGGTCTCGTCGGCGCAGACGTAGTGCGCGCTGGCCCCGGGACGAGAGGACACCACCTCGTGCAGGTCGGTGCCGACAAAGTGAAGCGCCGCGGCGTCGCCGACGCCATAGCCGGGCGGCATCCCGCCGGCGACTGCGCTGAGGTATGCCGTGCGCCGGCCGGGCTCGTCGCAGTAGTGCACGGCGTTTGACCACGGCAGGAACCCCAGGCCCTCGAGCCGCCGGGCAGGGCCCTCGTGAAACGACGAGACGGCTTGCGAGAACCAGCACAGCGAGCCCGCCGAGCCGCCGCAGAGCACCACGCCGGCCCGCCACGCCTCGTACAGGGCCAGGTCGACCCCGTGAGCGCGCCAGGTGCCCATCAGCGACACCAGGCTGCCGCCGCCGACGTAGATCACGTCCTGATTGAGCAGATGCACCCGGGGGTCGCCCACCCCGGTCTCACGGCGGAACAGGGAGATATGCGACGGCTCGCAGCGGGGCGCCGAAAACGCCCGATAGAAGCGGACGACGTAGTGGTCGGCGTCACCGCTGGCGGTGGGCAGAAAGCAGACCTTGGGGCGCTCCACGCCGGCCAGCGTCATCACGTGGTCATCGAGGAGCGGGTTACCCCACTCCATCGAGAAGCCACCACCGCCGAACGCCACGATCTGCGGAGGGCGCACGCTCATCCTGCACAAGTTAGGTTTGCCACGAAATCCCTGCATTGGCCCCGTGGACAAGAATTTGGACCGCGGGGCCACCCGTCGGCTGTGTCGTGATCAGCTCGTGCGGGCGGTCTCCGCCGGCGACGAGGCGTCGGCCATCTCGCGGAACAGCCCGGTGACGACGAACACCACCTGCTCGGCGATGTCGACGGTGTTGTCGCCGATGCGCTCCAGACAGCGCGCCACGAGGATCATGAACATGCCCCACTCGCGCATGTCGATGTCATCGCCGATCTCCACGGCGCGCTTGAAGATCTCGCGGTTGAGGCGGTTGATCTCGGCGTCCTGGCGGACGAGGTCCTGGGCGAGCTCCACGTTGCGGCCACCGAGTGCATCCCTGGCCTGGGTGACCTGCGAGCGGGCCAGCTGGCCCATGCGCTCGATCGAGTCGAGGATCTGCTTGTCCTTGGGCGACTCGTAGCCCGACAGCGGGACGAGCTTGGCGATGTTGACGCACTGGTCGCCCATCCGCTCGATGCAGCGGATGACGTGCAGCAGCGCCGCCACGATGCGCAGGTCGCCGGCCACCGGCGACTGGCGCGCGAGCAGCGAGAGGATGCCCTGATGGACCTCCAGGTAGCGCCCGTCGATCCGGTCGTCGTCGGCGACGACCATGGCGGCGAGCTCGACGTCCTGGTAGCTGACGGACTCCTGTGCCCGGTCGAGCTGGGAGACGACGAGGTCCAAGCCGCCGAGCACCTGGCGCTCGAGCTCCCTGAGGTCCTCGCGGAACTGGTGGCGGGTTTCTTTCATCCGTACGTCCTAACCGAATTCCAGGGGAATTCACGCAGTGCCTGGCGCAATCGTCCTTCTAACCGAATTTCCCAGTGACATAACGCTCGGTGCGCTCGTCGCCGGGGTGGGTGAAGATGTCGTTGGTCGGCGCGTGCTCGACGACCTCGCCGTCGAGCATGAACACCGTCGAGTTCGCCACGCGCGCGGCCTGCTGCATGTTGTGGGTGACGATCACGATCGTGTACCGGGACTTGAGCTCGTCGATCAGCTCCTCCACCCGCAGCGTCGCGATCGGGTCGAGCGCCGAGCAGGGCTCGTCCATGAGGATCACCTC
>DATAUL010000513.1:0-13578 GCA_036268255.1 Solirubrobacteraceae bacterium | reverse complement strand
CAGCCGCTCAAGTTGCATGGCGTCGACCTGCACAACGACGAGGGAGCACTCGGGTCGGTCGACAACTACGACGCCATGTGGCGTCAGATGAGCAAGCTCAAGGCGATGGGGGTCAACGCGTTTCGCACCTCGCACAACCCGCCGTCCCCGGAGCTGATCGACATCTGCCAGCGGCTGGGCATCGTGATGATGGTCGAGGCGTTCGACGCCTGGGACGTCGGCAAGCTCAGCCAGGACTATCACCTGTACTTCAACCAGTGGAGCGACTACGACATCAAGGAGATGGTCAACGAGGCCAAGAACTCGCCGGCGGTGATCATGTGGTCGATCGGCAACGAGATTCCCGATTTCACTTCGGCGCAGGCCCTCCCGATCGAGCAACGCCTGATCGCCGACATCAAGTCGATCGACACCACCCGTCCCGTGGTTGCCGGCTCGGATAGGTACCGCAGCGTCCCCAAGCCGGGATCGGTGGCCGACCAGATGCTCTCCAAGCTCGACGGCCTCGGGCTCAACTACGACACGGCGAAGACGATCGACGGCCTGCACGCGCAGTACCCGACGAAGTTCTTCTTCGAGTCCGAGTCCTCGTCGGAGACCTCGACGCGCGGCTACTACCAGGATCCCGACCAGCTGAACACCGGGCAGAACTTCACCCCCGGCAAGTACGAGCTCTCCTCGTATGACAACAACCTGGCCTCCTGGACCTTGAGCAACGAGTACGACCTCAAGAAGGTGCGCGACCGGCAGTTCTTCGCCGGCCAGTTCCTGTGGGCGGGGTGGGACTACATCGGCGAGCCGACGCCGTACACGATGTTCCCGGTCAAGACATCGTTCTTCGGCGCCGTCGACACGGCCGGCTTCCCCAAAGACTCCTACTACCTGTTTCAGTCGCAGTGGACCCAGAAGCCGATGGTCCACTTGCTACCGATGAACTGGACCGACTATCAGCCCGGACAGAACGTACAGGTGCGCGCGTATGCCAACGAGCCGAACGTCGAGTTGTTCCTCAACGGGCACTCGCTCGGCACCCGGTCGTTCACCCAGAAGACGTCGACCGATGGCGCGCACTACCTCGAGACGCAGCAGTGCACGGGCGATGACGACACGTTCACGGGGGGCCCCTGCCCGAACAGTTATCAGAGCCCCAACGGCAGCTCGGGCAACCTGCACCTGACGTGGGACGTGCCGTTCAAGCCCGGACAGCTGGTCGCGGTTGCCCGGGATGCGGCCGGGCACGTCGTCGCCCGCGACGAGGTCGACACGGCCGGCCGGGCCTTCGCCCTGAGGGTGACCCCTGACCGGACGGTCATCCGCGATGACGGGAAGTCGCTGTCCTACCTCACCGTGCAGGTCCTCGACGCCCATGGCGTCGAGGTTCCGGACGCCGCCAACACGATCCGCACCTCGGTGATGGGGGCGGGCACCTTCGCGGGGGCCGACAACGGCAAGCAGGACGACGCCGAGGGGTACACCTCATCGACGCACGACGCCTTCAACGGCAAGCTGCTGTCGATCGTGCAGGCGCGGACGACTCCGGGCCCGATCACCGTCCGGGTCTCGGCGCCGGGTCTTCTGCCGGCGACCACGACCCTGTACTCGAGCGCCCAGTCCGCCGGCGGCCTGATCGCGCTGCAGCCGGCCTACGTGCGCTCTCGCCGGGGTGACGCGCCCGCACTGCCGGCGACGGTCGCCGGCATTGACGGCGACGGTCAGACCCACACACTCCCCGTCCGCTGGCATGCTCCGGCGCATCTCAACCGGCCCGGGACGGTCGTCGTCCAGGGGACGGCGGCGGGGACGGACATCCAGGCGCGGGCGCTCGTCACCGTCTATGACGTCGCCCGGGTGCAGGTCCCCGCCAGCGTCGTGCCGGTGGGGACGCCCCCGGTGCTTCCGGCGACCGCGACGGTGCTTGAGACCGACGGCGTCACCCAGCAGCTGCCCGTCCAGTGGTCACCTGTCAGGCCACGCCGCTACGCGCAACCCGGGCGGTTCACGGTTCGCGGCCTGATCCCGGCACTGGGCAGGCGCGTTCGCATCCCCGTCAGCGTGACGCGCCACTTCCGCGGTGGCCAGGATCTGGCTCTCGCCGCGGGCCCCGAGCATCCGCTCGCCGACGCGAGCTTCTCCGGAGGAGTGTTCGCCGACGGGGGCTCTGACGGCGGCACGAGCAGCACCGTGCCGGCGGCCATGCTCGACGGCGTCAGCAGCTCGGGCGGGTGGTCGAACCGCTACACCAAGGCGGCCACCCAGACGCTGCCGGAGATCACCGACTCGCACCCCGAGGACTGGGTCAGCATCAGCTGGCCCCATCCGCAGCGGTTCGGTCAACTGAACGTCTACTACACGCTCGACGATCACAACCAGCTGCCGGCGTCGGTCACGGTGTCGTACTGGAACGGTCTGACGTGGGTGCCGGTGACCGGCCAGCAGGTGTCCTACGCGACGTCGTCGGATCAGCCGACGACTGTCACGTTCGACCCGGTGGGAACCACCGCCGTGAGGCTCGACATGACAAGCCGGTCGCCCAACGATCCGACGACCGGCAACCTGACGATCGCCGAGATCACGATTCCCGGTGACGAGGTCGTGCCGGCTCACTGAGGTGGGCCGGCACGAGACCCCGATCGGCCGTCAGCAGCTGCTCTTGTAGATGAACTTGCTCATCGCGCCAAGGTTGGCCTTGGTGAGGACCGCCAGTCCGGTGAGGATCGACTTGGTCGGCTTACCGGTGACCGCGTTGACGGCCTGCTGAACGCCGTCGACGCCCTCCTGGTAGGGCTCCTGGGCGATCAGCGCCTGTACGACCCCGCTCTTGAGATCGGAGACCTGCGTCGGGTCGGCGTCGTAGCCGATGATCTTGACCTTGCTCGCGGCACCGGTGCTCTTGAGCCCGGTGTCCACGCCCTCGGCGACGAGCACGTTGGTGGCGAAAACGCCGGCCAGGTCGGAGTGGGCCGAGTACAGCGCGGTGATCGCCTGGGCCGCCTTGGTCGGGTTGTCGCCGACGTACTGGGTCGGGAGCGGCTTGATGTTGGGGAACTTCTTGATCTCCTGCAGGAAGCCCTGGATCCGCTGCTCGGTGGTGGAGACGCCGGGCTGCTCGTTCATCACTACGACCGAGCCCTTGCCGCCGATCAGCTTCGCCATCTCGTCGGCCGCCTTGGCGCCGCCCTCGAGGTTGTTCGACGAGACCGACGCGGCGGCGATGGACTTGTCCGCCACCGTCGTGTCGACCTGCACGACCTTGATGCCCGCCGACTTCATCGCGTTCATCGGGGCGATCAGCGCGTGGGTGTCGGTGGGGGCGATGAGGACTGCGCCCGGCTTCTGAGCGGTGACCGCGTTGACGATCGGGATCTGCTCGGGAGCCGCGAAGTCGGCCGGGCCCTGGACGTTGATCGAATAGCCGAGCTTGCCTGCCTCGGCCTTGGCCCCGCACCCCATCGTGACGTAGAAGTTGTCGGCCTTGGTGCCCTGGATCAGCGCGAGCGACTTGCTGCCTCCGCCGGAGCTCGAGCTGGCCGCGGAGCTCGAGCTGGCCGTGGAGCTCGAAGCTCCCTCGCCGGCCGCACTGGAGCTGGAGCTCGACTTCGAGCTCGAGCCGCAGCCGGCGATCGCGATTCCGACCGCGACCACCGTGCCCAGCACGACGGCGCGCATTCTTGTGTGCATCTCTCCTCCTTGTGGGTGCCTTGACTGGCCGATCACTGCCGCGCCCTCGCTTTCCGGCGGAGTTGATCGAAGTAGACGGCGACGATCAGGATCGCCCCGATCATCACCTGCTGCCAGAACGACTGGACGCCGACGATCACCAGGCCACTGGCCAGCACGACGGGGATGAAGACGCCGACGACCGTGCCGAACATCGTGCCGCTGCCGCCGAACAGGCTCGTGCCCCCGATGACCACGGCCGAGATGGCCGTCAGGTTGTCGGTCACGTGACCGGAGATGGTGGTCGTCGTGAAGTAGGCGAGGCTGAGATCGCCGCCCAACCCGGCGAGCAGGCCGGCGAGCGCGTAGACCTTGATCAGGTGCCAGTTGACGTTGATCCCGGCGCGCCGCACCGCCTCGGCGTTGGAGCCGATCGCGTACGTGTAGCGACCGAACCGGGTGAGGTGCAGAACGAGTCCGAGCACGACCGTCACCACCACGGCGATCACGACCAGCACCGGGATCGGCCCCACCGAGCCGGCGCCGATCGTCGTGTTGAGCTTGGCCGGAATCCCCGAGACGTCGACGCCGCCGGTGATCACGTCGGCCAGCCCGAGCGCCATCCCGAACGTACCCAGGGTGACGATCAGGGGCGGGATGTCGAGCAGCGAGATCAGCAGGCCATTGATCGCACCCCAGCCGACGCCGACGAGCAGCCCGACGGCCAGTCCGGCGATGATCGGCCACCAGCCGGCAGTCGAGGCGCTCGCCACGCCACCGCCGAGGGCGATCATCAGCTTGGCGGCCAGCACTCCGGACATGACGAGTACCGAGCCGACGGAGAGATCGATGCCGGCGGTGATGATCACGTACGTCATCCCCACCGAGAGCATCAGCGCGACGGACGCGTTGATGAAGATCGTCTTGATGTCGAAGCTCGACAGGAACTGGTGGGGCTTCATCACGCTGAAGACGAGGACGATCAGGACCAGCGCGAGGAAGATCCACACCGGGCTGGTGGGCGCGAATACCCGCCCCCGCAGGCGCCTCAGGCCGTCCTGCTGACCTTCAGGCGAGCCCTGGTCCTCAGGGGACGTCTCGGCGCTGGCGACCGGACCCGAGCTCACCGGGACTCCTGCACGTATGCGCCGGTCATGGCCCCGACCAGCGACTCGAGCGTCGCCTCCGCGCGGGTGAACGAAGCGACGCGCTGTCCGAGGCGCAGAACCTCGATCCGATCGGCGACGTCCAGCACCTCGGGCATGTTGTGGCTGATCAGGACGACCGCCAGTCCCCGGTCGCGGACGCGGCGGATCACATCGAGGACGCGGGCCGACTGAACGACGCCGAGCGCGGCCGTCGGCTCGTCCATGATGATCACCTTGCTCGCCCACGAGGCGGCCCGTGCGACTGCCACCCCCTGACGCTGGCCGCCGGACAGATAGCCGACGGCCACGTCGGGGTCGCGGATCGCCACGCCGAGCTCGGTGAACGCTTTGATGGCGCCGGCGCGCATCGCCCCGCGGTCAAGCACGCCGAGCTTGCCGAGGATTCCCGGCCGGTAGATCTCCCTGCCCAGGAAGATGTTGGCGGAGCCGTCCAGGTCGGGCGCCAGCGACAGGTCCTGGTAGACGGTCTCGATCCCGAGCTGCTGAGCAGCGGCGGGCGACGAGATGTGCGTGGGGCGGCCCTCGAACAGCAGCTGTCCGGAGTCCGGTGCCGTCACGCCGGAGATCACCTTGGTGAGCGTCGACTTGCCGGCGCCGTTGTCGCCGATCAGCGCCACCACCTCGCCGGCACGGGCCTGGAAGTTGGCCCCACGCAGCGCGTGGACGTGGCCGTAGGTCTTGACGATCTCCCGCGCCTCGAGGATCGGCGGCTCCCCAGTGGTCGCCGCAGGCACAGGTTCGCCGCCCGCCTCCGGGTGCGTCCCGGCGCTCATCGGCGGCTGCCTGCCTCTCTCCAACGCTCAGTCACGACTGGTGCACTCCGGGCCGCCACGTTAGGTGACAACGTTGTCTATTGTCAAGCGATCGTGGAGAGAGGGCCTCGAGCGACGATGGTCGACGTGGGGCGTCTGGCGGGCGTGAGCCTGAAGACGGTCTCCCGCGTGGTCAACGGCGAGCCGGGGGTGAGCGTGGCCACCGTGGAGAAGGTCCTGGCGGCGGCCGCCGAGCTGCGTTACGAGCGCAACGACCTGGCGGCCAGCCTGCGCCACGGCGACCGCTCCAACACGCTCGGCCTGGTGATCGAGGATGTCGGCAATCCCTTCTACTCGGTGATCGCCCAGGCGGTGGAGGAAAGCGCCCGCGAGCGCCAGAGCCTGCTCATCACCGCCTCGGCCCGCGAGGACCCGGTCCGCGAGCGCGAGCTGGTGATCGCCTTGCTGCGCCGCCGGGTCGACGCGCTGTTGATCGTTCCGGCGGGTCCCGACCACCGCTACCTGCAGGATGCCGGACTGCACGGGCGCGCCGTGTTCCTCGACCGCCCGCCGGCCCGTACCCAGGCCGACATGGTCCTCATCGACAACGCCGCCGGCGCCCGCCAGGGCGTGCAGCACCTGCTCGCCCACGGCCACCGGCGGATTGCCTTCGTCGGCGACCGCCGTCGTCTGTACACGGCGCGCGAGCGCCTGAAGGGCTATCGCCGCGCTCTGGCCGGGGCCGGGGTGGCGCCCGACGCGGACCTGGTCGCTCTGGACAACAGCACCTCGCAGGCGGCCACCGGGGCGGTCGTCCGGTTGCTGGCCCTGCCGCGGGCACGCCGCCCGACGGCGATCTTCAGCGGCAACAATCGCTGCACGGTGGGCACCCTTCACGCCCTGCGGGCCGGCCGGCGCAGCCTGGCGCTCGTCGGCTTCGACGACTTCGAGCTGGCCGACCTGCTGGAGGTGTCGGTGGTGCGTACCGACCCCTACCAGCTGGGCCAGCTGGGCGCGGAGCTGGCCTTCGCCCGGATGGACGGCGACGCGCGAAGCCCGCAGCGGGTCGTCGTCCCTGCGGAGCTCGTGCCCCGCGGCAGCGGCGAGCTGTAGGCGCGCCGCGGGCCGGCGACCCGCGAAACCCCCGTTTGGGGGGTCGGGACGGGCCATCCCGCCGATAACCTGCCCCGGGTTCCCCCGGACAGGAGTCATCGATGCGTCTGCTGGTAGCCAAGGCCAAGGGACCCCTCGAAGGAGAGATCCTGATTCCGCCTTCCAAGTACCACGCCCACCGGGCGCTGATGCTGGCCGCACTGGCTGACGGGGAGAGCACGATCCGCACGCGCACCGACGCACGTCACGTCGGTTTCACCGTGCAGGCACTGCGCGGGCTGGGGGCCGACATCGCCGCCGCCGGCGACGGCTGGCGGGTCAGTGGCGACGCGGGCTTCTCTCCCGAGGCCGCCGAGGTATCAGTCGGCAGCTCAGGCACGACCTTGTACTTCCTGATCGGGCTGGCTGCGCTCGCCGACCGGCCAGTGACGATCACGGGCCAGCGGTACTTCAAGCGCCGGCCGATCGGCCCGTTGCTGCGCGCGCTGCAGCGCCTCGGCGTCAAGGTCGACTACGAGGGCCAGAGCCTGCCGGTGACAGTTCATCCCGGGCGTCCCCGGGGCGGGCACATTCACATCGACGGCACGCTGTCGCAATGGATCAGTGGGCTGCTGATGCTGGCGCCGTTCGCCGAGGGGCCAACGACGATTGAGGTCTCCGGCGACCTCAACGAGCGCGGCTTCCTCGAGCTGACGGTCGAGATGATGCGCCAGTTCGGGCTTAAGGTCGCCGTGCGCGAGGACTGGCGACGCTTTGACATCGAGCCCCAGGGCCGTCCCCGGGCAGGCGACATCGTGCTGCCCCCGGATATCGGTTCGGCCGCCTTTGGACTGTCGGCGTGCGCGCTGCACCCCTCCAACGTGACGTTCCGCAGCCTCGTGCCGATCCACGGGCATCCCGAGGCATCGGTCCTCGAGGAGCTGCAGGGCGTCGGCGTGCCGATGCGGTTCGCCGACGACGGCCTATCGATCTCCATCGAGCACGACGGCACGCCCCCGGTGGCCGGTCGGCTGGACTGCCGCGATCTCCCGGACATGGTGCCGATCCTTTCGACGCTGGCCAGCCGGGCGCGGGGGCGCACGGTGCTCTCGCACGTGGCCCACGTGCGCCTCAAGGAGTCAGACCGCGTCGCCTCTATGCTGCAGCTGCGCAAGATGGGCGCCCGGGTCGAGTTCGACGGCAACGACATGGAGTTCGAGGGGGTCGACCGCCTGCACGGCGCCGAGCTGTCCTCGTTCAACGACCATCGCGTGCTGATGGCGCTGACGATCGCCGGATCGACGGCCGAAGGTGTCACCGAGCTGTCCTATCCCCACGCCTATCGGATCTCGTATCCGGAGTTCCTCGATCACATGAACGCGATCGGGATCCCGGCCGCCGTCACGTCGCGGGTGCCCACCTCGGTGCAGGCTTGATCCTCGACGACCTGGAGGCGCACGCCGACGCTCATCCCCACGAACCCGCGGCGATCCAGGTGGACGCCGGCGGGCACACGCGGGAGATGACCTGGACGCAGCTGCGGGACGCCTCTGAGCGGGCGGCCGCCATGCTGCTTTCGGTGGGGGTCACGCCCGGCGAGCCGGTCGCCTTCCAGCTGCCCAACCGGCTCGAGTTCCTGGCGATCGCGCTCGGGGCGCTACGCGTCGGCGCGGTCTGCGAGCCGCT
Source organism: Solirubrobacteraceae bacterium (assembly GCA_036268255.1). Lineage (GTDB taxonomy): Bacteria > Actinomycetota > Thermoleophilia > Solirubrobacterales > Solirubrobacteraceae > Palsa-465. The sequence continues at coordinate 5,222 of DATAUL010000513.1, read as the reverse complement.
GATGCCGATCTTCCGCGAGCACGAGCTGGAATTCATGCTCCGCGCCTCGGCCGCCCGGGTGCTGTTCGTGCCTGGCCGCTTCCGCGGCCGCGATCACGCCACGATGGCCCACGACCTCGCGCCGCGGCTGCCGGCGCTCGAGCACGTCGTCGTGATGGGCGAGGACTACGCCCACCTGCTTGCGGGCGCCGAACCCGACCCCACGCAGCTGGCGGCCCGGCGCCCGTCCGGCGAGGCCACCGCCCAGCTGCTCTTCACCTCGGGCTCGACCGGCGAGCCCAAGGGCGTGTTGCACCGCCACGACGTGCTCGACCGCGCGGCCGACGCCCACATCGCCCACTTCGGGTTGACCGCCGGCGACGTCATCTATATCCCATCGCCGCTCGCCCACCAGACGGGCTTTCTCTACGGGATGTGGATCGCCCTGCGCCTCGGCGCCGCCCAGGTCATGCAGGAGGTCTGGGATGCCGACCGGGGCTTTGACGCGATGCAGCGCTGGGGGGTGACGTTCGTGCAGTGCGCCACGCCGTTCCTCGCCGACCTCGTGCGCGTGGCCGGGGAGCGCGGTGAAGCGCCGGCTGAGCTGCGGACGTTCGTCGCCACCGGGGCGGCGATCCCGCGCGAGCTTGCCCGCGAGGCCCAAGCGGCGCTGCAGGCCGAGGTCGGCGGGGCCTGGGGCACGACCGAGAGCTGCCTCGGCGCCGCGTTCGCCCCCGGCGGCCCGCCGGAGCGCGCGTGGACAAGCGACGGCGGCCCGATGCCCAATGTCTCCCTGCGGATCGTCGACGACGCCGGTCGCGAGCTCTCGCCGGGGACCGAGGGGAACTTCGAGGTACTCACCGACTGCTTGTTCGACGGCTACCTCAACCGCCCGGATCTGACAGCTGAGGCGGTCACGCCCGACGGCTGGTACCGCAGCGGCGACCTCGCCACGCTCGACGGCGACGGGCAGTTGCGGATCACCGGGCGCGTCAAGGACGTCATCAACCGTGGTGGGGAGAAAGTGCCGGTGGCCGAGATCGAGCAGTTGCTCTACGCCCACCCCGCGGTCGCCGAGGTGGCGATCGTCGCCATGCCCGACCAGCGTCTCGGCGAGCGCGCCTGCGCGTTCGTCGTCCTCGCCGACGGCGCGCAGCTCGACTTCGCCGCCATGCAGGCTCACCTCGATGCCCACCGCGTGACCAAGACGTACTGGCCAGAGCGCCTCCAGGTCGTCTCCGAGCTGCCGCGCACGCCTTCCGGCAAGATCCAGAAGTTCATCCTGCGCGAACAGGCCCGCGGGGTGGCCGAGAGAAAGGCGATTGCGAGATGACCACGACCACCACCGCCCCACCCACCGACGACGAGCTGAGCGCCCTCACCGACGAGATTCGCGCCTACGTGCAGTCAGACGGCGAGCGCTGGGCTGAGCGGATCGAGTCCGAGCGGCGGGTGCCGATGGAGCTGTGGGACGAGCTGCGCGGCCGCGGCTATCTCAAGCTCGCGGCGCCGCTGCAGTACGGCGGCCGCGGGATCCCGTTCACGAGCTACCTGCCGCTGCTGGAGCTGTTCGCGATGTCGCACGCCTCGCTTCGGATGATCGTGCACGTCTGTAACGGGATCTGGCGCCCGATGGACTCCCACGCCACCGACGAACAGCGCGAGCGCTTCGTGCTGCCGCTCATCGCCGGCGAGATCAAGGTCGCCTTCACGCTCACCGAGCCGACCGCCGGCACGGGCGCCGACCTGCGGGCCAGCGTCGTGCGCGAGAGCGACACGTACTACCTGAGCGGCGAGAAGCACCTGATCACGTTCGGGACGATCGCGGACTATCTACTGCTGTTCGCCCGCGTCGAGGGCACGCGCGGCGCCGACGGCACGGTCGCGCTGATGGTGCCGCCGCACGGCGAGGGCGTGATCGCCAATGAGATGCCCGAGACGATGGGCGTGCGCGGCACCGACCACGGGCACCTGATCTTCGACCGCGCGCCGGTCCCGGTCGCCAACCGCCTCGGTGACGAGGGCGACGGCCTGGGGGTGGCGCTCAGCGGCTTTCTCGCGCCCAGCCGGATCTCGGTGGCGATGACCTGCGTCGGGCTGGCCCAGCGCGCGCTCGATCTGGCGCTCGGTTACGCCAAACAGCGCGAGACGTTCGGCAAGCCAATCGCCCAGCGCCAGGCGATCGCATTCAAGCTCGCTGAGATGGTCACCGACATCCAGGCCGCTCGCGCGCTGACGATGCAGTCGGCGCACCAGTGGGAGGCCGAGGGGGGAGCCAACGCCGAGTCGGCGATGGCGAAGCTGTTCGCCTCCGAGATGCTCCAGCGGGTCACTGACGGCGCGCTGCAGGTACACGGCGGCGTCGGCTACTGGTCCTCGAGCCCGATCGAGCGCGTCTACCGGGATGCCCGGGCGCAGCGCTTCGAAGAGGGCACGGCCGAGATCCAGAAGACGACAATCGCCCGCGATCTCTTGAGCTGATGCGCCACGTCTGGCGCCCGGGCTCGATCGGCCCGCTGGCGCTACCTCATCGGATCGTCATGGGTTCGATGCACGTCGGGCTGGAAGGACTCGACGACGACGGCGCCGCGCTGGCGGCCTTCTATCGCGAGCGGGCAGCCCGGGGTGCCGCCCTGATCGTCACCGGCGGCTCGGCGGTCAGCCGCGTCGGGGCCGGCGGGCGCAAGTACAGCTTCGTCAACGATGACGGCGACTCAAAGAAGCTGGCACGCATGGCGGCGGAGGTGCACGAGGCCGGCGGGCGGGTCCTGCTGCAGCTGTTTCACGCCGGGCGTTATGCCTACGAGAAAACGTTTGGCCTGCAGCCCGTGGCACCGTCGGCGGTGTACTCGCGCTTCAGCGGCGGTGACCCGCGGGCGCTGACCCACGAAGAGGTGCTGGCCACGATCGCCGACTTCGCCAGCGGCGCTGCACGGGCGCGGGAGCTCGGCTTCGACGGCGTCGAGATCATGGGCTCCGAGGGGTACCTGCTCAACCAGTTCACCGCGCCGCTCACCAACCTGCGCGACGACGAGTGGGGCGGGGACGCCCTGCGGCGGATGCGCTTCTGCCTGGAGGTTGCGGCCGCGGTGCGCGCGGCCGCCGGCCCGGGTCAGGCCGTCGTCTACCGAATCTCCGGCGCCGACCTCATCGACGGCGGCACACCGCACGATGAGCTCCTCGAGCTGGCCGCGGCGCTCGCCGACGGCGGCGCGATCGACGCGTTCAACGTCGGCATCGGCTGGCACGAGGCGCGTGTCCCGACCGTGCAGCTGCTCGTTCCGCACGGGGCCTGGCGCCCGTGGGCGCGGGCGATCCGCGATGTGGTCAGCGTGCCGGTGATCGCCTCGAACCGGATCAACACGCTGGCGCTCGCCGACGAGTTGCTCGCCGCCGGCGACGCCGATTTCGTGTCCTTGGCGCGTCCGTTTCTCGCCGACCCGGAGATCGTGGCTAAGTCCCGCCCACCCCGGGGGCATCCGCCGCGCACCGTCAACGTGTGCATCGCCTGCAACCAGGCGTGCATCGACCGCTCGATCTTCGACCAGCGCGTGTCGTGCGTGGTCAACCCGCGGGCCGGCTACGAGCTCGAGCGCGGACATGCCACCGGTAGCGCGCGGGTGGCCGTCGTCGGCGGCGGGCCAGCCGGGATGGAGGCGGCCCGGGCGCTGGCCGTCGCGGGCCACGCGGTCAGCCTGTTCGAGGCAGGCGACGCGCTCGGCGGTCAGTTTCGGATGGCGAGCCGGATCCCCGGCAAGGAGGACTACGGGCTCACCGGCGAGTACTTCGCGGCCGAGCTGGAGGCGCTCGGAGTCAAGGTCTCGTTGGGCGCGGCCGTCGGGGACGCCGCTGACCTGGCGGGCTACGACGGCGTCGTCGTCGCGACCGGCGTGACCCCGCGGGCGATCGACCTGCCGGGCGCTCACCTCGATCATGTCGTCAGCTACGCCGAGCTGCTCAGCGGTGCACGCGAGCTCCCTGGACCGGGCTCGAGCGTGGCCATCATCGGGGCCGGTGGGATCGGCGTCGACGTTGCGCACCTGCTCAGCCACCACGGCGGCTTCTATGCCCGCTACGGCCTGCGCGGAGAGGGGCCACCATCGTCGCCTCCCGTGCGTACGGTGACCCTGATGCGACGCGGCGAGCGCGTCGGCGAACGGATCGGCCCGTCGACGCGGTGGGCGGTCCTCACCGAGCTCCGAACCGCAGGGGTGAGGACCCTGACCGGGATTCAGTACGAGGGAATCGAGCCCGGAGCGGTGTGGATCCGCGACCCGGCCGGGGAGCCCGTGGCCGTGCCCGCCGACACCGTCGTCGTCTGCGCGGGCCAGCAACCCGAGCTCGCGCTGGCCGCGCGGCTGCAGGCGGCAGGCCGGCCGCACCTGGTGATCGGCGGCGCGGCCGGCGCCGAGGAGCTCGATGCCGAGCGGGCGTTTCGCGAGGGGCTGACCGCCCCGGAGCGCCTCGGCCAGATACTGTCGATGCGCCCATGACCGCCGCTCCGAAGACCCGCTGGGCGCTGACCGTGCCCTTCACCGGGGTGCCGCTCCCCGACCATCCACGGCTGTATCGCCGCGCCGAGGCGCTTGGCTACGACGACCTGTGGTCCGGCGAGACGCCGAACGGCACCGACGGCTTCACCACTCTCTCGGTCGCGATTCCCGTGACTGAGCGGATGCGGCTGGCCACCGGCATCGTCAACCCGTTCACGCGCGGGCCGGCGGTGCTCGCTCAGACGGCCGGCGCAATGCAGGAGGCCAGCGGCGGTCGTTTCGTGCTCGGGCTCGGCGCGTCCTCGAACGTGGTCGTCGAGCGCTTCAACGGGCTGGCCTTTAGGAAGCCGCTCTCCAAGGTGCGCGAGGCGGTGCAGTCCCTGCGGCCGGTGCTGTCGGTGCCGGCCGAGAAGGGTTTCGGCGGCCTGCGCCTGGAGCGCCCGGTGACGACGCCGGTACCGATCGTGCTCGCGGCCCTGCGGCCGAAGATGCTCGGGCTGGCGGGCGAGATGGCCGACGGCGCGTTCACCAACTTCCTGCCGCTGTCCGGGCTGCCGAACGTCGTCGAAGCGCACCGCGCCGGAGAGCGCGAGGGTGGCCGCCCCGAAGGGTCGACCGAGCTCGTGTGCCGTTTCTTCATCATCCCCGGCGACCCCGAACAGGGCGTGCAGCTGGCCCGGGCGATGTTCTCCGCGTACGGCAGCGTGCCCGTCTATGCGGCGTTCTTTCGCTGGCTGGGGTGGGCCGAGC
>DATAUL010000512.1:0-5324 GCA_036268255.1 Solirubrobacteraceae bacterium | reverse complement strand
CATCACAGAGCTAATGGAAGAGCAGCTGGATGATCTGGAGCCGGAAGTACCGGTTCATATCGAGTTCGAGATCGGCGACAGCGTCGTGTACCCCCACCACGGCGCCGGAAGGGTGCTTCGTAAGGAGATGAAGGAGGTCCTTGGCGAGAGCCGCGAGTACCTCACGATCAAGATCCTCCACAACGACATGACCGTCATGGTCCCGACGGAGAACGCGGCGCTCGCCGGCCTGCGGCGCGTGATCGACGAGGAGACCGTCAAGAAGGTGCTCGCCCTGCTGCAGGATGAGTGCTCGGAGATGCCCAAGAACTGGAACCGGCGCTTCAAGCACAACCGGGACAAGATCAAGACGGGCGACATCTACGAGCTCGCCGAGGTCGTGCGCAACCTCGCCGTCCGCGAGTCCGAGAAGGGCCTCTCGACCGGCGAGAAGCAGATGTTCACGCGCGCCAAGAAGATCCTCGCCTCCGAGCTGATGTACGCGCTGGAGATGAACGAGGAGGAGGTCGAGGAGCATCTGTACATGCTGCTGATCGAATCCAACGGCAACGGAAACGGCAAGGTCGCCATCGCCGACGACGAGAAGGTGGCCGTGGCCGCCGAGTAGGCGCCACGCATGTCCACATGGCGGTCGCGCTGATCGTGGCCGCAGGGAGAGGCGAGCGCCTTGGGTCCGGCCGGCCCAAGGCGCTCGTCTCGCTTTGTGGCCGGCCGATGTTGGAGTGGAGCGTCGCGTCCCTGCGGGCCGTGCCGGCGGTCCACGCGGTGGTCGTGGCCCTGCCCGCCGACGAGCTGGACAGCGCCCCGGAGGGCACGATCGCCGTCGCCGGGGGCCTACAACGCTCGCACTCGGTCCGCGCGGCGCTCGCCGCCTGCGCCGACGGCGACCCGGTGATCGTCCACGACGCCGCTCGGCCGTTGGCCACGCCGCAGCTGTTCGCGCAGGCGCTGGCCGAGCTCGAGCGTGCGCCCGAGGCCGATGCCGTGATCGCCGCCGTGCCGGTGACCGACACGATCAAGGAGGTCGGCGATGACGGCCGCACGGTGCAGCGCACGCTCAAGCGCGCGCGACTCTGGGCGGTGCAGACCCCGCAGGTCTTTCGCCGGATCGCACTCGAGCGCGCCCTGGCGTGCTCGGACGCCGAGTTGGCCCAGGCGACGGATGACGCCTGGCTGGTGGAACGGACCGGCGGGATCGTCCACATCGTCGGGTCAGACCCGGGCAATATGAAGATCACCACGCGCGAGGACCTTCGCGTGGCCGAGCTGCTGCTGTCCGAGCGCGGGTCATGAGCACCGGTATCGGCTATGACTGCCATCGCTTCGTCAGCGGCCGGCCGCTCGTGCTCGGAGGGGTGCAGGTGGAGCACGATCGCGGCCTGGAGGGCCACTCCGACGCCGACGTGCTTACGCACGCGATCATCGACGCGATGCTGGGCGCCGCGGCGCTGGGTGACATCGGCGCGCACTTCCCTGACACCGACCCCCGCTACGCCGGAGCGGACTCGATCGAGCTGCTGCGCGTCACCGTCTCCCTGCTGGCCGGCGCCGGGCTGACCGTCACCCACGTCGACGCGACCGTCGTGCTCGAGCGCCCCAAGCTGGCCCCGGTGCGCGACGCGATGCGCGAGCGCCTGGCGGCGGCCCTACAACTGGATCTGTCCCACGTCAGCGTCAAGGCCACGCGCGGCGAGGGGATGGGCTTTGTCGGGCGCGAGGAGGGCATCGCCGCGCTCGCGATCGCTACCGTCGGCGAGCGGTAGGGTCAAGCGTGATGCCGTCGGTCAAGCCCCAGCCGCTGATCACGGTCGCCGACGTGCCGGCGGCCAGCCGCTTCTACCAGGCGGTGCTGGGAGCAACGAGCGACCACGGAGGCGAGGAGTACGAGCGGCTGGTCGTCGACGGCGAGCTCGTCATGCAGCTGCACTCCAACGAGGTCGACCACCATCACGGACCGCTCGGAGACCAGCTGCAGGCCGCCGGCAACGGCGTCCTGCTGTGGTTCGAGCTCGACGATTTCGACTCGGCGGTGGCGCGCACGCGGGGGACGGGCGCTGAGATCGTCACCGACGTGCACGTCAACCCGAACGCGGGCCATCGCGAGCTCTGGCTGCGCGATCTCGACGGGTACCTCGTCGTGCTCGCCGAGGGCACCACCAGATGAACAGGGGATGAACAGCGGCGCCGATCGCTGACGGCGCGCCGCGACGCTGCGAGAATCGGCAGCATGGACGATCACGCCCGCGGCTCGGTCCTGGTCGTCGACGACGAGCCGACGATTGCCGAGGTCGTCTCGCGGTACCTGGAGCGGGCGGGCTACCGCACTCACATCGCCGCCACCGGCCCGCAGGCCCTGGAGCAGGTGGCGCGCCAGCGGCCGGACCTCGTCGTGCTCGACCTGATGCTCCCCGGGATCGACGGGCTCGAGGTGATGCGCCGCATGCGCCAGGCCGAGGGGCCGCCGATCGCCACCATCCTGCTGACCGCCAAGGGCGAGGAGTCAGATCGGGTGATCGGCCTGCGCCTGGGGGCCGACGACTACGTGGTCAAGCCGTTCTCGCCCGCCGAACTGGTCGCTCGCGTCGATGCGGTGCTGCGGCGGGTCGACGCCGCGGTCACGCCGCACGCCCCGATCGAGCTTGACGACATGACGATCGACCCCGACGGCCGCCGCGTCTTCGCCGGCGGCGAGGAGGTGTCGCTGACCCAGCGCGAATTCGACGTACTGCTGTTCCTGGCCCGCCACCCCGGGCAGGCGTTCAGTCGCAACCAGCTGATGGACGCCATCTGGCAGTACTCGTTCTACACCGACACGTCCACGGTCACCGTCCATATCCGGCGGCTGAGGGCCAAGATCGAAGCCGACCCGGCGCGGCCGCGCCACATCCAGACCGTGTGGGGCGTCGGCTACCGGTTCGCGCCATGAATCGCCTGGCCGCCCGCCTGCGCCTCGCCGCGGGGCCGCTCTCGCGGCAGTTCGTCCTTGTCATGGCGATCGGCGTGGCGCCCGTGCTCCTCGCGCTCGTGGCCGTCTCGCTGCTGATGATCCTCTCTGATCACGAGGCGGTGCTCGTCGCCGCGATCGTTGTCGGCGCCGGCCTGCTGGCCGGGCTCGCCACGCGGCTGGTCGCCAACGGGATCCTGCGCGACGTCGGATCGATCCGCGACGGCCTGGCGGCGGTCGCCCGCGGCGAGCGCGACGCGCGGATCGCCACCGAGGGCCGCGACGAGCTTTCGGAGCTGGCCGCCGCGGCCAACGCGATGATCGACGAGCTGGGCAGCCAGGAAGCGGCGCGCGACCAGTCGGACTCCGCGCGGCGAGACCTGGTGGTGGCGGTCTCCCACGATCTGCGCACGCCGATCACGTCGCTGCGCCTGCTCGCCGAGGCGGTCGGGGACGACATCGTCGACGGCGACCTGCGGCGCGCCTACCTCGTCCGCATGCGAACCCACATCGATGCCCTGAGTGCCCTGATCGACGACCTGTTCGAGCTCGCGCGGCTGGAGGCCGGCGACATCAACTGGTCGCTGGAGCGCGTCGCGCTGGACGAGCTCGTGGGGGAGACCGTGGAGGCGATGCGCCTGGAGGCCGAGGCCAAGGGCGTCGTCGTGTCGGCGAGCGTGTCCTGTGGGCTGCTAGCGGCCCGCGCCAACCCTGAAAAGCTCCAGCGCGTGCTCTTCAACCTGATCCAGAACGCCATCCGCCACACCCCGGCCGACGGCAGCGTCGTCGTCCGCGCCGAGCCGGTCGAGGCGGGGATCGAGGTGGAGATCGCCGACAGCGGGGTGGGGATCCCACCTGAGGAGCGCGAGCGTGTGTTCGGCGCGTTCTATCGGGGCGGGGTCGACGCGGCTCGCACGGGTGACGGAGCCGGCCTGGGGTTGGCGGTCTCGCGGGCGATCGTCGAGGCCCACGGTGGGCGGATCTGGCTGGCCGACAGCCCGCGCGGGACGCGGGTGCGCTTCAGCCTCCTGGTCGCCACCTGACCGGGTCGCCTGGTCGCCGGCCGATCGGGTCGTCTGGTCGCCGGCTGACCGGGTCGTCAGCCGGCGCGGGCGGCGCGCCGCTGGGCGGCCTGCTCGCGCGAGTGCTCGTGCTCCACCACCCGCCGCAGCTGGGCGACGGTATTGCGCAGGTGACGGCTGACCGAGGGCGCCGCCAGGCGCTCGGCGAGCCATCCTGAGATGCCGGCGCCGGCGACCCCGTAGGCGAGCCGGATCTCGGCGCGGGTCCGGCCGTCCGGCGCGGCGCGCAGCCGCCAGCGCCCGCGCTGGTCCACGCCGGTGACCGACGTCCAGGCGAGTTCGCGGGGCGCTTCTGACTCGACGATCTCGATCAGTCCGCCGACCTCCGCCGAGCCGACGCGCAGCAGCATGCGGTAGCGGGCGCCGAGCCCGGTCGCCTGGTCTCCGTCGACCTCCCACCGCGTCACCCCGGACATGAGGCTCAGCGCGCGCTCGGGGTCAGAGACGAACGCCCAGACGGTTTCGATCGGCGCCCCGATCGTCGTGTGGGCGGAGGTCCTCATCGGTTCAGCCGATGACCGGGAACCGCCGCTCGGCGGCGAGCGCGTCGAGGGTGTCCTGCATCAGGCGGATCAGGTGGTCGTAGATCTCGTCGAGATCGGGGTCCGGGCCAAACTCGGCCTGCAGATCGATCGGCGGGAGTGTCTCGATTGTCAGCTTGGCGGGAAGCGGGATGTGCCCGAGCATGTCGCCGACGTTGAAAATCCACGGCAGCGCAAGGGAGATCGGCAGCACCTTCAGGCGGAACATCCGGTCGAGTGCCAGCAGCCGCGCCAGGCCCTCGCCCCGCGACAGGAAGAGCGCCGTCTCCTGGCCCCCGATCGAGACGACGGGAACGATCGGCACGCCCTCGTCGAGCGCCAGGCGGATGAAGCCCTGACGGCCGTCGAAGTCGACCCGGTTGCGATGCCAGCTGGGCCGGTGGACCTCGTAGTCGCCGCCGGGGTAGACGAGCAGCGCGGCGCCCGCCCTCAGCGCCTGACGGGCGTTGCGGGGCGACGCGGCGACGGTGCCGAATCTCCGCAGCGCCCCCAGCCCCGGCATCGAGAGCACGAGGTTGTGGGCCAGCTGGTAGAAGGGTCGCTCGACCCCGAAGTAGGTATTGAAGGCGAGCGTGAACACCACCGTGTCGGGGGTCATGTTGCCGCCGGAGTGATTGCCCACCATCAGGATCGGTCCGTCGTCCGGGATGTTGCCCAGGCCACGGACCTCGCCGCGGTACCAGACGCTGGCAATCAGCCACATGAGCGGCAGCCGCTCTCGAATGAAGTCCGGGTCGCGGTCGTCGAGGTCCGCGC
>DATAUL010000511.1:0-7583 GCA_036268255.1 Solirubrobacteraceae bacterium | reverse complement strand
CGCGCGCGTCATCCGCTCGGCCACCGTGCCGATGCTCTCCGACGGCTTGGCGGTCACCGTCGCCGACCGGATCAGCCCGGAAACCGGCTGCAGGCCCTCCGGACCGGCCCGCTGGCGCAGCTCGCGCCGGCGCGCCCGGTCGAGCAACGGGCGGGCCACGGCGACCGGGATCCGGTAGCAGAGGGTGTCCTCGGCGGCACGCGCCTCGAAGCCCGGCGGCAGCCCGGACAGCATCGCGACATCGCCGAACGTGTCGCCGGGACCGAGCAGGTCGAGCAGCCGCCCTTCGTGGGTGATGTCGACGCCGCCGGAGTGGATCACGCGTAGAAACGTGACCGGTCCCCCGTCCTCGGACAGGATCACCGCCCCGCGCAGATGGAACTCGATCGCCGCCTGAGCGGCAACCTCGGCCAGTTCCTCGACCGCGAGCGTGTCAAACGGCGCTCGCTGGGCGAGGAAGCGGACGATCTCGCTCAGGCCGGCATCCAGCTCACCCATCGGCGCACACCGTACCGGCGCTCAGCGCAGCAGGCCCAGGCGCTGCGCGCGCTGTACCGCCTCGGTGCGATTGCGCACCTCGAGCTTGCGATAGACGGCGCTCGAGTGCTCCTTGACGGTGTGCCGAGACAGATGCAGGGCCTCGCCGATCTCAGGGTTGGTGGCGCCCGAGGCCATCAGCTCGAGCACCGCCCGCTCGCGCTCGGAGAGACCGAGCGCCGGCTGGCGATCATGGCGCTCGAACACCGTCTTGCCGAGGCCGACCATCCGCACGGCGCTGGCGATCCGCCGCGCCGGCCAGTCCTTGGAGGCAAACCCCGACGCGCCCGCCGCGCGCGCCGCCCGCGGCGAGATCTCCCCGGCGCCGCTGAACAGCAGCACGCGGGTGGCCGGCTCGGCCGCGCGCAGGCGCTCACACACCTCGGCGCCGGATTCCTCACCGATGAACAGGTCGACGAGGGCCACGTGCGGGCGGTAGCGAACGACAAGCTCAAGCGCCTCGGCCCCGGACAGGGCGGAGACGCAGCGCTCGACCCACGGCTGCTGGGTGAGCATCAGCCGAAAGCCCCAGTGCACGACATCGTGGTCATCGACGACGAGCACGCGCAGGCGCTCCGGGCTGCGCTCGCCGTCCTCGTCGGTCGAGATCTCAAGCTCGTCGATCGGCAACTCGTCACTCATCGTCGCCCCCGTGGGGGACGACCAGACGCACCTGCCAGATGCCGGGCTGGCGCTCGCCGAACTCGACCACGCCGTTGAACTGGAGCGCCTCGAGCGCGGCCAGCCGCAGGCCCATGCCTGCCCGCCGCTGCGCACTGGCCACGCCGTCGTTGACGACCTCGAGCCAGAAGGCGCCGTCCGCCCGGCCGACGCGCACCGAGACGCTGCTGGGCGACGCGTGCTTGTGGGCGTTGCGCACGGCCTCGATCAGCACCGACTGCGCAAGCGGCTCGAGCACCGACGGCACGTCGCCCGCCCGCCCCTGCTCCAGCGACAGTCCGAGGTCGGGATGAACGCTCGCCAGTCGCTGCACCTCGGCGGTGAGCGTCGTGCGGGTGGCGCGGGGAGCTCGTCCGAGCGGTCGCTGCAGGGCCGTGCGCAGGTCCGTGAGCGCCGCCTGCGTCTCGGCGGCGCAGCGCTGGCGATCAGGCGCGGGCAGCTCGCCCTGGCCGTCGAGCGCCATCGAGACTCCGAACAGGCGCTGGATCACGCCCTCGTGGATGTCGCGCGCCAGGTCGATGCGCTGCTCGAGCTGACTGGCACGCTCGAACTGGGTCGACACCGAGCGCGCGACCGAGGCGAGCGCGGCGGCCTTGCCCAGCGTCCACAACAGCGTCCGGTCGGCGTCCTGCAGCGGCGGCTCGGACATCAGCCGGTCCGCGAAGATGACTCCCAGCTCCCGGCCGGCGGCGGCCATCGGCGCGCATACGAGCCGCGCCGGCTCGGCAACGACCGAGGCGAACTCGTCGGTGACCTCGCCGGCGAGGTCACCGACGACCTCGACGACGCGATCGGTGGCCAGCGCCCGTCCGGCAATCGGCGCCGACTCGACCGTCACGTGTGCGCCGGCGAACGGCTCGATGCTCATTCCGTGGGCGCCGGCGGCGCGGACCCGGCGGTCGGCGCTGTCATACCGGAAGATGATCGCCCGGCGCATCCGCGCGAGGCGGCAGACCGCTTCGCACAGGCGGTCGTAGAAGTCATCGGCGGTCGAGCCGGCCTCGGACTGGGAGAGCACCTCGACGAACAGCTCGAGGGCGCCGATGCCGAGGCCGGTTGCGACGTCGTTCGCCGCATCGGCGCTCATCGCCCAGCCTCCGCTTCAGCTGCCCACATCAGCCACTCGTCGGCGGCCACGCACCTGTCACGTGGGCCGCTCACCCCGCGGCTCCGGGGGTTGTTCGACCTGCGCCTCAGGCGGCGTGCGCGGGCATCAGGCCCAGTCGCAGCGCCTGCTCGGGCGCCAGGTACACGCGCCACTGCTGTGAACAAGACGGGCACCGGCATTGCACCGATGGATCGTAGCCCTGAAGGCTCCCCTCCCACTCCACGTCATCGCTGCGCAGGCACACCGGGCAGGCCAGCGAGGCGTGCACGAGCGCGTCGGGGTCATCGGGGCGAAAGCGCGCGGTGTCGACCAATGAAGCGATGCACGCAGTCTCCCGGGCGCTCGCCGCGGCGGCAAACCGCCGCCGGCCATGACCCCCCACGTGGGGGGCGCTTGCTAGGACGTGGACGCGTCGACGCGCGTGATCGGGCGCTTGCCCCACCGGCTGCGCGTCGCGAAGTCCAGCAGCCGCTCCATGTACTCGCCCAGCGGGTACGCGCGGATTCCCGCAGGCTCGAGCCGAGCGCGCGTGGCCTCGGACTCGAACACCGCACCGATGGAGAAATACGGGAAGTACTGGGCGCCGGCGATGATCGCCGACTGCTCGGCCGCGCCACACGGCGGCAGCGCCGCGTATTCGGCGGGGGGAAGCACCCGCACCTGCGGGCGGCGGAAGTATCGGCTGGCCAGGCCGGCGATCTCGTCGATCGTCGACGCGTGCGGCCCGGCGGTCAGGTGATACGTGGCCCCGACGCCCACGCCGGACTCGCAGAGGGCGTGCACGGCATCGGCGACGTAGTCGACCGAGACGACGTCGACCGGGGCCGTCGGGATCGCCGGCACGGCCGTGAACAGCCCGCGGGCGAACGCTCGCAGCGGCCAGTAGAGAACGTTGAAGGCCGCCGTCCAGCCGCTCACACGGTCGCCGACGACGATGCTCGGACGCAGGATCGTCGTCGGCAGCTCGGTGTGCGAGCGCACGAGCTGCTCGGCCTCGAACTTCGATTGCTCATAGGAGTTGTGAAACGTCTGGCCGACATCGAGGTCGCCCTCGCAGAAGCCCCCGCAGTGATCGCCGGCGACGTACGCCGTGGAGATGTGGCCGTAGCGGTCAAGACCGCCGCGCTCGCGGGCCAGCTCGGCGAAGTCGAGCATCTCGCGGGTGCCGGCGACGTTGATCTGACGGGCCTCCTGCAGCGGCAGCGTGAACGACACCGACGCCGCGCTGTGCACGATCGTCGTCACCCGCTCGGCGAGCTGTTCGCGCACGCGCATCGCCAGGCCCATGCCGGGCAGCGTCATGTCGGCGGCGACCGCCTCGACGCGCTCGCGGTGCGCATGGGCGCGGGAGCCGAACAGGTTCTCGAGCACGCCGTCGACCCGCGCCGAGGCAGCCTCCGGGCCATCGGCGCGCACGAGCGCGATGACGCGGCGCTGCGAGCGCTCGAGGTAGCGCGCCAGCAGCTCCATCCCGACGAAGCCGGTGGTGCCGGTGAGCAGTACGTCGCCGGAGGCGGCGGTCATGCCCTGCCTCCGAGGGAGTGCAGCGCCCACACGAGGCGGCCGCGCGTCTCGGCAGGCGAGATCAGCTCGTCGACGTACCCGGTCGAGGCGGCGACCTGCGGGCGCAGCTGGGTCTCGGCGTAATGCTCGGCCAGGCGCTCGCGCTCGGCCTCGGGGTCCTCGGCGACGGCCAGCGCCTTGCGGTGCATGACGCCGACGGCCGGTTTGGCGCCCATCACTCCGATCTCCGCCCCCGGCCACGCGAACACGTAGTCGGCGCCGAGATCCTTGGAGTTCATCGTGATGTAGGCGCCGCCGAAGGCCTTGCGGAGGATCAGCGTCACGCGGGGGACGGTCGCCTGCGCGAACGCGTGTACGAGACTGGCGCCGTGGCGGATGACGCCGGCGCCCTCCTGGCGGGTGCCCGGCATGTACCCCGGCGTGTCGACGAGCACGAGCAGCGGGATCCCGAACGCGTCGCACTTCGAGACAAAGCGCGCGCCCTTCTCCGAGCTGGCGACGTCGAGCACGCCGCCGAGATAGCGCGGCTGGTTGGCGATGACGCCCACCGGGCGGCCGTCGATCCGGGCCATGCCGGTGACGAGGTTGCGCGCCCACCCAGCCGAGATCTCCAGGAGCTCGCCACCGTCGACGATGCCGGCGATCACGTCGCGCACGTCATACACCTTGCGCGACTCCTCGGGCACGATCGTCGCCAGGTCACCGCCTCCGGCCGGGCGGCGGTCGGCAAGCGGCAGCGGATCGCCGCGGTGACCCGGCAGGTAGCCGAGCAGGTTGCGCGCCAGTTGGGCGGCGTCGAAGTCGTCCCGGGCGACGAAGTGGCAGACGCCGTTTCGCTCGTGGACGCGAGTGCCGCCGAGGTGGGCGGCGTCGACCTCCTCTCCGAGGGCCTCACGCACGACACCCGGGCCTGTGAGGAACATGCTCGAGTCCTCGGTCATCATCACCCAGTCGGTGAGCGCGGGCGAGTAGGCGCCGCCGCCTGCCGACAGGCCGGTGACGATCGAGATCTGCGGCACGCGGCCCGAGAGCTGCACGGTGCGCCGGAAGATGCGGCCGTAGCCGCCGAGCGCGGCGATGCCCTCCTGCATGCGCGCACCGCCCGACGAGACGAAGCCGATCACCGGCGCGCGCCCGCGCCCGGCGAGCTCGAGCACGCGGGCGATGGTGTTGGCGTGCTGCTCGCCCAGCGAGCCGCCGGCGAAGCTCGAGTCCTGGGCGTAGCAGAACACCGGGCGGCCGTCGACCGTCCCCGAGCCGCCGAGCACGCCGTCGCCCGTGCGCGCCTTGGCCCCCATCACCGGCGAGATCACCTCGGAGCGAATGAGCTGCAGCGACCCGTGGTCGCACAGCAGCTCAAGTCGCTCGAGCGGCGTGACCGGCTGGTCTGTGCTGGGCCTCGTGGCGAGCGCGAGGCTCATGGGCGCCCCCACTCCACAACGGTTGCCCCCCAAGTGAAACCGGCCCCGAATGCTCCGAGCAGAACGCGGTCGCCGGCGTTGAGCATGCCCTCGCGCTCCGAATAGGCCAAGGCCAGCGGCAGGGTCGCCGCGCACGTGTTGCCGTACTGGCCGATGCAGTCGACGACGCGCTCGGCCGTGAGGCCGAGCCGCTCCCCGACGGCGGAGAGGATCCGCCCGTTGGCCTGGTGATAGACGAACAGGTCGATCTCGTCGAGGCTGACCCCGGCGGCGCGGACCGCCTGATGGGTGGAGAGCGAGAGCCGTGCGACCGCCTCGCGGAACGTCTCGTGGCCGAGCATCCGGATCGTGGAGTCGGACTCGCCGCGGCCGACGCGAATGTGGTCTGCGCCGGCGCCGTCGGCGCCGAGCACGACCGGCCCAATCCTTCCTGCCTGCGACGTGGACTCGAGCACGACCGCGCCCGCCCCGTCGGCGAACACCGCCGCCGTCGGGCGATCGTCGGGATCGGTGATCCGCGACATCAGGTCCGCTCCGACGACGACGACGCAGTGCGCCCGGCCGGCCTCTACCTGGGCCGCGCCGACCGCCAGAGCGGAGAGAAAGCCCGTGCACGCCGAGCCGACGTCGAATGCGCCCGCGCGAGTCGCGCCCACGTCGTGGGCGACGAGCGGAGCGGCCGCCGGCATGATCTCGTCCGACGTGCTCGTGGCGACGATCACGAGGTCGACGTCCGCCGGATCGGTACCGGCGCGGGCCAGGGCGACCCGTGCCGCCTCGGTCGCGTGGTCCTGGAGTCGCTCCTGCGGCCCGGCCACGCGGCGCGAGTGGATCCCCGTGCGGCGCGCGATCCAGTCCTCGGCCACGCCGAGGCGGGCTTCGATCTCGGCGTTGGCGACGACGCGCTCAGGCACGCTGACGCCCACCGAGGCGGCCACAACGCCGGGGCGGCCCGGCGGCTGGGCGGCCGGATCGACGATCGAATCTAGGTCAAGAGTTGAGCTCACGGCGACCAACTCCACGCGCTCAGCGCGATCTGCGCCAGCGGCGGGGCCCAAAGACCCGACAGGCGGGGGGTATGCCCGCGGGCGAGGTTTTCGAGGGGCCGGCGACACGAACAGGCGCCGCGGACGACCTAATCCGCCGTCGACTCGGTGAGCTGGCCCTCATCCGCCAGCAGGTAAATCGCCTCCGACACGGATTGAATGTACCGGCGGAGCGCGCTCAGCCGTCAGGTCCGGCGGCCAGCTCGTCGATCAGCGTCGCCAGGCGAACGAGCAGATCGGCGACCAGCTCGCGTTCTTCACCGGGCAGTTGCTCATAGAAGGCGCGCTGGCGCCCGCGCATCCAGCCGGCCTGGCGATCGAGCATCTGCCGGCCGTGGTCGGTGAGCGTCACCGTGACGCCGCGCCGGTCCTCCGGCGAACGATGGCGCCGCACGATCGCGCGGCGCTCGAGCGCGTCGAGGATCCGGGTGGCGGTCGACGGTGAGATGCCGGCGCCGCCGGCCAGGTCGGATACGCGCGCGGTCGCGCAGCCGTCAAGCGATTGCAGGAGCGCGTACTGCGAGAAGGTCAGCAGGTGGTCGCTGGGCTGGGCGTTGGCCCCCCGGGCGCGGCGGATCGCCTGCGCAAGCGTGTCGAAGGCGCTCAGGAACGCGTCGCCGTCGGCGGCCGCGCACGCTTCGCGCAGCTCCTCCCTGGCCGCGACAGCGTCCGCGTGGGGCACTCGGTCCCCCGTCACGGACACCGCCTCGCGCGCCTGATCGCCGACAGCCGTCATCAAACGCAGATTAGCAATCGTTGGCATGCTACTGTTTGGCATGCCAAGTAAATCTTCAAGGGCGGTAGCCATGTTCAACAACATCCTCGTTTGTGTAGACGGCTCCGAGCACGCCGAGCGCGCCCTCGCCGAGGCCATCGACCTCGCCACGACGCAGCGGTCCCGGCTCACGCTGCTGACCGCCGTCTCCCGACCCCCCTATTGGGCCAACACCCCGCTGACGGCCGCCGGCATCGAGCCGCTCGCCGTCGACCTGCACAAGGAGGCGGAAAAGACGCTGCGCGCCGCCGTCGACCAGGTCCCCGACTCGGTTCCGGTCACGACGATCCTCACCGAGGACCCGATCCGCGACGCCCTCATCTGCCAGATCAAGACCGGCAAGTACGACCTCGTCGCGATGGGCTCCCGCGGACGCGGTGCGCTGAGCGCCTCCCTGCTGGGGAGCGTCAGCCACTACGCGCTCAACCATTCAGACGTTCCGGTCCTGATCGTGCGCGCCGAGGAGAACGGAGAGGACGCGGACGACGCAC
>DATAUL010000510.1:0-3709 GCA_036268255.1 Solirubrobacteraceae bacterium | reverse complement strand
CGGCAGCGTGATCATCATGATGGACCTGACGATCGGCTACACGGCGATGCAGTCGATGTCGAAGTGGGCGCGGCGCAACGGGATGCTCCTGCATCTCCACCGTGCCGGCCACGGGACGTACACGCGCCAGAAGACCCACGGCGTGAGTTTCCGCGTCATCGCCAAGTGGTGCCGGATGATCGGCGTCGACCACATCCACGCCGGGACCGTCGTCGGCAAGCTCGAGGGCGACCCCAACATGATCAGGGGTTACTACGAGGTCTGCCGCGGGCGCTTCAACAAGGCCGACCCCCAGACGGGGATCTACTTCGATCAGGATTGGGCGTCGCTCGCCCCGGTGATGCCGGTCGCCTCCGGCGGCATCCACGCCGGCCAGATGCACCAGCTGCTGCACTACCTCGGCGAGGATGTCGTGCTCCAGTTCGGCGGCGGAACGATCGGCCACCCGATGGGCATCGCCGCCGGAGCGACCGCCAACCGCGTGGCCGTCGAGGCGATGATCAAGGCCCGCAACGAGGGCCGCGACTACTACTCCGAGGGCCCCGACATCCTGCGCAGCGCGGCCAAGGGCTGCCCCGAGCTCGACGCCGCACTCGAGGTCTGGAAGGACATCACGTTCGACTTCGAGTCGACCGACACCCCCGACGCCGTGGCCACCCCCACGGTCAGTCGCTAGACCAACGGGAGGAGATAGTCATGAGGATCACCCAAGGGACGTTCTCGTTCCTTAAGGACCTGACCGACGACGAGATCGAGGCGCAGCTCCGCTACGCGCTGGCGAACGGCTGGGCGATCATGGTCGAGTACACCGATGATCCGCATCCCCGCAACAGCTACTGGGACATGTGGAACCAGCCGGAGTTCGACCTGGCTCCCGGTGAGTCCGACGTCGCCATGCGCGACATCCAGGCGTGCCGCCAGGCGTACCCCAACCACTACGTCAAGGTGGTCTGCTACGACAGCTCGCTCGGGCGTCAGACGTCGCGGCTCAGCTTCATGGTCAACCGGCCGGCGCAGGAGCCGGGGTTCCGTCTCGAGCGCCAGGAAAAGGCCGATCGTCAGATGCGCTACACGATCCACTCCTACGCGACCGTGGATCCGGTCGGGATTCGCTACGGAAACCGCGGCGACCTCTCGAGCACCCGCGATCCGGCGGCCGTCCAGAACGCCACCCCGGGCCGGGATTCTCCCCAGCGAGACGCGAACGGCGGGGCGACGGCGAACGGCATCGGCGCCGTGCGCGATGAAGGGATCGGCGAGTCCTAGTGGCGCCCCGTGGACTTGACACCACGGGCCGGCCCCTCGACCCCGAGGCCCACGACGAGCCGGCGGCCGGAACGCGCGGTTTCGGCTCACGCGATCGCGGGTCGCCGTCGTTCTCCGACGAGTTCGGCGGAAGGGTCGTCCGCCCCGCCGACGGTGAGCGCACCGGCTCAGCGGTCGCGGCGGTCGATTTCTCGGCGGCGGTCTCCGACGGCCTGGCCGACGTGGAGTCGGTGGTGCGCAGCTCGCGAGTGCACGCCGTGCTCGAGGAGATCGACCGCGATCTGATCGCGATGGCGCCGGTCAAGCAGCGGATCCGCGAGATCGCCGCGCTGCTCGTGATCGACCGGCTCCGCACGGAAATGAGCCTCAACTCCCAGCGGCCGACGCTGCACATGAGCTTCACCGGCAACCCCGGGACGGGCAAGACGACCGTCGCCCTGCGCATGGCCAGCATCCTGCACCGGCTCGGCTACATCGAGAAGGGCCATCTGGTCTCAGTGACGCGGGACGACCTCGTCGGCCAGTACGTCGGTCACACCGCGCCGAAGACCAAGGACGTCGTCAAGCGCGCCCTCGGCGGTGTCCTGTTCATCGACGAGGCCTACTACCTCCATCGCCAGGAGAACGAGCGCGACTACGGCCAGGAGGCGGTCGAGGTCCTGCTGCAGGTGATGGAGTCAGAGCGTCAGGACCTGGTGGTCGTGATGGCCGGCTACGGCGACCGGATGGAGGAGTTCTTCCAGGCGAATCCCGGCATGGGATCACGCGTCGCTCACCACATCCGCTTTCCGGACTACGACGTCGATGAGCTGCTTCAGATCGCGCGGCTGATGGTCGACCGACAGGGCTATGAGATGAGCGACGACGCCGACCGCGCCCTGCGCGAGTACATCGAGGCGCGGGTGCTGCGGCCCCGCTTCGCCCACGGGCGCAGCATCCGCAACGCGATCGAGCGGGCCCGCTTGCGCCAGGCGACCCGCCTGTTTCAATCACACAGGAAGCTCACGAAGCGCGATCTGGTCACGATCGAGCCCGATGACATCCTCCAGAGCTCCGTCTTTGACGACACCGACGAGGAGCCTGACGGTCCCCGGGTGCCGAGAACGGAGGCCGAAGCCAGTGTCGGAACCTAGGAGACACCGCTACCAGCAAGCGCCTCGGCGCAGACCGCTCACCAGCTAGGGAGGGACGCCATGCCTCGCCCCATCATCCTCGGAGTCGTCGGCGATTCGGCGGCCGGAAAGACGACCATGACCCGCGGGCTCGTTCGCATCCTCGGTGAGCAGCAGGTGACGGCCGTCTCCACCGACGACTACCACCGCTATGACCGCAAGCAGCGCGCCGAGCGTCAGATCACACCGCTGCGTCCGGATTGCAATTACCTGGACATCATGTCCCAGCATCTGGGCCACCTGCGCCGGGGCGAACCGATCCTCAAGCCCGTCTACGTCCACGCCGACGGCACCTTCGGCCCGCCGGTCTACGTCGATCCCAAGCCGTTCACGATCGTCGAGGGCCTGCTCGGGTATCACACCGCTGAGCTGCGCCGCTGCTATGACGTCCGCGTCTACCTGGCGCCTCCCGAAGAGCTTCGCCGGCGGTGGAAGGTGCAGCGCGACACCTCCCGTCGCGGATACACCACCGATCAGGTGCTCAAGGAGCTCGACAAGCGCGAGTCTGACTCGGTGGAGTTCATCCGACCGCAGGAGCGCCACGCCGACATGGTCGTCGCCTTCCAGCCTCCCGACGACAACGGCGATCCCGACGCTCTGGACGCGGAGATGATCCTCCGCGACATGCTTCCCCACCCCGACCTGTCTCCGTTTACCGGCGACGGGGACCGCGGCATCACGCTGCGCGAAGTCGGGACCGAGCGACACGTCGGCGTTCCGGGCAGGATGGATCGCAACGTCGCCGCCGAGATCGAGGAGGCGATCTGGGAGAAGCTCCACTTCGCCACGCACCTCCGCTCCGATCGCCTCGGCGAGTACACGATCGGGACCAACCTGCACCGCTCGGAGTCGTTGGCGCTCGTCCAGCTCCTCATCCTTTACCACCTGGTGACGGCCAAGGCGACGATCGCCCTCGGCGGCGCCGGCCTCCGAGCCGACGCCGAGGTCGACGCTGCAGAGCGGATGGAGCCCGCCGCCGCCGCCGTCAAGTAGTGCCGCTAGCGACGGTGGCCGCGACCAGTCTGCGAACGGCGGTAGAGCCAGACGAGCAACATCGAGAAGAGGACCGACAGCACCAGCCCCCCGCCGTGGCGGTGCAGCACGTACCACGAGAACAGCCCGGCGACAAGGGTGCCGCTGACGCCGACGACTGCTGTCATGCCGATCCCCATCGGATCCGGCCCGGGTAGGAGCAGCCGCGCGAGACCGCCGACGATCAGACCGATGACGAACAGGAAGACGAGGTACAGCAGAAGTCCCACGCCTGCGCT
>DATAUL010000509.1:0-4538 GCA_036268255.1 Solirubrobacteraceae bacterium | reverse complement strand
CGTCTGCACGACGATCCCGGGGATCAGGAAGTCCACGTAGGGAACGCCGCCGGTGTCGATCGCCCCGCCGAACACGTAGCGAAACAGAAGCGTGAACATGATCGGCTGCACGGTGAAGGCGAGCAGCAGCTCGGGCCGGCGCGGCAGCCGGATCAGGTTGCGCTCCGCGATGATCAGCGTGTCGGTGACGAGCCGTCTCATGCCGTCGCTTCCGCCTGCGCGCTCTGTGCCTCGGCGGCCTCCTCGGCTGCGTGGCCGGTGAGCGATAGAAAGACGTCGTCGAGCGTGGGACGGCGGACGTTGACGTCCTCCACCCCCACCCCCGCATCGGAGAGCAGCTTGACCGCCTCGACCAGTACTCCCCGGCGCGAGCGGACCGGCACGATCACCGTCGTTCCCCGGCTCGTCACCTCGCCCTCGGCCATCGGCGCAAGCGCCCGGATCGCCGCGGGGGCGTCGGCGGGGTCCTCGAGCGAGACCTCCAACCGCTCGCCGCCGACCCGGTCCTTGAGCTCATCCGACGTTCCCTGGGCGATCACACGGCCGTGGTCGATGACGACGATCGAGTCGGCCAGCCGGTCGGCCTCGTCGAGGTATTGCGTGGTCAACAGCACGGTGGTGCCCTCGGCCACGAGGCCCTCGATCGTCTCCCACAGCATGATCCGGCTACGCGGGTCAAGGCCGGTCGTCGGCTCGTCGAGGAACAGCACCGGCGGCTTTGCGACCAGCGCGGCCGCCAGGTCGAGCCGGCGACGCATCCCGCCGGAGTACGTGCTCGTCACTCGGTCGCCGGCGTCGACGAGGTCAAAGCGCAGAAGCAGGTCCTGGCCGCGCGCCTTGGCCTCCCGGCGCGAGGCCCCGTACAGCCGCCCGACCATCGTCAGGTTCTCCAGACCGGTCAGGTTCTCATCGACCGCCGCGTACTGACCGGCCAGCCCGATCCGGTGGCGCAGCGCGGCGGCGTCGGCGACGACGTCCAGGCCCACGACGGTCGCGGTCCCCGAGTCAGGCGTGAGCAGCGTGGCGAGCACGCGCACGAGCGTCGTCTTGCCGGCCCCGTTGGGGCCGAGCAGCCCGAGCACCGTGCCGGGGCGAACCTCCAGATCGATGCCGCCGAGCGCGCGCACCTCCCCGAACGCCTTGACCAGGCCGCGCACGACGATCGCCTGCTCGGCTGAACCGTTCCCTGCCATCACCCCGCACGGTACGCGATGACGCGGCGATTCAGCCGGCGCCCAGACGCAGCTGACCGTCCACCCGCTTCTGGATGTCGGCCACCGCCCGGAACGTCTCCTTGAGCTGCGTGCGCCGGAGCGGGCTCAGCTCGTCGGGGGCGACGTAGTCGTCCGGCGCGACCTCGGCCCGCAGCTGGCGCACCTGATGCTCGAGGCGCACGTTGTTGATCAGCGTGAACGCGTCGGCCAGTGTGTGGGCGTCGGCCACCGCGAGTGTTCCGGCGGAGCTGGCGACCCGCAGGCGCGCCGCCGTCGAAGCGCTGGTCACGCCCGCCGACATCGCGGCCCAGCGCGCGAGCGCGACGATCGGGACCGATCCCCCGCGCTTGAGGTCCAGACGTCCACGGTGCTCGCCGGAGTGCTCGACGACGAGGCCACGAAGGAAGCCGGTCGGCGGGCGCTGGGAGAGGGCGAAGCGCGCCATCAGCCGCAGCAGCGCCGGATGGTCCGGGGCCAGCGCGAACGTGTCGGCCACCGGAGTACCGGTGTGCACGCCCCAAACAGGACGGCTGTCGACGACCGCCGAGGACAGCACGAGTGCCTTCTCCTGCGTCGGGTCCGCCAGCCAACTGCGGGCCTCCCGCTGCCACGAGTGGACCGAGCGCACGAACGCCGGCGCTGACGCATTGACGCCGTGCTCGTCGAGACGCAGCCCGCACGCCTGCAGGCCGTCGAGCACCAGCCGGCCGACGGCGACCAGCCGGTCGCGTACCCCGTCGTCGTCGGAGAAGTACACGATGGCCGAGTCCAGGTCGGAGCTGGGAAGCGCCTCGCGGCGCGCCTGGCTGCCCATCGCCAGCCACGCGAAATCGACGCCCACACGGTGCGGACGTGCATCGGTCAGCTCCAGCATCCGCCGCGTGAGTGCGTCGACGCACACCGCGTAGACGGCCATCACGTTGGCGGCGGCCACCTGAGCCTCGTGCAGGGAGACGACCATCGGCCCCACTTCGCGCGCCACGTCGGCCAGGTCACCTGGGCTGGCCGCCGCGGCGATGCGCCGGCGCAGGTAGTACCAGGACCGCGTCCGGGCCGCCACCAGATCCATGTCCTCGATCATCCCCAGCAGCTCGCCGGCGGCCGACACGACCGGCAGGTGGCGCAGCCCGCGATCGAGCATCTCCAGGAGCACGTCGCCGGCCGTCCGGTCCGCCGAGCACGTGTACGCCGGCGCCGACATGACGACCGACACGGGCGCGTCGGCGCCCAGTCCGGCGGCGACCACTCGCGTGCGCAGGTCGCGGTCAGTGAGGATGCCCAGCCCGACAGGAGCGAGATCGACGACGATCGCGTTAGCACCGGCATCACTCATCCGCTGCGCGGCCGCGCGGATCGACGTCTCCGGCGCGCACACCACTGCCGGCGAGCGCAGCAGGCTCGCCACGGGCGCGTCAGCCACGTTGGGGTGGGTGGGGTTGGTTTCCCGGGCCAGGACGTGCAGGTCGGTCGGCTGGGCCAACAGCGAGCGGGCCACGTAGCGCAGCCCCTCGGGCACCGCCAGGACCTCCTGGACGAGCTCCATCCCCGCCCGGTAGCAGGTCGTCGGCTGTGCCGCACGCGCTTCGAAGCCGGTCGGCAGGCCCGAAAGCATCGAGGCGTGGCCGAACATCTCGCCCACTCCCACCAGGTCGAGCACGCGCCCCTCCGAGAGGATCTCGACCGATCCGGAGCGCACGATCCGCACGTGCGCGGGCGGCTCGGCGCCCTGGGAGAAGATCGTCGCGCCCGCCGGGTGTTCCTCGAGCTCGGCGGCGGTGGCGACGCGGGCGACGTCGCGCGGGTCCAGAGCGTCAAACGGCGGATGCTCGCGCAGAAAGCGCGCGATCTCCGGCGCCGAGGTCAGACCACTGCCGTCCCGGCGGTCGCCGCCGCTTCCTGCTTGATCATGTCCGCGCATTTCTCGCCGATCATCATCGTCGTGATGCAGGGGTTGATCGCCGGCAGGAACGGCAGCGCGGAGCCGTCGCAGACGCGCAGGTCCTGGACCCCGCGTACCCGCAGCCGGGCGTCCAGCACCGCCTCGGGATCGGAGTCCGGGCCCATGTGGGCCGAGCACGCCGGGTGATAGACGGTGTTGTGCGTCTTGTGCATGTAGTCGATCAACTCGTCGTCTGACTGGGCGTCGGGCCCGGGAGCGAGCTCGGCGCCGGCCCACTCCGACATCGCCGACTGGTCGACGATCGTGCGCGCCAGGCGCATGCCGAACGCCATTACGCGCTCGTCGTGGCCGTCGGGATCGGTGAAGTACCGCGGATCGACGCGAGCGCGGTCGCGATAGTCGGGCGAGCGCAGGCGAACCGTGCCCCGCGACCGCCCACGGCAGACGTTGGGCGTCAGGCAGAAGCCGTTCTCGGTCGTCGGATAGCCCCACCGTGCGGTGTTCATGTCAAACGGCACCGACCCGTAATGCATCATCAGGTCGGGGCGGTCGAGACCCTCTTCGGAGGTGGAGAAGAGGCCGATCTCCCACCACTGCGTCGACTGGCGGACCATCGGGCGCTTGGCATCCCACTGGACGATCCCCTCGACGTGATCGTCGAGGTTGGCGCCGACGCCCGGGGAGTCGACGAGGACGGGAATCCCGAACTCCTGCAGGTGATCGCCGGGCCCCACGCCGGAGAGCATCAGCAGCTTGGGAGTGTCGATCGCCCCGGCGGAGAGGATCACCTCGCGTCGGGCGGTGACGCTCGCCTGGGTGAGAATGTCGGGCGTCAGGTACTCGACGCCGGTCGCGCGACCGTTCTCGATGACGACGCGCTTGACCCAGCAATGCGTCCTGACCTCAAGGTTCTGGCGGCTGTTGAGAATCGGATGCAGGTAGGCGTGTGAGGCCGACATCCGCGTGTTGTCGGTGGAGGAGTTGATCTGGAACCAGCCTGCGCCGTTGGTGACGGTGGAGCCCTCGTTGAAGCGGCTCGTCGGCAGCCCCGCCTGGGCCGCGGCCTGAAGGATCGCCACGCCGCACGGGTCCTCGGGTGGGATCGTCATGATGTTGACCGGCCCGCTTCGCCCGTGGTGGTCTCCGGGGCCGTCGTTGGTCTCCAGCCGCGCGATCAGCGGCCAGCAGTCGGCCGAGCTCCAGCCCTTCAGGCCCATCGCGGCCCACTCGTCGAGATCCTCCTTCGGGGTCCAGAAGGCGATGCACGAGTTGTGCGACGAGCAGCCGCCGAGCACCTTTGCACGCGCATGGCGCAGGAAGCTGTTGCCCTTCTCCTGGGGCTCGACGAGGTAGTCCCAGTCATAGCCGCTGTCGAGCAGGAACATCCAGTCGCCCAGCTTGAGGATCGCGTCGTCGCCGACGTC
>DATAUL010000508.1:0-9810 GCA_036268255.1 Solirubrobacteraceae bacterium | reverse complement strand
CATGAAGAACGAACCACGCTGGGGGTGCGTCGAGTACTGGTCGGAGCTGACGATGTTGGCCCCCATCTCGTAGAGAAGCGAGCCCACGGCGGCGACGATCCCGGGCCCGTCCGGGCAGGAGATCAGCAGTCGGGCGCTGTGGGTGGCGCCGTGGCCGAGGTTGGGTTCGTCGGGCGACATGGCGGTGAATAGTGCCGCACGCGGGGGGTCAAGAGGGATCAGACCGTCCGCAGGGCTTCGGTCGGGCTGAGGCGGGCCGCCTTGGCGGCCGGGTACAGGCCGGAGAGCACGCCGATGGCGAGTCCCGCCGCGGGTGCGGCGACGAGCACGTAGGTGGGGATGACCATCGGCTCGTTCTGGCCCAGCGCGTTGGCGAGCGTGGCGAGCGCACCCAGCACCAGCCCGGCGATGCCTCCCAGGGCGGCGAGCAGTGCTGACTCGGTGAGGAACTGGAGGGTGATGTGATGCCGGGTGGCGCCGAGCGCTCGGCGCAGACCGATCTCCACTCGGCGCTCGAGTACGGAGATGACCATGATGTTGGCGATCCCGATCGCGCCGACCAGCAGGGCGACCGCCCCGAGGCCGAGCAGCAGGGTGGTGAACTGTCCCGCGGCGGCCGCGCGGGCCTTCAGCGCGTCGACGGGCACGCCGATCTGCGTGCCGTCGGGCTGTTGGGGGTCGGCGGTGGCGGGCAGCAGCTTTGCGGTCTGGGTGACCTGGCCTTCGCCGGCCTGGACGTAGATCTCCGACGGATTGGGCCGGGTCTGAAAGAGTCGAGCGGCGACCGGCAGGCCGATGAACGCGGTGCTGTCCAGGGTGGAGTCGAGGGTCACGGGCTCGAGGATTCCGATGACGGTGAACCAGGTGCCGCCCAGGAACACCTGGAGGCGAGCGTTGACGCGGAAGATCTGCAGGGTCGCGGCGGCCTGCGCTCCGAGCACGACGACCGGGTAGCGCTGGTTGGCGGGGTCGATGAACCGGCCGGTGGCGAGCTTGGCACTGACCGCGGCGAGCAATTCGGGATCCGTCGCGTCCACGCCGATTCCGCCGGTTTCGTTGGCGGGCACGTATGGGGTTCTGAGCACATTGGCCGCCGAGACCTGGTAGACGGCCGAGGCCTGCTGGACCGAGCGCATGTGCAGGATCGAGCCGACCGCGGTGGTGGGCAGCACGGCGGCATCACCGCTGAAGGTCTGGCCGGGCGAGACCGTCAGCAGGTTGGGGCCCAGGCGGTCGATCAGCGCCAGCAGGTTGGCCTGGCTGGAGGCGGAGACCCCGACGACGGCGACCATCGCCCCGATCCCGATCGCGATTCCCAGCGCTGACAGGAACGCGCGGAGCTTTCGCGTACGGATTCCCTGCAGTGCGACCGAGAGCAGCTCCCGGGGCGGGATCCGCGATGCGTCCGCGGCGCGACGGCGGCGCAGCGAGATCCGCGAGCGCGCCGCAGCGGCGGTCATCGCCGCTCGTCCCCGGCGATCTCGCCGTCGCTCATCACGATCCGGCGCGGAAAGGTCTCGGCGATCGACTGGTCGTGGGTGATCAGCACCAGGGTGGCGCCGTCCGCGGCGAGCTCGTGCAGGAGCGCGATCACCTCGTGTCCGGATTTGGAATCCAGGTTGCCGGTCGGCTCGTCGGCGAGCACGATCACGGGGCGCTTGGCGATCGCGCGGGCGATGGCCACCCGCTGGCGCTCGCCTCCCGAGAGCCGCGCCGGCCGGTGCGCGAGCCGGTGAGCGAGCCCGACCCGCTCCAAGGCGGTCCGCGCCGCCTCTCGCCGCACGCGCGCGGGAGCGCCCGTGTAGAGCATTCCGTTGGCCACGTTGTCGAGCGCCGTCAGGGCGTCCTGGAGGTGAAAGCCCTGGAACACGAAACCGAGCTTGTGCGCGCGCAACCCCGCGAGCCCGCCGTCCGACGCCGCGACGACATCCTGCCCCGCGACCTCGACGTGTCCGGCGGTCGCTCGCTCCAAGGTGCCGAGCACGGTCAGCATCGTCGTCTTGCCCGAGCCCGAGGGGCCGACCACCGCGACCCGCTCGCCGGCGGCTATCTCGACGCTGACGCCACGCAGCGCCTCGACCCCCCCGGGGTAGCGCTTGGTCACCTCCCTGAGCCGGAGCGCCGACACGCTCACCCCTGGGAATCAGTGACCCGCAGGCCCCGGTGGATGCCGGCGCCGGAGATCTGCACGTAACCGGCGGCGAACAGCCCGGGGGTGACCGCGAGCAGCCGGTGTGGGGCCGCCGCCTCCTGCACCGTGTAGCCGCCGCCGGCGGTCGCCAGGAGCGCCGTCACCGGGACCGAGAGCACGTGCCGGGCCCGCTGCTGCACGAAGTTGACGCTCACGGTTGCCTGGTCTAACCCCGCGAGCGAGGAATGGTGGCCGGTGAGCGCCACCGTCACGAGGATCGTGGCCGACGACGCCCCCGACGAGCCGCTTCCGCCTGGCCCGGAGTTCGAGGCCGAGGTGCTGCTCTGGGCGACCGGGCTGACCTCCGTGACCCTGCCCTTGGACGTGGTGCCGTCGGGCAGCTCGACGGTCACGCGTTCGCCCAGCACCGCCTCGCTCTTCTTCGATGCGTCCAGGGGGACGCTGACCACCAACCTGGTCGAGGCCGTCTGGAGGATCGCCTGGGCGGGCGCATCGCCACCCGAGCCCTTCGACGCGCTCGACGAGGACGACTTGCGCTCGCGCTTGAGCTGCGCGGCCTCGGCCCTGAGCAGCGCCCTGAGCGCCGACAGAATGGCTGCCGAGTCACCCGAGCTCGCGCCGTTCGAGGATCTGGGCGCCGTCGCGACGAATTCCGGCCGGGGGATCGCCGTCGTCGACGCGCCGCTCGACCCCGACCCCGACGACCCACCGGCGCTCTGTCCGGTCGATCCGAGCACCGTGTCCACGCCCGTGATCCGCTGCGCGCCGGGCAGGAAGACGACCCGCCCGAGCGCGATCATGCCCGTCGCGGTCTCTCCCAGCGATTCCTGCCACAGGTCCACGGCATCGGTCGTGGCCGTCTGCCAGATGTCGTCGATGGTGATCAGATGCTCGGGATCGAAGCCCAGCCTCCGCAGATCGCGGTTCAGCTCCAGGACATCCGGGCCCGGGCTCACGCTCGGGCCCAGGTCGCGAAACGCCGGCGTCGAGCCGTTGAACAGGACCACCGGCCGGTCGTCGACCTCGTAGAGCGGCTGTCCGGGGCGAATCACGCGGCCGACCGGTGCCAGCCGGGTGATCGTGCCGCTCAGGCGGTCATACACCGTCTGAGCTGCCGCGTAGCCGAGCGTGCCCGACTCGGTGTCGGACGCGACGAGGTTTCGCCGCCTGACCGTCGCGGCGCTCGCCGACGCCGCCTTCCCGGTGTCCCCCGACGCCGAGCTCGACCCGCTCGTGCTCTCGATGACCACCACGATCGCGACCACCACCGCGGCGAGCGCGCCCAACGCCAGCACGACGACGCGCCACCGCTGGATCACGGATTCACATTCTCGAAACGCTGCAGTAGTTCGGGCGTGATCACGCCGTGAGAGGCCGGGATGCACGCCTTGGCCGCCGCCTGGACGGTCGGCGAGCGCCAATCGACGGCCGCGAACGGCGGACCGCGGTGGGTACCCGACCCGAGCGTGGGGGGATCAGGGAAGTCCGCCACCCCGTGCTTGCGCACGCAGCGCGCGAAGGCCAACATGTGGGCGGGCACATCTGGCCCGGCGATCTGTCTGGCGCCGCCCTGCTGGGAGGGGTAGAGGTGGTTGCAGGCCCCGGTGGCGGCGTTGAACTGAGGAGCGTTCGTGCTCCCGGACGGGAACGCGATCGTCACCGTCGGCGTGCCGTTCTCGGTGATCTGCTTGGGGTCTGGGAAATCGGCCAGGCCATGCTGGCGCAGGCACTTGGTGTACTTCGCCGCCTGGGCGATCTGACTCGGCGTCGTGGGCGTGGACGGCGTCGGCCCGGACGAGCCGCAGCCCGCTGCCAGGATGGTCACACTCGCCAGCGCGATGGCCGTGTGCGCTCGTGGCCGGACAACTGCGTGCATCGTGTGCATCTCGGGCCCTCCTCGACTGGCTTGGGCGTATGCCACCGAGGTTGTACGGCCCCGGGCGTAACCGGGACGTAACGCTGTTATGGCGCTGTTATGCGCCATCGTGCATGCTGGGCCGGCGAAGGCTCTGCTCTGAGGAGTGCGGCGTGAGGGTGCTGGTGGTCGAGGATCATCCAAGGCTCGCCGAAACCGTGGCGAAGGTGCTGCGGCGCGAGGGCATGGCCGTGGACGTCGCCTTCGACGGCCAGGAGGCACTCGCTCGTGTGGCGCTCGCCACCTACGATGTCGTCGTGCTCGACCGAGACCTCCCGGGGGTTCATGGCGACGAGGTCTGCCGGGCGTTGGTGGCGGACGCCTGCCCAACCCGGGTACTGATGCTGACCGCGGCGGCCACGCTCGAGGATCGCGTGGAGGGTCTGGACATCGGCGCCGACGACTACCTGCCCAAGCCCTTTCACC
Source organism: Solirubrobacteraceae bacterium (assembly GCA_036268255.1). Lineage (GTDB taxonomy): Bacteria > Actinomycetota > Thermoleophilia > Solirubrobacterales > Solirubrobacteraceae > Palsa-465. The sequence goes on along the minus strand of DATAUL010000508.1, from coordinate 5,317 downwards.
TCGCCGAGCTGGTCGCACGGGTCCGCGCGCTGGCCCGGCGCTCGCGGCCCGCGCTCGCGCCGACGCTCGTCCACGCCGACCTTGAGCTGGACACCGCCCGGCGGCTGGTCACCCGGGCAGGGCGACCCGTGGCGCTGGGCGCAAAGGAGTTCGCCGTGCTGGAGCTCCTGCTCGGCGCCCAGGGCGCGGTGCTGTCCAGCGAGGAGCTCCTGGAGCGGGCATGGGACGACGCCACGGACCCGTTCACCAACACGGTTCGGATGACCGTGAGCCGGCTGCGGGCCAAGCTGGGTGACCCGCCGGTGATCCAGACCGTCACCCCCGTCGGCTACCGGATCGGCGCGCCGCCGTGATCTTCGCCGGGAAGCCCGCCCCGGTGTGGCACCGGCTGCGTCACCCCCAGGCCACCGTTCGATGGCGGCTAACGCTGCTCTACGGCGGGCTGTTCCTCGTCTGCGGCGCGGGGCTGCTGACGATCACCTACGCGCTGGTCGACCGCGCCAATACACAGGGACCGGCGAACCGGGCCTTCTCCATCGTTCAAGGACCCGCAGCTGAGCTGACCGAGCGGGCGGCGGCCGCCGCCAAGCGGGCCTTCCCTCGCCGGATCGGGCCTGCGCCGCCTCTGCCCCCTCGACTGCGCCAGTTTCTGCGTACGAGCAATGGCCAGGCCGCGGTCAGGTTCGGAGGCTCCGGCCAGCGGATCGCGGACATGCACCAGCTGCAGCTGGAGTCCGCGATCGCGTTGGCGATCATGGCCGTGATCTCGGGTGCGCTGGGCTGGTTGGTCGCGGGCCGCGTGCTGCGCCCGCTGCGCACGATGACCGCGACCGCCCAGCAGATCTCCGAGGTCAATCTCTACGAGCGCCTGGCGATGCCCGGGCCGCGCGACGAGCTGCGACAGCTCGGTGACACGATCGACGGGCTGCTGGAGCGCCTGCAGGGTGCGTTCGACGCTCAGCGGCGTTTCGTCGCCAACGCTTCGCACGAGCTCCGCACGCCGCTGACCGTCTCACGGGCGATGCTGGAGATGGTCATCAGCGACCCCGAGGCGACCGTCGAGACGTTCAGGGCGACGTGCGAAATGGTGCTGGAGGAGAGCGGACAGCAGGAGCAGCTGATCGACGCGCTCCTGGGCCTCGCCCACGGCCAGCGCGGCATCGACAACCCGGAGCCTCTCGACCTCGCGGCGATCGTGATCGAGGCGCTGCAAACCCATGACCTCGAGGCAGCCGCGCAGGGCCTGCAGGTGGACGTCTCACTCAATCCCGCTCCGATCTGCGGCGACCAGCGTCTGATCGAGCGCCTGGTCTCCAACCTCCTGGAGAACGCGCTGCGCCACAACATCCCGGACGGGCGCGTCTGGGTCCGCGTCGAGACGCCTGCCGGACGGCCGATCCTGGCGATCGCCAACACGGGACCGCTGGTGCCCGCCGAGGAGGTGCAGCGACTGCTGCAGCCGTTCCAGCGCCTCGCGTCCGACCGTGTCGGGCACCACGAGGGGCTCGGCCTGGGACTGTCGATCGTCGCAGCGATCGCGGCCGCCCACGAGGCGACGCTCGAGGTGCATGCCGGTCGCCACGGAGGGCTCGAGATCGAGGTTGGCTTTCCCCACGCGCCCGACACTCCGGAAGCGGACCCACCGAGTGTGGAACCTCACCTCACAGCGGCATAGCGGCCATACGGCCGGGTTACATTCCCGGGTTGGTCGCACCGCGCGCCGGTAGGGCTCCGCGCTAGCGTGCCGGTCGATGCCGCACCGTCATCCCTCGCTGATCGCCGCTCCGCCGCCCGCGCCCGGGCGGCTGTGGCTGACGGGGGCGCGGCTGTGGGACGGCACCGGGGCCCCGGTCCGCGAGAACGCGGCGGTGCTCGTGGCCGATGGCGTGATCGAGCGCGTGGGCAGCGGCGCCGAGGCCGCTCCCGAGGGCGCGCGCACGCTCGACCTCGGCGGCCGGATGCTGATCCCCGGGCTGATCAATCTCCACATCCACGTGCAGGGGCATCAGCCGACGCCGGACAAGGGCGGCGAGCCACTGCTGCCCGGGACCAGCGCCCACTTCCTGCAGGCGGGGCTGCGCGACACCCTGCGCATGGGCGTGACGACCCTGCGCAACGTCGGCTCCCAGGATCATCAGCCCCAGGAGGCCCGCCAGGCGATGCGCTATGGCGCCTTCCGCGGCCCGCGGCTGTTGACGTGCGGCTTGATCATCTCGTCCACCGCCCCCGGCGGGCGCTTCTACGGCGCGATGTATCGCGAGGCGGACGGTCCGGACGAGATGCGCAAGGCGGTTCGCGAGCAGCTGCGCGAGGGAGCGGACTTCATCAAGGTGATGACCACCGGCGCGCGCTCCAACGAGCTCGAGGACCCCGATCCGACACAGCTGACCGACGAGGAGTTTGCGGCGCTCGTCTCCGAGGCGCACCGGATGGGTGTTCGTGTGGCCGCCCACGTCGAGGGACTGGACGGCACGGCCGCGGCGATCGACCACGGGATGGACACGATCGAGCACGGGATGTATCTCAACCAGCGGCCCGAGCTGCTCGAGCGGATGGCGACCGGCGGCCAGGTCCTCGTGCCGACGCTCGGTGGGTACTACTGGATGGCCGGCGTCAACGAGGCGATCGACCCCGCGTCTGCGACCCCCGACCCGTTCATGCTGCCGCGGCTCGTCGAGCTGGCCAACTACAACCTCGCAGAGGGCACCAAGAGCATGCGCGCCGCGCTGCAGGCGGGGGTCCGGATCGGGCTGGGATCAGATCGCGGCGGAGTGTCGGGCGAGGACACCGCGCTCGAGCTCATGCGGATGGTCCACCACGGGCTGCCGGTGACAGACGCGCTGCTGGCGGCCACGTCGGTGGGTGCTGTGGCGATCGGCCTGGAGGATCAGATCGGCACCGTGCAACCAGGCCGGCTGGCTGACCTGGTGGTCGTCGACGGCGACGTCCTGGCCGAGCCGGACGTATTGCTGGACCGGTCGCGGATCTGGGCGGTGCTGCAGCTCGGCGAGCTCGTGGCCGGGGCGGCGCAGGAGAACGATCAGCGCAGCGACATTCGCTCGTAGCCGAGGTACAGCCGGGCCGCCCAGGACTCTGGATCGCGCGCGAAGTACCGCTGGAGGCCGCCGTCGTTGAGCGCGTCATCGAGGGCGGCCATGATCATCGATTGGTCGAGCACGAGGCGGCGATGCCCGACGGCGCCGGTCACCGGGTTGACGGCGTCGTAGAAGCCGCCGTCGGGTGAATAGATGCCCGGGTAGTCACTGCGCAGCGCGGCCAGGTTGGCGGCCGCTGCACGGGGCAACACGGCGAGCGCGATCGCCGAGGCGTGCGGGGAGACGACGTCCTCGGTGGCGCACGTGGTGCAGATCGCGAGTCCCTGACCGGCGCCGAGGCGCAGACCCTCGATTCCATAGCCGCCGTAGCCGCCGGTGTCGTCGGCAGTGCTCGAAGGGGAGATGCCCCAGACCGGATAGCCGAGCGTGTCGGTGGCGTAGCGGCGCTGGACCTCGGCCCAGCGGCGATCGGCCAAGCCGAAGCTCTCCGGCCCCCAGCTCGTCTCCGGGACGACGAGGTCGGCCATCAGGCCCTCGAACATCCCGCCGGCGAAGGTGGGGATGAAGCGCAGGTTGGTGTCGGGGTACACGTAGTGGCCCTCCCACACGCGGAAGCTGCGGTGCGACTGCGGGTCGGTGTACGTCTGCCAGTAGCCGGGGGTCGGCCACTGTCCCTGGGTGGAGAAGTCCGGGTCGGTGGAGCACTGCTGCGGCGGCTCGGTGCGCCACGTGCGCCACCACACGTCGCCGGGCATCTGGTGTCGGCCCATCCCCATGTAGATCGCGATCCGCGGATCGGAGTACAGCGCGCCGTTGTGGTAGCCGGCGGGGCCCTGACCGACGTAGTACCCGCCGTACATCTGACCGGTCGGCGGGTCGAGAGGCAGCTCCGCGTTCGTGTTGCAACTCGTCTGGGGCCGGCCGTCGTAGAACAGGCCGAAGTTCATCGGCGCGAGCAGCGCGTCTGCCTGGTCGCGCACAGCCGGCAGCGCCTGGCGGACCTCGATCAGGCCGGACGCGTACCAGCCGTTGTCGACCGCCGAGAGAAACCAGCAGTTGTCGGTTTGCTCCGGGATCGTCCCGGTGCAGTCGGGCTGGCCCGGGTTCTGGAGGATGGCGCCAGTGCGCGTGTCATACCACTGGTACAGGAGGCCGTCGTAGCGCTTGAGGCCCTGGACCTCGGTGAGCGTGGCGGCGGCCAGCGAGCTCGCCCGCTGGGTGTCGATGAGGTGCAGGTCGCGGGCGGCGACGACCGCCCACAGGTAGACGCCGATGTTGGCCGCCGACGTGTAGGTGCCCTGGGTCGCGCCGGCGCCGAGGTTGTCCATCGGCAGCTGCGTCGCCGGATCGACGTCGGCGCCGTAGAACCGCCAGGTGTCGCGGGCGATCTGGCGCAGCTGGGCGCGGTCGGTGCCGGTCAGCCCGGGGCGCGCGACGGCGGGCGCCGCCGCCGCCAGCGCGATCGCGCCGGCGCCGAGGAGCGCGCTGACGAGGCGGCGCACCACGGCCTACTGCAGGGTGAACGTGGCGTGCAGGCCGCCCATCGAGCTGTCGCCGACGTAGACGTCGAACGGCCCGGGCGTCACCACGAAGCGCCCGTTGTTGTCGTAGTAGCCCAGGTTCGAGGCGTTGAGGGTGAAGGTCACCGGTCTTGACTGGTGGGCGGGCACCGTGATCCGCTGGAAGCCCTCGAGCTTCTTCACGGGCTGCAGCAGCGGCGTGTCTGACTCGTGCACGTACAGCTGTGCAACGTCGTCGCCGGGGCTTGAGCCGGTGTTGTTCAGAGTCGCCTTGACCGTCAGCGTCCCGTGCCGTGACACCGTGCTGCCCGACAGCTGCAGGTTGGTCAGCGTGAACGATGTGTAGGAGAGTCCGTAGCCGAACGGGAACTCGGGGGCGTTGGGCGCGTCGAGATACTTCGACGTGTACTTGTTGCCCGCGTCGTACGGCCGGCCGGTGGGCAGCTCGTTGTAGCTGATCGGGATCTGGCCGACGTTGAACGGGAACGTCATCGTCAGCTTGCCGCCTGGGTTGATCTTGCCGAACAGGGCGTCGGCCACGGCGTTGCCGCCCTCGGTGCCCGGATACCACGCCTCGAGCAGCGCCGGGGCGTTGTCGGCCAGCCACGGGATCGTGAGCGGCCGGCCGTTCATGAGCACGACGACGTACGGCTTGCCGGTGGCGGCGATCTGCTGGATGAGGGCGAGCTGATCACCGGGCAGATCGAGGTTCGTCCGTGACGACGCCTCGCCGGTGTCCGC
>DATAUL010000507.1:0-6450 GCA_036268255.1 Solirubrobacteraceae bacterium | reverse complement strand
GTGAAGCCGGCGTGCTGACCCGCCAGCTCACGCAGCCCGGCCATGTCGGTGACCAGGCCGGAGGTCTCTGAAGTGCTCACGTTGCTCCTCCTATCCGCCTGCTGGAGTATCAGGGATCCGAACCGTATCAGGGGATTTCGTCCTGCCGGCCCGGCCGGCGATCACGGCGGCCAGCAGGTTGACCGCGGTGAACACGGCAAACGTGGTCATCGGCCGGTGGAGCAGGCCCCCGACGGCCGATCCGAGCGAGATGGCGCCCAGGCTCAGGCTCCCCAAGGTGTTGAACACCTGTCCGCGGACGGCCGCCGGGACGTGGCGCTGGCGAAGGGCAATCGTGCCCGAGTACGCCGGTCCCTCGATGACGCCGGTGAGCGTGATCAGCAGAAAGCCGACGAGCAGCGTGTCGGCGAACGGCCACAACAGTGCCGACAATCCCAGCACGGCGTAGGACGCAGCCACCCGCCGTGCCGAGGGGGTCCCTGCCAGCAGGAACGTGCCGAGAATCGAGCCGAGCGCGACCGCCGCCCACAGATAGCCGCCCGCGTGGGCGCCCGCGTGCAGGCGCTGGGCGGCGTACAAGGGGAAGGTGATCGTCATCAGCCCCCAGCTGAAGTTCGCCAGGACCGACGCCCCGCTGATGTTGCGCAGCAGCCGATGACCGAGCAGCACGCGGGTGCCTTCGCGCAGCGCCTGGCGCATCGACTCCGCGCGCGTGGCGGGGCGCGCCTCGAACACCGGGTTGGCGGCGATCAGCACCGCCACCAGAAGCGTGAGGGCTGCCTGGATCTCGATCACGGGGGCGGCCCCGATCGCGCCCACCAGCACGCCGGCGAGGGCCGGGCCGACAACGATCCCCAGATTGAGGCTGGTCGCCTCGATCGCGCTTGCCCGGTCGAGCAACTCCGGGCCGGCCACCTCGGCGAGGGCGCTCACGAAGCTGCCGGTACTGAACGGGCGTGTGATGCCGTACAGCACGGCGACCGTCGGGACCGTCCAATCCGGCGCGCGTCCCGCGAGGGCGAGGATCGCCAGCAGCGCGGCGACGCTCAGCACCTGGTCGGCGACGATCAGCACCCGCCGGCGGCGGGCGATGTCCAGCCATGCGCCGAGCACCGGCCCGCTGAGAGCTCCGGGCAGCGTCGAGGCGGCCGCTGTCAGGCCGGCCAGCCCGGCGCTCCCGGTGCGTCCGAGCACGAGCAGTACCCCCGAGGTGATGAACATCGCGCCGGTCATCCGCGCGAGCGACACGGTCAACACGAAGCTCGGATACCGGGGCCGGCGCAGCAGTGCGGCGTATTCGGTGCGGGTGTCGGCGCGCACGGTGGGCATCTGGCCCATCGTTGCGCACCGCCTCAGGTCTGCGGTGCCCGGTGAAGTGCCACGCCGGCGATGACGAGCCCCACGCCGGCGAGCTCTGCCGTGGAGGGAATCTGTGCCAGCACGACCACGCCGATCATGGTGGCCAGCGCCGGCAGCAGCGACACCATCAGCGCGTAGGCCGCCCGCGGCAGGCGCGCCATCGCCAGCTGATCGGTCACGTAGGGCACGACCGATGAGGACACGCCGACGCCGATCCCGGCGAGCAACAGGACGGGGTTCGCGAACGCCGTGGCGGCACGCCAGCCGCCGATCGGGCTGACGACCGCGGCGGCGACGAGCATCGCCGCCGCCAGCCCGTCGATGCCGCTCACCCGCGGCCGCTTGGCGACGCGATCCGCGAGCACGACGTAGACCGCGAACAGCAGCGCGTTGGCGAACGCGAACACGAAGCCGAGCGCGGCTCCGGCGAGACGTATGTCGGTCAGCAGGTACACGCCGAGGACGGCGATCCCCAGCGCCAGCAGATTGCGGGGTGTACGCGCCCCCAGCGCCGCCAAGGCGATCACCGGTAGGAACTCGATCGCGGCGACGGTGCCGAGTGGCAGGCGGCTGATCGCCGAGTAGAAACAGACGTTCATCACCGCCAGCACGGCGCCCCAGCCGATCAGCAGCCGCCGGGCGTCCCCACCCAGGGCGGCAAACGTCCGCCACGGCCGGCGCCAGACGGCGAAGATCAGAGCGGCGGAGGCGATTCGCAGCCACGCCACGCCGAGCACAGGCACGTGCGCGAACAGCAGCACGGCGAACGAGGGGCCGAGGTAGTGAAAGACCGCGCTGACGACGAAATAGGCGTGGGGCGGCGGTCGTCGCATCTCCTGTGAGCGTGGTGGAGATGACGTCCCCCGTACAGGTGAAATACACGGTAGGCTGGGGAGCATGCCTATGAATCAAAGGCAGATGCCGGATGCAACCGATCTTCGGCTGCTCAACGAGCTTCAGGACGATGCACGCCTCAGCCTGGCCGAGCTCGGTCGTCGGGTGGGCCTGTCAGCCCCGGCGGTGGCCGAGCGGCTGGCCCGCCTCGAGCGCGACGAGGTCATCCTCGGCTATCGCGCGACACTCAATCCGCGTGCGCTGGGATACACACTCAGCGCGGTGATCCGGATCCGGCCCGCGCCGCGGCAACTGCACGAGGTCGCGCAGCTGGCCCGGGAGACCCCAGAGGTCGTCGACTGCCGGCGGATCACGGGCGAGGACTGCTTCATCATGACCGCGCACGTGCGCTCGGTCGAGCACCTGGAGGAGGTCATCGATGGTTTCGCGGTTCACGGGCAGACGACCTCCTCGATCGTGCAGTCGGCGCCCGTGGCCGACCGGGGGCTCAGCCTGCCCGAGGCGCCATAGCCGGCTGCTGCGCGGCCAGCGTGTCGCGCAGCCGCTCCATCGACGTCCGCAGCCCACGGCGCATCAGCGCTCTTAGGAGCGGGGCCGCGATGCGCTCCAGCGCCGGAGCGGACTGCCAGGCGTACTCGAAGCTGACGGTCGTGCCGCCGCCGGGCGCGGGGTCAAGTTCATAGGTGCCGTGGGCGACGGCGGTGACCTCGACCCGCGCGCGCCGCCGCCCGGCTGGGGGTGGCGGTCGCTCGTGGCCTGCTGCTCGAGCTGTCCGCGCCGCTGGTCGGTGACTAGTGGTCGGTCGCCAGCGCCGCGCCCGCGGTCGCCGTGGCCCGACGCGGCGCGCGGAGCAGCACCACACCGGCCAGCGCGGCCGCCAGCGACACACCCGCGATCGTCTCCCAGCCGTGGCGGAAGGCTGCCAGCTCACCAGTCGGCGAGCCCGGGCTGCCGAGCACGGCCACCAGCACGGCCACGCCGACCGCCAGGCCGACCTGGCGCAGCATGTTGACGACCGCCGAGCCGGTGGCGAACGACTGCGGGGGCAGCGAGGAGGCGCCGGTGGCCATGAACGTCGGCAGCGTCAGTCCCACGCCAACGCCTGACAGCAGCATTCCGCCGAGCATGTCGCCCGCGTAGTCAGGACGCAGTCCGGCGGCCAGCGCCCACCAGGCGACGCCGGCCGCGAAGATCGTCGCGCCGGCGCCGATCACGGGACCGGCACCGAAGCGCGCGATCAGGCGGCCGGCGACGAGGAAGGCGAAGAGCGGCACCATCAGCGGCCCCGGGGCGACGGCCAGGCCGGTCTGGAGGGCCGACCAGCCCCAGACGTTCTGATCCCACAGGACGACCGAGAGCAGCATCGCCCCGAACGCGACCGAGAACACGAGGGCCACCACGGATGCGCCGGAGAACGTGCGGACCTTGAACAGCGTGGCGTCGATCAGCGGGTTGTGATGGCGAGCGCAGTGCAGGGCAAAGAGCGCGAGCGCGATGACCGCGCCGACGAGTGAGACGACGGTCGCCGCCGAGCCCCAGCCCCAGTCGTTGCCCTTGACGAGCCCGAGGGTCAACGCCGCCACACCGACGGTCACCAGCACGGCGCCGAGCGCGTCGGGGCGCGGGACGGGGTGGCCCTCCACTCGCGGCAGTCGCCGCCAGCCCAGGAGCACGGCGGCGATCCCGATCGGCACGTTGACGAGGAAGACCCAGCGCCAGCTGGCCGCCACGAGCAGCCCGCCGACGACCGGGCCGAGCGCCGCGGCCAGTCCGCCGATCGCGGTCCACGCGCGCACGGCGCCGTGACGGCGCTCGGGAGACGTGGTGGCGAGCACGAGGCTGAGGGAGGTCGGGGTCAGCAGGGCCGCGCCGATCGCCTGGATGACGCGGAACACGACGAGCATCGTGAGGTCGTCGGCGAGACCGCACGCCGCCGAGGCGGCGGTGAACAGCGCGACGCCGAGCAGGAACCCGTTCTCGCGGCGGTGGCTCTCCGACAGCCGTCCGAGCAGCACGAGCATCGCCGCGTAGACGATCGCGTAGGCGTTGAGCACCCAGGACAGGCTCGAGAGCGAGGTGGTATGCAGGTCACGTGCGATATCGGGGAGCGCGACGTTGACGATGAACAGGTCGAGGCTGGCGAGCACGACACCGGCACAGACGATGACCATGACGAGGGTGGGAGTGGCGTCCGCACGGCGGCGCGGAAGCTGGCTTAGGAGACTCATAGTCAGCACCCTATCATGCTGGCTTAGTTAAGGCTCAGTCAGCTACACTGCTCGACATGGAGAACACGATCCGCATGACGGGGGCACTCGAGCCCCGCAGCAGCTGGACCGCGACGCGCTGCTCGCTGGCCAAGACGCTCGAGGTGGTGCACACCCGCTCGGCCATGCTCGTGCTGCGCGAGGCCTTCTACGGCGCGACCCGCTTCGACGAGTTCACCGAGCGCACGGGCCTGAGCGAGCCCATCACCTCGGCGCGCCTGCGCGAGCTGGTCGCGGCTGGGCTGCTGCGCCGCGAGCCCTACCAGGAGCCGGGCGCGCGCACCCGCCAGCTGTATCGCCTGACCGAGATGGGCGCCGAGCTGCTGCCGGCGCTCGTGGCGCTGATGCAGTGGGGCGACCGCTGGCTACAGCCCGACGGGCGAGCGCCGATCGAGCTGCACCACCAGGAGTGCGGCGAGCGGGTTCACGCCGAGCTGCGGTGCGAGCACGGCCATTGGGTCGGGGCCGACGAGCTGGCCGCCGTTCGCGCGCCGCGCGAACCCTAAATCGGATACTCGCGCGGCAGGTCCTGGACGGTGATCCACCGCAGCTCGGTGAACTCCTCCAGTCCCTGACGGCCGCCGAACCGGCCCCATCCGCTCGCCTTGACGCCGCCGAAGGGCATCTGCGGCTCGTCCTGGACGGTGGTGTCGTTGATGTGGCAGATGCCGCTCTCGATCCGGTGCGCCAGCTCGAGGGCGGCGGACACGTCAGAGGAGAACACGGCCGCCGACAGCCCGTACTCGGTGTCGTTGGCGACGGCCACCGCCTCGTCGGGACCATCGACCTCGATCATGGTCACGACCGGACCGAACGACTCCTCGGAGTACAGGCGCATCTCCGGCGTGACGCCGGTCAGTACGGTGGGGGCGTAGCACGGCCCGTCTGCCTCGCCGCCGCACAACGCGGTGGCGCCCTTCTTGACCGCGTCGGCCACGAGACCGCTGACCCGTTGCACCGCGGCAGCATTGATGAGCGGGCCGATCTGCGTCTCGGGCTCCCGCGGGTCGCCCACGGTCAGCGCCCGTGCGCGGGCGGCGATCCGCTCGGCGAGATCGGCGGCGATCGCGCGGTCGGCGACGATCCGCTCGGTCGACATGCAGATCTGTCCCTGGTGAAAGAACGCCCCGAAGTGCGCGGCGGCGGACGCCCGATCCAGGTCGGCATCGCGCAGCACGACCATCGGCGCCTTCCCACCCAGCTCGAGGAGCACGCGCTTGAGATGGCGCCCGGCGTTCTCGGCGATGATCCGCCCGACCTTGGTCGAGCCGGTGAAGTTGATGCGGCGGACCGCCGGGTGGGCGATCAGCTCGTCGACCACGTCGGCGGCATCCGCGGGATCGTTGGTGATCAGATTGAGCACCCCCGGCGGCAGGCCGGCGTCGACCACCGCGTTGACGACGGCGGCATGAGTGCGAGGACACAGTTCGGAGGCCTTGAGCACAACCGTGTTGCCGTAGGCGAGGGGCGTCGCCAGCGCGCGCGTGCAGAGGATCACGGGCGCGTTCCACGGTGCGATCGCGAGCACGACACCGGCCGGCTGGCGCACGCCCATGGCCAGCTTGCCGGGAACGTCTGAGGGGATGACCTCACCGACCAGTCCGTACGTCTGCGCGGCCGCCTCGCGCAGCATCCCGGCGGCGAGACCGACGTTGAACATGCCCCAGCCGAACACTCCGCCGGTCTCCTCGCTGACCAGCTGGGCGATCTGCTCCCCGCGCTCGGTCAGCAGGTCGGCGGCGTTGAGCAGGATCTCGCGCCGGCTGCCCGATGAGCTGGTTCCCCAGGCGCCGAAGGCCTGTTGAGCGGCATCGGCGGCGGCGCGCGCGTCCTGCCGGCCGGCAGCGGCCGCGATCCCCACGGCCTCGCCCGTGAAGGGGAAGGCCTGCTCGTACGTCCGGCCCCCTTCGGCGTCCGTCCAGCGGCCGCCGATCAGAAGCTGCTGGGTTGCCAGCTCAGTCGTCGCCAT